>NZ_PREY01000001.1:0-477735 GCF_002959955.1 Burkholderia sp. BE12 | reverse complement strand
GAGGGCTTCCGGTGCGGGAGAACGAAGCGCAACCCGGCACCAAGAAACCGCGCCGGTTCACGGCGGCTGACATGGAGACGGCGATTCTGGAGGTCACATCAAACGCAGGAACTGAGCGGCGGTCTGCCAAGGCCCGCGGATAGGCGTAAGCGCCCTGCTGCTTCAGGCTCGGCGCTTCAATGCTGAATGACGAGAAAGCGGATGAAACATGCGACATCTGTATTTAGCTGGCGCTACGACATCTGAATCCGGGTATGACAGTGGTTGCAGTGGCTAGATTGACCGTCCGCTTTCGGGCCGCGTAAGCTGTCTGGCAGCTGTTGCTCCGATTGCCACAACCGTGAGCATCAATAGCGCGTACGCATGTCCGGCCTCGCGCCCCTGGCACAGTCGCGGTGTGCCGGCTGCTCCGAACGCATCGTTCGGCGACTCGTGCACAAATTTCAAAGTACGGAATACGTAAGCGTTAACCATTGATAGCGACCCGTGACGCCCGGAATAATCCGCCGTGACGGTCCCTCGGCGATGGTCTGCGACGGCTGCAATCGTTCGACATGCGCAGTTGGCGCCGCCGTCGTCTCTGGACGAAGACGCGCCGAACGATAGCCGATGACAGTTCGCGGCCGCCATTTGCGCCACGGCCACTTTCGCCGAAGCGTCAGCGTCCGCGACAGCCGGCGGCCAGCCGCCGAGCTACCGCGCCGCGCCAACTTGAACCTGTCCATGTAGCTCTGCGGCACGCCGGGTCATTACTTGCGGAAGCGACCGAGAGCACCAGGCCGCGGCTTCTCGCAGCCACACGCGCAGCCGTCATGAAAATCGCCACCTGGACCTTCAACCGGTGGCACCGTCAAAGATGGTTTCATCTGCTTTTCCAGCCCGGGTTTTTCATCCGATTCATTCCGGAGTCCAGGTGTCTCTTCACGTTCGTACCGGCGCCGCGCCCCACGCGCGCGCCCTTTCCCCCATCGTATCCGCGCGCGAGCAAATGCGCCCGACGCCGATGCCTGAGGCCGCGGCATCATGAAAATCACGCCCGCCCGCGCCCGCCTGTTCACGCTCAGGCATTTGCGCAGCGACCTACTGCCATGGGCGATCGCGCTATCGGTCGGTATCGACTACTTCGACAACACGATCTTTTCGTTCTTTACGAGCTATATCGCGGGCGGCCTCAATGCATCGCCGGACGAACTGGTGTGGTCGTCGACGGCCTATGCAACCGCTTCCGTGCTCGGCATCGTGCAACAGCAGTGGCTGATCGAGCGTCTCGGGTTCCGTCGCTACCTGAGCGGCTGTCTGCTGATGTTCGCGGCAGGATCGCTGGCCGCATCGCTTAGCGAATCGTCGCTTTCCCTCGCAATGGCGCGCGGCTTTCAGGGCTACTTCATCGGGCCGATGCTCGGCACCTGCCGCATCATGTTGCAAACCGGTTTCGCGCCACAAGATCGCGCAGGGGCCACGCGTATTTTCTTGATCATGATCCTGCTCGCGAGCGCGCTTGCGCCAATGGCGGGCGGTTATCTCGTTGCCTACTTCGACTGGCGCGCGCTATATACGTGTTCGACAGTCGGCGGCGCCGCGCTATCGGTATTTGCCTTCCTGGTGGTGCCGCACATCGGCAGGCGGCCGGTCGAGCGGCGCAGCGCCGCTCACCTATGGCCGTATCTCGTGTTCGCCATTGCACTGGGAGCGCTGCAGATTGTCGTACAGCAACTGCGTTTCGAAGTGTTCAGCACGACACCGCTGATGCCGCTGGTCACCGTTGCAGGGTTGACCGCGATCGGCTGGTTCGCCTGGCAACAGTGGCACCATCCGCGTCCGCTGGTGCGCCTGAATGCGCTGCGTGAGGGGCCTTTCCGCCAAGGGATGGTGCTCTATGCCTTCTACTACTTCATCAGCAATGCGATCAGCTTCCTGGTTTCGCGGTTGCTGCAAGGCGGCCTCGGCTATCCGGTCGAAAATGCCGGCCGTCTCGTCGGGATCACGTCGCTCGCAGCGATTCCGATGGCGATCGCGTATTTCCGGTACTCGCGTCTCATCAAGCGCAAATTGCTGATCGTCCCGGGCTTCATCATGGCGGCCGTGATCGGCATCTGGATGCTCAACCTGCCGCCTGACGTCAGCATGGGTTGGCTGCTGCCGCCGTTGGTCTTGCGCGGATTCCTGCTGATGTTCATCGCGCTGCCGACGGCGAGCGCCGCGTTTCAAATTTTCTCGAACGACGAATTCACGCACGGATACCGATTCAAGAATGTCGTCAAGCAGATGGCCTACTCGGTGTCGACCGCGACGTTCATCATCGTCGATCAGCATCGCACGGCCGTGCATCACACGCGTCTCGTCGAATTCGCAAACCCGTATAACGCGACGTTCCAGAACGCGCTTGAAACGATGACGCATGCGTTCGAGGCGCAAGGCCTCGACGAGAACGCGGCGCGAGGCCTGTCGCTCGGCCGACTGGCGATGATGGCCGCTCATCAGGCCAGTTTCCTGAGCGTGCTGGACGGCTTCGAGATGATAGTAGGCCTAGCGATCGTAGGCGGCGTAATCGCCTTGGTGCAGCGGCAAATCAGATGATCGATGCAGATCGCTTATACACATTGCCGGCGCGTTCTCAATCCCGCAGCATTTGAGCCGGCCGGAGCGTGACGGCGCAATCAACATCGAAAGCCGCCCGACATATGACGGCTTGCCGCTCAGTCCCACATCAAGCCATTGTCGACGTTGATTGACTGACCGGTAATGCTGCTCGACAAATCCGAGGCCAGAAACAGAACGGCGTCGGCTATGTCGCGCGGGCTGGCGAACCGGCCGAGCGCGGTTTCGTCCAGCATCTTGCGAAAACCGACCGGATTGGCTTTTTCCAGATCCTCCAGCAACGCGGTACGCGTGGCGCCAGGGCAAACCGCGTTCACCCGTATGCCGCTGCCGCCGAGTTCGTTCGCGGCCACACGCGACATCACGATGGCCGCGGCCTTGGAGGCAGCATAGGACGCATTCGAGGTGGCCTTCGCACCCTTGCCCGCAATCGACGCGATGTTGACGATCACGCCGCCACTCGCCTCGGCCATGTGACGCGCGAAACCCTGCATGGTGAAGAACAGTCCGCGCGTATTGACGTTCTGGATCCAGTCCCAATCCTCCGGCGTCAAGTCGAGCAGTTTGATCTTCCGCGTCACGCCTGCGTTGTTCACGAGCACATCGACCCGGCCATTTTCTGCAACGGCTCGGGCCGTCATCGCGGCGATCGATTCGAGGTTGCCGCTGTCGCAATGGAGGTAGCTCACCTTCCGGCCGCGGTCGATCAGTCGTGTTGTGAGTTCGTTGCCGCGCGCGTCGTCCACGTCGGTCAGGATCACATGCGCGCCCTCTTCCGCCAGACGTTCGGCGATGGCCGCGCCGATCCCGGACGCAGAGCCGGTCACCACTGCCGTTTTGTTCCTGATCAGCATCGTTTCTTCTCCCTTCGTTGAAACCGGGCGGTTTTTACGTGGATGGTGTTCTTGCACGAGATCGCTCGTCGTCATTCGATCGTTAGGGTGGGCGACCGTCTCGATCCGTCACACGGAATGAAATCCGCACAGTTTGTTGCCGTCCGGATCGCGCATATACGCCAGATAAAGCTGTCCTACCGGCGTGTCCCGGACTCCCGGGGGATCCTCGCAGGTCGTTCCACCGTTGGCCATGCCCGCTGCGTGCCATGCATCGACCTTCTCCCGGCTGTCGATACGAAATCCAATCGTTCCGCCATTGGCACCATGTGCCGGCTTGCCATTCAGCGGTATGGCGATGGTCAGTAACGTATCGCCGTGCGTATAGTAGATGCGAGGCGAATTGAAATTGATCGTTATCGCAGGTCCAATGCCGAGCACTCCCATCACGGCATCGTAGAATTTCCTCGAGCGCTCCAGATCGTTGCTGCCCAGGTTCACATGACTGAACATGTCACTTTCCTCAGTATCGATGGACCAGGTTCAAGAGATCATCTGATGGGCCTTCTTGATGCCAGCCCCGGCGGCAAGGAATCCACCATCGACAGCCAGGCATTGCCCAGTGATGTAAAGCGATTTTTCAGAGGCTAGATACGCGACTGCATTTGCAACTTCGTCGGGTTCGGCCATGCGATTGAATGGAATGTCCTCGAGGTACGCTTCGAAGTCTTCCATCGACAGCTGTTTGCGCACCATGTCGCTATTGACCGGACCCGGGGCGACTGCGTTGCAACGCACGCCCAACGGCGCATATTCCAACGCCGTTTGTCGCGTAAGCTGAATGAGGCCCGCCTTCGACGCGCCATAGGCAACCCGGCCGAAACCTGCCCGGAGTCCCGCGATGGATGCAATGTTGACGATGGCGCCGTGCCCGCTGCGCACCAAAAGGTCGGTTGCGAGTTGCGTCAGAACCAATGGTGCGGTCAGATTGAGTTCCAGTATCCGGTTCCAGTCCTCCAGCTGCATTTCACGCACCAAGGACAGCTTGGCCGTGCCTGCATTGTTGACCAGCACCGACAGTTCCGTCAGCCCGGCAAAATAGGCGCGACAGGCCGCGAAATCCGTCACGTCCAGCACATCGGTCCGTATCCCTTCGGGCGGGACGAAACCCTCAAGCGCCTCTTGTCGATCGAGGATGATCACGTTCCATTCGTCGTTCCTGAGACCTTTCGAAATTGCCAGACCGAGAACGCCGGCGCCTCCGGTCACGATTGCGGTTCCTTTGCTCATTGTCTGCCCTTCAGAGAATTCGTATATCGAGCCAGTCATGTCCGCCGGGTGAGTGGCATATATGCCGTTCATGGCAAGGATCGCTACCCCCTGCCGTCGCGATGCCACGTCTACGCGGGTAGTCAGGCAGGCGGGGAGCGTCGGTCAATAAATCGTGACGCCGCTATCCACGGGAATGATCTGCCCGGTCGTATGTCGTGACTCGTCGGAAGCCAGATAGACCGCCACATGGGCCATATCGATGGGCTCACACGGCCCCAGCAGGCACTGGTCCGCCAGCTTGCGCAACTCCTCCCGCTCATCCACCAGATGACGCACGCGCTCCGACAGCGTCAGTCCCGGTGCGATCGCATTCACGCGGATGCGATCGCGCGCATACTCCGGCGCCATTGAACGCGTCAGTGCATGAACGCCGCCCTTCGCCGCCGTATAGCAATCGCGATCGGTGAGCGCCATCAGTGCGACCATCGACGAGAAGTTGATGACCGAACCGCCACCCGCTCGTTGCAGATAGGGAATGCCGTATTTACAGACCAGGAACGTACCGAAGAGATCCAGTTTGATCGCCCGCCAGAACTCTTCCTCCGATGCATCGGTCACGCGCGCGTCATGCGGCGTAGATCCGCCAGCGGTATTGCACAGCACGTCGATCTTTCCGAACGCCTCTGCGGCACGCGCCAAGCCGGCGCGGACGCTCTCCTTGTCGGTGACGTCGAGCCTCAGCGGGATGGTCCGTTCCGCGCCACCGCTCGCTTCGGTGGCCGCTTGGGCAAGATCCAGATGAATATCGCCGGCCAGTACGCACGCGCCTTCGGCGATGAACTGCTTGCAGATGGCGGCGCCGATGCCACCGCCCGCACCGGTCACGAATGCAATCTTGCCGTCAAGCCTTCCCATTTCACGTCTCCTTCATGTTGTTCGGACGATTCCCGTCTGAGCGCCGATCGCGATAGCCGATCCGTTCGCGCACACGCATGTACCGTATGCAGCATCAATAGGTCGTCGAGTTCGTGATTCTCGACAGGCCGCCCTCGCGCTTGCGATACCCGGGCGGCCGTCGGACCGCTCAGCGATGATGTCGTTACGCCTGATGTTCGACCGTTGCGTTTAGCGACTCGGTATTGCGCTCTTCCGCGCCCGTCAGCACAAACCCTGTATAGCCGGACGCCGCGACTGCGTCGCATTTTTTCCGGTAGGTGCCGTGCCCGCCCAGATACGGCAGGAACACCTGCGGCTTGCCCGGCACGTTCGCGCCGACATACCAGGAGTTCGCCTTCAGATAGAGCGTCTTCGACACGACGTCCTGGACGTGCTGCATCCAGCCCTCTTCCGCCTCCGGGTCGGCGTCGATCCGCACGATGCCTGCGTCGCGCAAATCGGCCATGCAACGCGCGATCCAGTCGACGTGCTGCTCGATGCTCATCGACATGTTCGCGAGCGGCCCCGGGCTGCCGGGCCCGGTCACCGTGAACAGGTTCGGAAAGCCGCTTGTCATCAGGCCAAGATAGGTCTTCGCACCGGCCGCCCACTTGTCGTTCAGTCTGACGCCGCTCACGCCACGCACGTCGATATGCGTGAGTGCGCCCGTCAGTGCGTCGTAGCCGGTCGCGTAGATCAGCACATCGAGTTCGTGCAGGTCGTCGCTCGTCACGATGCCCTCCGGCACCACGCGCTCGATCGGCGTCGCCTTCAGGTCGACGAGCGTCACATCGTCGCGGTTGTAGACGCTGTAGTAGGTATCGCCGAGACACGGGCGTTTCGTGCCGAACGGGAACCCGCGCGGCATCAGTTTCTCGGCAGTCACCGGGTCCTTCACCGTCTCGCGGATCTTGCCGCGAATGAACTCGGCCACGGTTTCGTTGGCGGCCTCGTTCGACAGAATGTCGCCGTAGCACATACGAAAGCCGAGCAGCTGGCTGTTTTCCCACGCGTTTTCATATTTCCGCTTGCGCTCGTCGGGCGTGGCGTCGAGCGCGGACTCGACCGGGAACGGCACGGCGATGCCGAAGCGCGTGAGGCGGCTGATCTCGCGCCGTTCAGCGTAAGTCGCCCGCACGCGGGCGCGCATTTCGGGCGTCAGCGGATGATTCTTCGCCGGCACGACATAGACGGCCGTGCGCTGAAACACGGTCAGGTGTTTGCACTTGCCGGCAAGTGCCTGAATCACCTGGATACCCGACGAGCCGGTGCCGATGACGCCGACCCGCTTGTTGCTGAAATCGACTTCGTGGTGCGGCCAGCGGCCGGTGTGATGACTTTCGCCCGCGAACGTCTCGATTCCCGCAATCTCGGGCGGCTTCGGCACCGACAACACGCCGGTCGCCGGTACGAAGAAACGTGCACGCGTGACCTTTCCATCCGACGTCGTCACGTTCCAGAGATTCAGTTTTTCATCGAATACGGCGGACTCGACACGCGTATTGAAGCGTATGTGCCGACGCAGGTCGAAGCGATCGGCCACGTGATTCAGGTATCGCATGAGCTCCGCAGCGGTCGGATAGCGCTCGGGCCAGTCCCACTCGTCCTGAAGCTCCGCGGAAAACGAATAGGAGTAGTCCCAGCACTCGAGATCCACCCGCGCGCCTGGATAGCGATTCCAGTACCACGTTCCGCCGCCGCCGTCTCCCGATTCGAATGCCTGGATGCGAAAGCCGGCATCGGTGAGCCGCTTGATCGCATAGAGTCCGCCAAAGCCGGCGCCGACAATGACGGCGTCCAGCACTTCCGAGTTCTGGTTCATTGGGTTGTCTCCTGAAGATTGGTGCTTGTCAGGAACCTATTGAATGACCGCACGCCGGTCCGCATCAATTGCGGCAGCGATGCCTTCCCGTACATTGAAATCGGCGCCGACACCGCGTTCGTGCGTGCCGATGTCGGGACCGACGTGCTGTGCGTTCAGGCAGATCGGCATGTCGGGTCGCACGATCCGTGGGAGATTTCAAAGTACGGCAGACGCGCATCGCGCGAATTGACGCGAGACAGGCAGGCTCTTCATCGTTGAGGCAGGAAAACGAAAGGAGCGCAACGCCATGTCTGCCGCCATGCAACGCCTGATCGAGAAGGACCTGATCCGGGACGTGATGCTTCGTTACGCGCGCGGCGTCGACCGCCGCGACTGGGAGCTCGTCCGCTCCGCGTTCTTCGAGGATTGCCACGACGACCATGCCGACTTCAAGGGCACCCGCGACGCGTTCATCGCGTGGGTCAGGGAGCGGCACGATGCGCCGAGCCTGCTGACGTCCACGCACTTCCTCGGCAACTGTCTCGTGGAATTCGCGTCCGATAGCATCGCCGCCGTCGAAACGTATTTCGTCGCGCGGCTGGAGCTCGCGCCGCAGGCGAGCGAACATCGGTCGATGCTCGACGCGAAACACGCCGATAGCACGCACAACAGCCGGGTCCAGGTATTCGGCCGCTATGTCGACCGCTTCGAGAAGCGCAACGACGAGTGGCGCATCGCGCGTCGCCGAACGGTGTTCGATGCGATCGAGTCGCATCTCGTCGATGCCGCAGACAACAAGCTCAATCCGACATGGCTGCTCGGCAGCCGAGATCAGCGCGATCCGGTGTTCGCGCTACGAGCCGAGGTCGGGTTGAACTGACTCGTCGGGCGCACTGCCGAGCGCTTTTGCGGGCAGGCAATGCATCGGCAGACGCGCTCACTGAGACATCACATGCACTGCTCGACTGCGTCAAGGAGTCGACCGCTTACTCGTAACGGCGCCACGCCGCATCGCGCCGCTGAAAAGTCGCCATCATGAGCCTCGATACCGAAACCCGCGCCTTCATGGACAAGCTCGCCGCGACGGCGTCGAAACCCCGTCATTTGATGACACCGGAAGAGGCGCGCACCGCGTTTGCGCGAATCAGCACGATCCTGTCCGCGGGCGCCGACGTGCGTGCCACCATTCCGCTCGATGTCCCGGTCGACGGCGGCACGCTCCGCGCGCGCTTGTTTGTACCGGACGAACGGCCGCAAGCGTTGCTCGTGTATTTTCACGGCGGCGGCTGGGTCGTTGGCGGCATCGAGGAATTCACGCCGCTTTGCCGCGAAATCGCGGTCGGTGCAGATGTTGCGGTCGCGCTCGTCGAATACCGGAAAGCGCCGGAACATCCGTTTCCGCGGCCGGTGCTCGATGCATGGCAGGCCACGCAATGGCTGGTCGCCGAGCAGGCCGCCCTGCTTGGTACGACGCTGCCGGTGCTCGTTGGTGGGGATAGCGCGGGGGCGAACCTCGCGATTGCGGTGACGCTGCTCGCGCGACGCGAACGAGCTGTGTCGTTCGCCGGCCAGCTGCTCGTCTATCCGGTGACCGATTGCGTATTCGATCGGCCTTCATATGTCTCGCCCGACAATCAACTGCTGACCAACCGCGACGCGATGACGTGGTACTGGACGCACTATGCGCCGACCGATGAGGCTCGGCACTCCAGTCTCGCGTCGCCGCTCAGGGAAGCAGACCTGTCGGCCCTGCCGGAGGCGATCGTCGTCACCGCGGAGCACGACGTGTTGCGCGACGAAGGGGAAGCTTACGCGCTGCGTCTCGAGGAGGCCGGGGTGCCGGTTCATCATCTTCGCGCGCACGGGCAGATGCACGGCTTTCTTATGATGATTGGCATTCTGCCCGGAAGCCGTATCGGATTGGAATTCATCAGTGACCGGCTCCGCCGCGTCGTCGCGCACGCGTCGCGCTGATCCGCGACATTGCACCAGCCGTCTGATCTCGGGCACGTCCCGACTCCATGGTTCGCGCGATGGTAGTACGATCCGCATGGACGCGCGCACGCGCGTCGGACCAAATATGATCCGCCATCGAGAAAACAGACGGAGACACGCATGCAACCCGGTAGATCCTTGCCGACGCACGTCGACACGAGGTCCGGCAATGGCCCGCATGGCGTCGACACCGCGTGGCCGAAATTGCCTCGTGGCGAACGCGCGCCGAGCAACGCGATGGTGACCCCACTCGCGCGCGGGCTGGCGATCCTGTCGGCGTTCGCCCCGGACAAGGCCTGGCTCGGCAACCTGGAAATCGCGCAAGCAACCGGCATTCCGCCGCCGACGGTGCTGCGCCTGCTTCGCTCGCTCGTCGCACTGGGCTACCTGCACCACGACAAGAGCAGCCGGAAATATGCGCTCGCGGCCGCGTCGCTCGCGCTCGGCTACGCGGCCGTCATCGACCCGAACCTTCAGCGCCTCGCCAGCAGCGAAATGCGGAAAGTGGCCGAGGCGACCGATACCTACGTGCTGCTCGGCACGCGCGACCGTCTCGACATCCTGATCCTCGACACCCAGATCGGGAGTCGCACCGTGCTCGATCTGCGGCTGCGGCCCGGCATGCGCATGCATATCGCGTATTCGCTGATGGGATGGGCATTGCTGGCCGCCCTGCCCGAAGCGGAATGCAGCTACTTGCAGCGCGAGCTCGAGCAGCGTGCCGACGACAACTGGCCCACCATCGGACGCCGCATGGTCGAAAAAGTCGCGCAGGTGCGCGAACTGGGATTCGGCATGTTGCACGGCGACTGGGAACCGGAACTCGCGTGTGTCGCCGCGCCCGTATCGCTTCCCAATCGCCCGCCACTGGTGCTCGGCTGCGTCGGCCGCACAGCGCGCCTCGCGCAGGCGAGGCTCGAACGCGAACTCGGCCCGCGGCTCGTCGCGATCGCGCAGACGCTTCGCGAGCGCGCGCCGCTCGGTGTCTGAAAACAAGGGATCGCGATGGCGACGCAACCCGATCGTTCAGGAGCCCCAATGCCCGAAGCCACTCATGTCACGCTGACGCTCGATCGCGGCCTGCAGATATTGCGCGCGTTTCACGCGGAGCGGGCACCGCTGACCAATGGAGAACTGGCGCAGCGCGCGGGAATGTCCCGATCGGCCGTTTCGCGTTTGACCTCTACGCTGATCCATCTGGGATACATTCGTCGCGTCGCGGGCGGCGCGCGATTCGAGCTCGCGACGGGCGTGTTCGGCATCGGTTACGCCTACCTCGAAACCAATCCTGTCACGCGACTCGCGAACCCGCTGATGCAGCGGCTCGCCGATCAGTTGAACGTGTCGGTCGCACTCGCCGCACCCGATGGGCTCGACATGCTGTATATCGCCCATCGGACGAGCGCAGGCATCGCCACGCTGCGGCTCGGCGTCGGTTCGTTACTGCCGATGGGCTGCACGGCGATCGGGCGGGCGTGGCTCTGGACGCTGCCGCAACCGGAACGGCAACAGTACGTCGCGCGGCTGCTCGAAGCTGCCGGTCCGCAGCGAGAAGCGATGCGAACCGGCATCGACAACGCGTTCGATGATCTCGACACGAACGGCGTATGCATGTCATTCGGCGAGTTCCAGCGTCACGCGTATGGCATCGCGCTGCCGATCAGCATCGGCCACGCCGCCACACCGATGTCGCTGAGTTGCGGCGCGATCCGGTTCGAACCGGATATCGGCGCCGTCAGGCAGCGCATCGTGCCGGCGCTCAAACAAGCCGCACACGAACTCGAGATCGTGCTTCGCGACGTTCGCTTCGAACCGTGATGGCATGCAGGCGTCGCGCTACCGCGACTCAAGCGGTCCGCCCTCGCACGCGCGTGCCGCCCTGCTCCGCGACGAACGTCAGAATCGAAGTAAAGTCCTCCGCCTCGTGCCCCGCTTCGTATGCCGCATGCCAGACATCGCGCGCGCGGTCGATGGTCGGCGTCGCGATATTCAGCAGACGCGCTTCGTTGAATCCGAGCGACATGTCCTTTTCGATGATGGCCAGCGCTGCGCCATAGTCGAACCGACCCGACACGGCGCGGCTCAGCATCTTCGAGCCGGCAAAGCTCTGCGCCGTACCCGCATCCAGTAGTCGCATCATCATGTCCGCGTCCAGGCCGGCCTTCGCGCCCATCGCGAGCCCTTCCGAGCAGACGACGAGATTGGTCGCCATGATGATGTTGTTGACGATCTTCATGACCTGCGCCATGCCTGCGCGTTCACCCATCACGAACACGGCTTTCCCGATCAGCGACAGCAGCGGCATGACCTGCCCGACCGCGGCTGGTGCGCCGGCGGCGAGCATCGCGAGCGTGCCGGCCCGCGCAGCCGGGGCGCCTCCCGAGATCGGTGCATCGACGATGTCGATCCCTTTCTCGGCCAGCCCGGTGCCGATTCGTTCGATCATGTCTTGACCGATCGTCGACATCTCCGCGTACACGCGAATCGCTTTGCCATGCACGACGCCGTCCGCGCCGAGGCCGACCGCGAGCGACACATCGCGATTCGGCAGGCACGCAAAGACGATGCTGGCCGCATCGGCGACCTCGCGTGGCGAATTATGGATGACCGCGCCGCCTTCGATAAAGGGCTGGAGGGCCGCAGGCGACGGATCGTAGACATGCAGGCGGAACGATTGTCCGAGCAAGCGCTCGGCCATCGGGCCGCCCATCTGTCCGAGGCCCAAAAAGCCGATATGTTTCAAGGTTTCCATTCGAAATTCCGGATCGGTTCATCAAACAGGCGAGACGTGTCAACGCGCCATCGCATCGCTTATCCAGGCCGCAGCCGCCCTCAGCGCTTCCTGTGCGGCCGCGCATGCGAGGCCCATCCGAAAGAAGCCGTGGATCATGCCCTCGTAGTGCCGCAACGTGACGGGCACGCCGGCGTCGAACAGGCGATTCGCGTAGGCGTCGCCTTCGTCGCGCAGCGGATCGAAACCGGCCGTCACCACGAGGGCGCGCGGCAATCCCGCGAGCGACTTCGCGCGCAGCGGGCACGCATGCGGATGAAACGCGTCCTGCTCGTTCTCGACGTAGTGGCGCCAGAACCACACCATCGCCGCGCGCGTGAGCACATAGCCGGACTGGTTCTCGACGTAGGAACGCGTAGGCGGCGTGTGATAGTCGGTCACCGGGTAGACCAGCACCTGCGCGCATAGTGGAGGGCCGCCTTCGTCGCGGATTCGCAGCGCCGTCACGGCGGCGAGGTTGCCGCCCGCGCTGTCGCCGGCCACGACCAGGCGCGACGCGTCGAGCGACAGCAGGGGGGCGTGCTGCGCGATCCAGCACACGGCATCGAAGCAATCGTTGACCGCGGCGGGAAAGCGATGCTCGGGTGCAAGCCGGTAGTCGACCGCAATCACGGCGGCGCCGCTTCCCGCGCAGAGGTCGCGGCACACGTGATCGTGCGTATCGAGATTGCCGATCACGAAACCGCCGCCGTGAAAGAACACGGTCACGCCGTCACTTTTTCTCTCCACCGGCCGGTACAGGCGCGCCGCGAGCATTCGCCCTTCGAGCGGTATGTCGAAATCGACGGTCTCGCCCACGACCGTGCGCCGGTCGAGCGGCGGATACGCAAGCCCCTCGCGGAGCGCCTCGACGGACAGGCTCTCCATCGGCGGCGCCGATTCGAGGCTTTTCAGCATCGTCGCAATGTCGGGATCCAGCGCCATGCGCGTTACTCCGCGGCGCGCGAGGCCGTTACAGGGCCCGGCGTGACGCGATATTCGACATCGATGCCGAAATCGTCTCGACGATTCGATCGCAAGCTGTTGAAAAGGGGCATGAGTCGTCTCCATAGTGGTCTCCGTCGCGCGTCGATCGTGCGCATGGAACGATTGAGATTGCGCCAACCGCGCCGATCGGAACGACGCCGACAGGTGCGTGTAAAGCGTGCAGGCGTGTCGGGGGCCGGTCAATTTTGGCGAGCGGTCATTTCCGTACAACGGAACCCGGCTTCCGAGCGAGATCGGGCGCGCAACGGACGCAGCCGCTTCGTCCGCCCGCACCTCGGCAATCGTCGCATCCAAATAGTCAGGCTCGCGGCTGAATCGCGGCTGGGACAGCACTTCGTCTCGAACCGACCATGCGGATACAAGGAACAAGGTCCGCGCGCACCGCCGCATCGACGATCGCCGGAAGCCAGCCGGGCAATCGATACAGGAAGATTTTCAACGTACGGAAGGCTCGAACGAAACCGATTCACGCACGGCAAGTCGGCCCTTATCCTGCTTTCGCGGCCCATCTTCGGCGCCGAATCTCAGGTAGACGACCATCATGAGCGATCCCGTCTCACTCAAGGCCCGGTTCGAACGACTTCACGGCTTCTGGAACGACGCCCTCGATATCGGTCTGAACGAGGATCCCGCGTTCTTCGACCGTTATCTGTCCATGGCGGAAGTCGCGCTGGGCTCGCCGCACCTGGAGCCGAAGATCCAGCATTTCGTCCTGATCGCCGCGAACGCAAGCGTCACGCATCTGAACGCCGAGGCCGTCGGGCAGCACATCGACGCTGCCGTCAAACATGGCGCCACCCGAGCCGAACTGCGCGAGGTGCTACAGATCGCCTCCGTGCTCGGGATCCATGCGTACATGGTCGGTGTGCCGATCCTGCTCGACGAACTCGCCGCCGCCGGTGAATCGGTCGATGCCGCGTTCCCGCTCGACAGTGCGTTCGACAAAGTACGCACCGAGTTCTGCGAGCGTCGTGGCTACTGGAGCGACGAACTGCAAGGCATGGTACGCAGCTCGCCCGCATTCTTCGACGGCTATACGGCCTTTTCGTCGGCGCCGTGGCAGACCGCATCGCTACCGCCCGTCGTCAAGGAGCTGTTGTATGTGGCAATCGACGTATCGACGACGCACCTGTTCGAACCGGGCGTCCGCATTCATATGCGCAACGCGCTTCGCTACGGCGCGACGCCGGCACAAGTGCTGCAGGTCATGCAAATCGTCAGCTGTATCGGGATGCAGAGCTTTCTGCTCGGCGCACCGCATTTGAGATCGGCGACGCCCTGACCACGCGTTCATGGCCGTATGCACGGCCGCTTCCCTGCTTCGGCGCACGCGTCGCTCCTTACTCATTCGACACATCGTGAGATTTTCGACGAAACCCTCGCTCCGGTTTTTGAATGGGCACGTGCGCAGGGCTGGAAATGCCGAGGCGCGGAGTGCGGCCTGCGTCTGCATACTCATTGTCGGTACATGGGAGTCGAATTCGATCCCGTCGAATCGCGGCTTCATGAAAACTCAATTGGTTCGCCGGCGGCATGCTCTTACGCTCCCCATCACGGATTACAGCCGTGGCAAACGCGATACGCGTGCATCGGCACGAGGCTGCGGCAGCATCGAACTGCACGGCAGACATCGCGCTCGCCGGCCGGCCATCCCGGCGACCGGGAGGCGGTGTCCGTCATCACCGGCAAGGCGTGCACGCACACGCCCATTCCAACGTTCGAGCGGGATCCGACTCGACGTATAAGAAAAATCCGGGACGTTTCCGGAATAGGTCCTTCCGGCATTCATTGCGTGAAAGGAGGATCGCCATGCTTGGGAATCCGGAAGGATTCGTCAGGCAATACATTTACAACAAAGGTATGGAGACAACATGAATCAAGCAACGCCGCCGGTCCGCAGCAGTCTATTCGTCGTGCTTCTATGCTTCCTCACGATCGTGGCGGACGGCTACGATCTCATCGTCTACGGCGCAACCGTTCCGCATCTGCTGGCCGAGCCCGGCTGGCATCTGACGCCTGCCGCCGCCGGCATGATCGGCAGCTGGACGCTGGTCGGGCTGATGGTCGGCCTCGCGGTGGCCGGTCCGCTGACCGATCGTATCGGCCGACGCCGCCTGCTCATGGTGGGCGTGCTGTGGTTCTCGGTCGGCTCGTTCGTCTGCGCGTTCGCGACCTCCCCCACGTTTCTGGGCGCGGCCCGCTTCATCACGGGAATCGGCATGGGCGGCGTGGTGCCGTCCGCCGTGGCGCTGGCGGTGGAGTACGCGCCCAAGGGCCGTCGCCAGTTCTACAACGCGCTCACGCTGACCGGCTACTCGGTAGGCGGCATCGTCAGCGCGCTGCTGGCCATCGTGCTGCTTCACGAGCACGGCTGGCGCACGTTGTACGCGCTCGGTGCACTGTATGCGCTGATCCTGCCCGTCATGTACTTCCTGCTTCCCGAGTCGGCGGATTTCCTCGTCAATCGCGGCCGTATCGACGAGGCGCGCACGCTCGCGGCCCGCTATTCACTCGATCTCGACCAGATCCTGCGCGACAAGGATGACCAACGCGTATTGCATGGCACGGCGCGGCAGGCCGGCGGTTACCGGCTGGTGCTGTCGCGCCAGTTTCGCGCCACGGCGCTGCTGCTCGCGTTCATGACGTTCTGCGTGCAGCTGATCGTGTATGGGCTCAATGCGTGGCTGCCGCAGCTGATGCGAGCGGCCGGCTATCCGCTCGGCTCATCGCTGCAGTTCCTGCTGGTGATGCAGTTCGGGGCGGTCGTGGGCATGCTCGGCGGCGCGTGGCTGGCCGATCGTGTCGGCACGCGACGCGTCATGTTTGCGTTTCTCGTGCTCGGCTGCTTGTCGCTGATCGTGCTGAGCCAGAAGCTCGATTCCACCTGGCTGATGCTCGCCGTATTCGGCGCGGGACTCAGTTCGATCGGCACCAGCAGCCTGATCTACGGGTATATCGCCGCGCACTTCCCGACTTCGTGCCGCGGGTCGGCGCTGGGCGGCGCACAGGCCGTCGGGCGTTTCGGCTCGATCCTCGGGCCGATGATCGGCGGCTGGATCGTCGGTGCCAATCTCGGCCTGCACTGGAATTTCTATGCGTTTGCGATCCCCGCGATCGTCGCGGCGACGGTCGTGCCGCTGATCCCGAGATCGGCATGAGGTGTCGCACGTGATGGAAACGTACGACTACATCGTAGTGGGGGCAGGCTCGTCGGGCTGTGTGGTCGCGAGCCGCCTGTCCGAGGATCCCGCGGTGCGCGTGCTGCTCGTCGAAGCCGGCGCGGACATGAACAACTTCTGGGTGCGCACGCCCGCCGGTGCGGGCAAGCTGTTCATGGACAAACGGTTCAACTGGGCATTCGATACCGAGCCCGTGCCGACGCTTGGCGGCCGCACCGTGTACTGGCCGCGCGGCAAAGGCCTCGGCGGCAGCAGCGCGATCAACGGCATGATCTACATGCGCGGCCAGCCGAGCGATTTCGACCATTGGGCGGCGCTCGGCAACGACGGATGGAGCTGGGCCGACGTGCTGCCCTATTTCATCCGGTCGGAAGCGAACCAGCGCGGCGCAAGCGACCATCATGGTGCACAGGGCCCGCTGCATGTCAGCGACGCGGCCATCTCGCACCCGAGCGCCGACGATTTCATCGCCGCCGCGGAGCAGGCCGGCATTCCCCGCAGCGCGGATCTGAACGGGCCGCCGTACGAAGGCGTCGCCTATCGGCAATACACGATCCGCGACGGGCGCCGCCATTCGTCCTATGACGCGTTCATCGAACCTGTGCGTCATCGCCGCAACCTGTCCGTGCGCACCGGTGTGCGCGTGATGCGCGTCGTTCTCGAAGCCGCTCATGCCACGGGCATCGAGGTGCTGGACCGCGGCGTGCGGCGGCACATCGCTGCCGCGCGCGAAGTGATCCTGTCGGGCGGCGCACTGGCTTCGCCGCAATTGCTGATGCTATCGGGAATCGGCGACGCCGCGGCCCTGCATCGCCACGGGATCGCGGCGACGGTGGAGTCGCCCGATGTGGGCCGCAACCTTCAGGATCACTGGTTCGGCTCGTTGGCATGGCATGTCACGCCGGACAGCTCCTATAACCACCGGCTGCGCGGGCTACGCAAGTATCTGGAAGGCGTGCGCTATCTGCTGACTCGCCGCGGGTATCTTGCACTAGGCGCGGCGCCCGTGACGGCTTATGCGCGCAGCGAGCCGGGGCGACCGGAAGCCGACCTGCAACTGACGGTGAGCCCGATGACGTTCAAATTTTCGGCGTCCGGCGAGCCGGTCGTCGACGATTTCCCGGCCATCGGTGCGGCGGTCGTTCTGTTGACGCCCGACTCGCGCGGCCATATGGAGCTGAAGTCGCCGGACCCTTTGGATGCGCCCGCGTTTCATCCGAATTACCTGAGCGATCCCGGCGACATCCGGCGTTCGATCGCGGGTTTGCGGCTGATGCGGCGCATCGCGAACACTGCCCCGCTCGCGTCGCGGATCGTCGAGGAACGCGTGCCGGGCGCGGCCGTCACGACGGACGAACAGTGGCTCGCCCATCTCAAGACCTACGGCAACAGCGGCTGGCACCAGGTCGGCACCTGCCGGATGGGTGTCGATGCGCAGGCTGTCGTCGATCCGCGGCTGCGCGTGCGCGGCGTCGCGCGGTTGCGCGTCGCCGACGCGTCGATCATGCCGAAGATTGTCGCGGGCAATACCAACGCGGCCTGCATCATGATCGGCGAAAAGGCCGCGGACCTGATCCGCGCGGACGCGACACCCGCCCGTGCGGTACCCGCGTGATTACAGGTGCTTGCCGAAGAACGGCGCCAGCGTCGACACCGCTTCGCGCATCTGCTCCGGCGTGTCGTAAAGCGACATGTGCGTGCCGCCCCGGATCACGTGAAGGTGCTTGTCGGTGCTGGCCGCTTTTTCAAGGAGGTCCTGGCTGTGCCAGAGCGAGCCGGCTTCGCTGCCGGCGACCAACTGGAGCGGTTGCGTCAGCAGCACGTCGGCCAACGCGAAGGCGTCGTAGGTCACGAGTTGCGGCAGGCTGCTCGTCGTGAACTGGCTCGGCGTGTTGGGGTGCTGCGCACGCGGCGTACGGTAGTAGTCGTACGCTTCGCGCATGTCGCGATCCTCGACGCCATCGAGGCTCGTCGGCGAGAACGGGATATAGGCGACCGGCTCGCCGGCGGCCTCGCGCGTGCGCGCTGCGGCGCCGAGCTCGAGCAATGCGATCGATTTGGCCGGCGCCTCGTTGCCATGCCAGCCGACGCGGAACATGCTGCCGATATTGACCGCGCTGACGGCGCCCACTGCCTTGATGCGCCGGTCGGTCATCGTCGCGTGGATCGCATAGCCGCCGCCTGCGCATACGCCCAGCGCGCCGATCCTGTCGCGATCGACGAAGTCTTGCGTCGCCAGAAAATCGACCGCGCTGCGCACGTCGTTGACGCGCGCATAGGGATCCTCGAGGAACCGCGGCGTCCCGCCGCTTTCCCCCTGGAACGACGCGTCGAACGCGAGTGTGACGTACCCCTCACGCGCGAGTTGTTCCGCATAGCGGCCGGCCGTTTGCTCCTTGACGCCGCCGCCCGGGTGAACGCAGACGATGGCCGCGTACTGGCGCGACGCATCGAAGCCTTCGGGGAAATAGAGGTTGCCCGCCATTTCGAGCGAGCCGTTGCTGAATTTGACTGACTTCATGGATTCTCCGCTAGATGTCTTGCCGGGGCGATTCGACGTTTGCATCCCGGACTGGTTCGAATATAGCGGTCGATATCGTCAGCAACTAGACTGCTTAAAGCACTTACGCCAATAAGCGGGGCTTATCAATCGCGGTCGAACTTTCGCGATCGGAAATGTGCGTCGGGACGCTGGCCGACGGCCGATCCGGGCAGGTCGACGCGCAGGGAAAGGCATGGAAAGGACGAACGTCACCGGGCGTGCCAAGCGGCCGGTGACGTGATGAAGGCTTGCAGCGAGCGCTTTGCCGCGCCCGCCGGCTAGCTTCGATTCGGGCGGTGAAACGCCGGCCAGCGCTGCAGGACGAGCTCGCGCGACGCGCCGTATGCGAAGCAACTGTCGATCTTGAGCGGTTTTCCGCTGGCGTCGGTCGCCTCGAGCAAGGTTTGCGAACGCAGCGGATTGACGGTCTGAATGGCCGCGGTGGCGAGCGGAATCAGGATTTCCCGCAAATGCGTACACGTGTCGCCGGGCGGCAGGCGCTTGCGTACCTCGCCGCTCCAGCCCGCACCGATGCGCAGCCCCACCAGCGCTTGCAGCGTCGCGCCGCCGCCCGGGCATTCGCGGTACGGATACGCGCGGATGAAGGTGTCGACCTGGTGGACGACCATGTCGAGATCGAACACCACCCGCAAGCCGAGATCGTGGATCGGCTCGTTCGCCGGTACCACGCGCGGGCTGCTCGGCGGCGCGAAATCGTGTGGTTTTCGATCGGTCAGATAGCCTTCGATCTCAAAGAGACCGTCGCTTCGTCTGAACCCATCGAACGTGATCTGCCTGGTGTGCAGCGGCTCGCGCGTGACGCGTTCCGTTGTCGCGGCATTGTCATGGACAGTCATTCCTCGCTCCCGTTTGCATGGATCTCGCACGACACGGCTGCCAGCGCCTGCGCGAGCATTCGGCCATCGCTGCGATCGTCGTGAACGAGCGCGGCGAACTGCTTGCCGGCCGACGCGCACACGCCATGCGACGTCAGACTCTCGCCTTTCGCGATGATCTGATCGAGCGTCAGCGGCCTGGCAGGCGTACCGACGCTGTCGATCACGACGCTCGACTGTGCGCTGCCGTCGTCGCGCACGATCCGTACGCCTGTCGCGAAGCGGGTCGGGTAATACTGCGTCAGCGCGTCGCTCGCCTCGAAACGCACACGCTCGGCAATGCGCCGGATCTGCGGATCGCCGAGGAACGCGTCGTCATAGGCGTCATAGCGGGTCGGCCCGTAGCTCAGCGTCGCGCCGACGATATAAGGGCAACTGTATTGGGCCGCCATCGTCGATTCGGGCTGCGCGAGCATGTGCTGATCCGCGATGAGCTGCGGGCCGCTGATCACGATCTCGCGAATGTCGTCGGTCCGCATCGTAAAGTTGGTGGTCAGTTCGGCCAGCGCGTCGATCGTCGAATGGAACAGGCGGCAGCATGCGTACGGTTTGAGGCTGATCGAATGGATCTGCAGCGGGCCGCCCAATTCGACCGCACGCAGCGGACCGCCGAACAGCGCGGCGAGCCCGTAGGTGCCTTCGACGACGCGCCGCGGCGCCGTTACGGCGTCCATTCGCGCGAATTCCGCAGCGAGCACGCCGTTGCGTGCCGCGATACCCGCATGAACGCGCTTGACCTCCCCGCCCGACGCTTCCGCCGAGAACTGCATCGCGCCGCTTGCCTGCGACAACGCATGTCCCCACGCACGGATCAGCGATTCCGGCGTGACGGGCGTGTCGTCGCGGTAGGCATGTAGCGCCACGCAGGCGGTGGCCGCACCGAACGTGCCGAAAATCGCCGTGGGATGAAAGCCGCGATGCACGGTTTCCATTCCGCCCGCTGCGGCGCCGACCAGCGCCATCGCTTCGTATCCGGCCGCCACGGCCCGGAACAGCATGGCTTGCGACGCGCCCGTGCTCGCCGCGACGGCCAACGCGGCGGGAATGACGACCGCGCCGGGATGGCTCAGCGTCTCGTTATGTGTGTCGTCGAGCTCGTAGCTGTGCGAGGCCGTGCCGTGTACCAATGCGGCAACGGATGCGTCGGCCGTCCAGTCGGCGCCGAGCACCGGGCTCGCGCCCGTGCCGGCAAAACGACGCGACCAGCGCGCGATCTGGCCGGTCCACGGCCGCGTCGCGCCCCACAGCGACACGATGAAGTTGTCGAGGAAAAGCCGGCGCAGTGCTGCCGTATCGGCATCGGTCGCGCACCGGTTCGCGACGGACGCGACATGCGCGGCGATGGCCGCGGTGACATCCGTCGGTGCAGGCGCCGATTCGCCGGTGCCGTTGGGGGATTGCATGCTGTCTCCTGTCGTGACGCGGCCAGGGCGGCGCGCGCTGCGGCATCGCGCGTGCGGCCGCGATACGCGGGCACGCGGTGCACATACCGTCACGATGCGCGGGCAACGGTGCACCGGTCAATTCGCGCCGAGCGTCCCTTCCGTACTTCGAAATGCCGCTGGCGACACCGAGCACGCCCGATCGTCGATCAGATGGATCGGGCGCGGCACGAACGGTCGCAGCGAACGCCCGGTATCTGCCGACCTACGCGGAAAGGGACTCGATCGACGTCACTTCGACGCCATCGTAGGCCGTGGCTTCGCCACGATCGCGCCATGCGGCCAGATCGGCCTGACGCGCGGCGACGGCGGCGTCCCATGCGCGATACGCGTCCTTGCCCAGCATCAGCCGCAACGGCGGCACGTCGCTGTTGACGGCATCGGCCATCACGCGCGCGGCCTTCGCGGGATCGCCCGCCTGCTTGCCGGCCTCCCGTTCGAAATAGTCGAGCATCGGCGCGACGACCGGGCGATAGGCATCGAGCGACTGCTCCGGCCGCATGTTCGCGTCCCCTGCGAATTCGGTTCGGAATGCGCCGGGCTCCACGAGCGTGACGCGGATCCCGAGCGGTGCGACTTCGTGGTGTAACGCCTCGCTCCACGCTTCGAGCGCGAACTTCGCCGCGCAATACGGACCGCATGCCGGGAACGTCACGAGCCCGGCGACGCTGGTCAGGTTCAGCACGTGGCCGCTGCCACGCGCGCGCATGTGGGGCAACACCTCGCGCGTCAGCTCGGCGGCAGCGAAGAAGTTGAGCTCCATCTGCTCGCGCAGTTGGGCCGGCGAAAACTCCTCCACCGCGCCGCACGAACCGCGGCCGGCGATGTTCGCCAGCACGTCGATACGGCCGAACGCCTGCAACGCGGCCTGCAGTGCGGTTGCCCGAGCAGCTGCGTCGGTCACGTCCATCGACAGCGCCAGCGCGCGGTCGCCGTAGCGGCCGGCGATGGCTTCGAGCGGCGCCAGTCGCCGCGCGGTCAGGACTGCACAATCGCCACTGGCCAGCACGTGTTCGGCCAATGCCTTGCCGAAGCCCGACGAGGCGCCGGTGATAAACCAGATCTTTGCCATGAAAACTTTCTCTTGATGGATCGACGTCGTCACGCCGCGCCGCAGCGCGCGGCACAGGCGTGACCGCCGGATGATGAAAAACGGAGACGCGCGCGGGAATGCCCGCCGGCGTCAACGCGCGGACGCGAGATTCTCTTGAAAGAACGGCCCGAGCTTCGACATGGCCTGCTCGACGTACTCGGGTTTGTCGTACAGGTCGTAGTGGCTCGCGCCGTCGACGACGAACAGGTTCTTGCGGCTCGAACGCGCGCGCTCGAACAGTTCGTAGCCGTCGCGGTACGATCCGAACGCGCCGGGTTTGCTGCCGATGACGATCTGCAGCGGCTGGGTCAGCAACTGCTCCGCGAGGTGAAACGCGTCGAAGCCCACCGCCGCCTGCAGGCCAGAGAAGCGCAGCTTGTTCGGCGAGCCCGGCTGCTGTCCGCGCGGCGTCGTGTAGTAGTCGACGGCTTCGACGATGTCGATGTCCTTGATGCCGGCCTGTTGGCGCTCGGCCTCCGACGCGGGAATGTAGGTGACGATCAGCGGGTCGGCGCCGCGCGCCTCGGCGGTACGCTGCTTGCCGATCGCGTCGAGCGTGGCGAGCGCCGCGTCGGCCGACAGGTTGCCTTCGCGCATGATGCGGCCGTAGTTGGCCGCGACGACGGTGCCCACCGCCTTGATCCGGCGCTCCGTCATCGCCGCGTTGACCGCATAGCCGCCGCCGCCGCAGATGCCCAGCACGCCGATACGCGCGTCGTCGACGTAATCGAGCGTCACCAGATAGTCGACCGCGCAGCGGAAGTCCTCGACGCGCGACGCCGGATCCTCGAGGTAGCGCGGCTCGCCGCCGCTCGCGCCCTGATGGGAGGCGTCGAACGCGAGCGTCACGAAGCCGAGCGCGGCCAGCTTCTGCGCGTAGATCGACGCGGTCTGCTCCTTGCAGCTGCTGATCGGGTGGCCGCAGATGATGCCCGGATACTTCGTGCCGGCGTCGAAGTTCGGCGGGACGTACAGATCGGCAGCAATGTTTGCCGAGCGGTTGGGGAACGTGACGGATTGCGGCATGGCGTTGTCCTCCATTGCGATCAGAAAGTCGAAACAGCAACCATGTTAGAGGCTGGTCCGTCGAGTGATAATCCTGCAAAATCTGCTTAAAGTCATAAGCAGGAGTTCTCAATGGCCGGCAATAACCTCAAGGATCTGTCCGCGTTCGTGATGGTGGCGGAAGAGCGCAGCTTCACGCGTGCGGCCGCGCGGCTCGGCGTATCGCAATCGGCGCTGAGTCAGACGATCCGCGGGCTGGAAGCGCGGCTCGACCTGCGGCTGTTTGCGCGCACGACGCGCAGCGTGTCGCTGACCGAGGCCGGCGAACGGCTGCTGAACCGCGTCGGCCCCGCGATGAGCGAAATCGATGCCGGGCTGGAGGAGATTGGCGAACTGATCGGCAAGCCGACCGGCGTGATCCGGCTGACGGCCGACGAATTCGCGGTGCAAAGCGTGCTGCAGCCGGCCATCGCGCGCTTCCTGCCCGATCATCCGGGCATCCGGATCGAGATCACGACCGACTACGGTCTGGCCGATATCGTCGACGGCCGCTTCGACGCCGGCGTGCGGCGCGGGCGCCTCGTCGCGAAGGACATGATCGCGGTGCGGATCGGCCCCGATATTCCGATGGCCGTCTTCTGCGCGCCCGCGTATCTCGACCGCCATCCGGCGCCCAAGCGCCCGGCCGATCTCGTGTCGCATGCATGCATCAACCTGCGCCTGCCGACGCATGGCGAATTTCTCCCGTGGATTTTCACGAGGGCCGGCAACGAGCAACGCATCAAGGTGGACGGCCCGCTCGTGTACACGAGCATCGCACCCGTGCGGGACGCGGCGCTCGCCGGCCTCGGGCTTGCCTATCTGCCCGTCGAATACGTGCGCACGGCGCTGGCGTCCGGGCAACTGGTCGAGGTGCTGGGCGCATGGCGCAAGACCTTCGAGGGCTATCACCTCTATTACGCGAACCGGCGGCACGCGACCTCCGCGTTCTCGCTGCTGGTCGACGCGCTGAAATACCGCAAGCCCTGACGGCCCGCGTTGCGTCACGCCGCCGGCGCGTCGCCGGCCGGCCGGTCCAGCAGTTGCCGGATCAGCGCGCGCGCGATCGGGCCCTGCTCGCGGCCGCGCGCGGTCGCGATATGGATGCGGCGCACGGCCCACGGTTCCGCCAGCTCCATTACGGCGACGCGGCTGAACAGTTCATGACTGACGAGGCACTCCGGCTGCACCGTCACGCCGAGCCCCGCCTGCACGAGGCTGACGGCGACGCCCGCGCTTCTGACGCCGTACCGCGGCTCGAAATCGATGCCGACGCGGCGCGCCGCCGCACGGATCGCACCGAGCATCGCGCCGACGACGATCAGGTTTTCCGACAGCAGATCCTGTGTCGTCAGGCTGGCGCGTGCCGTGAGCGGGTGGCCCAGCGGGACGACCGCGATGAGGCGATCCTCGCGGTAAGGCGTCACGTCGACGCCGCCGAGATCGAGTTCGTGCGCGGCCGCGAACACGCCGATGTCCGCGTCGCCGCGCGCGACGGCCTGCACGATCTCGGCGTTCTCGAGTTCGTTCACCACCAGATCGACGAGCGGATACTCGCGCTTGAACTCGCCGATCTCGCGCGCGAGAAACGGCACGATGATCGAGCGCGCCGACGCGACGGAGAGTTCTCCCCGCATGCCGTCGGTAAACGACGAAATCTCGGAACGCATGTCGTCGAGGTCGTCGAAGATGCGGCGAATATAGCGGACCAGCACCTCGCCGGCCGGGCTCGGCGCCACGCCTTTCGGGCGGCGTTCCAGCAACTTGATGCCGGCGATGTCCTCGAGGTCCTGGATGCGCTTGGTCGCGGTCGATGCGGCGACGTTCTCGCGGATGGCCGCAAGCCCGATCTGCTGCTCCTCGACCGCCGACAGGAACAGCTTCAGCGTAAACAGATCGACCTGCCGGATCAGATGCAGGCGATTGAATGTACTCATGTCTCCCCTCATGCACGTCTCGATGACGTTGTCGCACGTCGCGGCCGGTCGCGCGCGGTCTCGTGCCGGGCGCGTCGTACAGGAAACGAGGCGTGGCGGCGAGCGCGCGGCGCGTGAAGGATCGCGGCGTTCGACGCCGATCGTACACCCGATCGATGCGAACGGCGCGACAGGACGCGGCCGCGCGATCACGCACGGCCGCGCGCGTGCGGCGGTTTTCGTGAACGCGGCGGCACAGCCGCGACGGTTGCCGCGTCGCGTCGCGCCGCCAATCGTCAGACGGTTGCCGCGCGCCTAGCGGCCGGTGCGCAGCAGCGCGTCGAGCGACGCGTTGTCGGCGCCGATGTCGTGCGCCGCGTGCAGCGGCGGCGGGCGCTTGCCGTCGAACGACAGCGGCAGTCCGACCAGGCCGATCTCGTCGTCGGACGGTTTCTCGATGATGCCGAGCGCGTGCGTCTGCGCATGCGCGACCACCTCCGCGGTGGTCTGGATCGGCGCGACCGGAATACCTGCCGCCTGCAAACGCGCCTGCCACGTCGCGCGGTCGTCCGTCGCGAGCCGCTCGCCGATCAGGCGGTCGATCTCCGCGCGATTGCGCAGGCGCGCCGCATTGGTCGCAAAGCGCTCGTCGCGCGCCCATTCGGGGCGCTGGAGCGCCGCACACAGCTTGGCGAACAACGCGTCGTTCGCGGCGCTGACGATCAGATAGCCGTCGGCCGTCGCATACGCGCGATGCGGGACGATGAACGCGACGCCCGATCCGTGCCGGCCGCCGGTATCGCCGTCCGCGCTGTAGTTCGCGATCGCCACGGTCATCCAGCCGATCGCCGTTTCCAGCAGCGAGCCGTTGACGGTCGCGCCGCAATGCTTGATCTGGCGGCGATACAGGGCCGACAGAATGCCGATCACGGCCCACAGCCCCGAGCCGAAATCGACGATCGACACGCCGGCACGAACCGGCGCCTGCCCTTCCTCGCCGGTGATGCTCATGATCCCCGAGAACGCCTGCATCAGCGGATCGTAGCCTGGCAGCGTGTTCAGCGGCCCGAGATGGCCGAACGCGCCGATCTCGCAATAGATCAGTTCCGGCTTGGTCACGCGCAGGCTGTCGGCATCGAGGCCGTATTGCGCGCTGGAGCCCGGCCGCAGGTTATGGATGAACACGTCCGCATGCTCGGCGATCAACCGGTGCAGCGTCGCCAGTTGCTCGCGGTCCTTGATGTCGATGCAGACGGAACGCTTGCCGCGGTTCAGCGCGTGATACGCCGCACCGCTGCCCTTCCATTCGCTCGGCCCCCAGCCGCGCGCCGAGTCCCCGGTCGGGCGTTCGATCTTCCAGACTTCGGCGCCGAGCGACGCCAGGATTTTTCCGGCGAACGGCGCCGATGCGCTATCGCTCAGTTCGACCACCACAACGCCCGACAGCGGCAGGTCACGCAACATGTCGCTTCTCCTGATTTCGTTTTACTGCGATTGCGGCGAGCCGCTCGCGTCCGGCGCATACGCGCCGCCGGAGCGCAGCATCCGGTCGATTTCCTCGGCACCGAAGCCATACTCGGCCAGCAGCGCCGCGGAATGCTCGCCGAGGCGCGGCGCCGGAT
Organism: Burkholderia sp. BE12; assembly: GCF_002959955.1. Classification (NCBI taxonomy): domain Bacteria; kingdom Pseudomonadati; phylum Pseudomonadota; class Betaproteobacteria; order Burkholderiales; family Burkholderiaceae; genus Burkholderia; species Burkholderia sp. BE12. Next base: position 450,785 of record NZ_PREY01000001.1, on the reverse strand, counting down.
AGCGCAACTCGGGCGTGCTTTCGCTCCACTGCTGAGGGATGCCCAGCGTCCGGATCCGGCCTTCGGACGGATGATCCTGCTCGGCGAAGAAGCCGACCGCCTTCATGTGCGGATCGTCGATCAGCGTTTCGGGCGTATTCATCTCGATCACCGGAATGTCGGCTTCGGTCAGCGCGTTCACCCATTCGGCCGTGGTCCGCGTCTCGAACACGCTCGCGAGGAACGCGTACAGCTGCGCGATATGCTCGGTGCGCCCGCCGATGTTGTTGAAGCGCGGATCGTCGGCCATCTCCGGATGCCCGGACAGCACGAAGAAACGCTGCCAGTGATGGTCCGCATAGACGTTCACGCCGATATAGCCGTCGCGCGTGCGATACGGACGGCGGTCGGGATTCATCATCCGCGCATAGCCCCAGTCGCCGAGCGGCGGCACGAACGTGTGCCCGTACAGATGGTCGCCGAGCACGAAATGCACGAAGGTCTCGAGCATCGGCACGAACACCTGCTGTCCGACGCCCGTCTTCTCGCGCCGGTACAGCGCCATCGCGACCGCGTTGCTGGTCGCCATACCGACCACGCGATCGGCGACCGCCGTCGCGACATAGGTCGGCGGCCCCGCCTTACGGCTTTGCAGCACCGGCATCCCGACCGCGGCCTGGATCAGGTCGTCGTATGCGGGGCGCGATGCATACGGGCCGTTCTGCCCGAAGCCGAACGCGCCGCAGTAGATGATGCGCGGATTGAGCTTGCGCACGTCCTCGTATGCGATCCCGAGCTTCGCCATCGTGTGCGGCCGCATGCTGTACAGCAGCACGTCGGCCGATTCCGCCATGCGCTTCAGTGCGGCGATCCCGTCCGGATGCTTGAGGTCGAGCACGAGGCTGCGCTTGTTGCGATTCAGGTGCAGGAAGATCGGGCCCATGCCTGGATGGCGGCTCGGGCCGATGTGGCGCGTCGTGTCGCCGTCGCGCGATTCGATCTTGCAGACGCCGGCGCCCATGTCGGCGAGCAGCAGCGACGCGTACGGGCCCATGAAATTCGACGTCAGGTCGAGGATGCGTACTCCGTCGAGCGGTCCGGCCATGTCAGCCTCCGTCGACGGGATGAAAATCAATGCGCTTCACGATGTCTCCTCCGTGAGCGGGCACGCCGCGCGGGCGCCGGTGGGCCGGCGCGCCGCGTGCGGCCCTCAGGTTGTCGACGGCACGAATACCGGCAACTTTTGTTCGCCGCGCTGCACGAAGCGGACCTCGACGCGCTGGCCGATCGCGATCGTCTCGGCCGGCGCATCGATCTGCGCGAACAGGTAATAGCCTTCGTCCATGCGGATGAAGCCGACCGTGTACGGCACGATGCCGGCCCACACCGGCGTCGGCCCGCGCATGATCGTGCTGTGCGAATAGATTTCGCCGCGGCCCGACGATTCGGTCCAGTCGAGCGATTTCGCGCCGCAATGCGTGCAGAACGAGTGAGCCGGCCACACGGCTTCGTGGCAGGACGTGCAGCGCTGGTACGTCAGCTTGTCTTCGGCCAGCGCGTCCCAGTACGGTTGCGCATCGAGCAGCCGGTAGGGTTGCGGCCAGGCATTCGGGGAATGCGTTTCGGTCATGGAATGCTCCGGTCGGATATCACGTTGCGGACGACAGCAGCAGCACGGCGCCGGCGGCCAGCATCCCGCCCGCGCCCTGCACCAGCACGGTTTGCGGCCGGCGGGCCGGCGCGAGCCCGAGCGCCTGCCCGCGCAGCTGCCGGACGGCCTCGATCATGCTGTCCATGTTGCACGAGATGCCGGGCTGCCCGAACGACAGCCACCCGCCGTTGGTGTCGGTCGGCAGGTCGCCGTCGACGCCGGTGCGGCCTTCGCGATAAAGATCGATGCCGCGCCCCTTCTTCGCGAAGCCGAGATCCTCCATCACGATCGGCCCCATATGCGCGAAGTTCACCGAGATCTGCGCCATGTCGATGTCGGCGGGCGTCAGCCCCGACATCGCATAGGCCTGGCGCGCCGCCTCGGCGGTCGCGGTGGTCGTCAGGTTCGGCAACGCGCCGAGACTGTCGAACCGGCAGCGACGCAGGTTCATGCGATCGGTCAGGTACTCGTGCGTGGTCGCCGATCCGTAGCCGAGCAGGTAGACCGGATCGCGCGCGTGACGCGCGTTCTCCGGCGACGTGACGATCAGCGCCCCGCCCGTGCCGCCCCCCCAGGTGGAGCACATCCAGCGGCGCAGCGGTGTGGCGACGTACGGCGACGACAGCACCGCCGCGCGATCGATCTCGCCGAACTTCGCCTTCGCCGCATGCGGATGATGACGTCCCCAGCGCTGGTTCGCGATCGCGACATCGGCGAGATCGTCCTCGGTGATGCCGAACTCGTGAAAGTAGCGCTGCGCGGCCTGCGCGTAGAGCGCCGGAATCGTCGGACCGTACGGAATCTCGAACTGCGGATCCGCGTCGGCTTCCGCGCCCATCGCGACCGCGTCGACGAACAGCTCGGTCGCGTCGCTCTGCAGGCACAGCACGTACTCGGCGCGGCCGGCCGCGATCATCTGCGACGCGATCGCGAGCGTCGACGTCAGGCCCGCGCCGTGCATCGTCAGCTCGCTCGTGATCGTCACCGGCATCTGCATGTGCGAGATGAAGATGTTGCTCCACTGCGAACGCTTGTCGGCCCACGGCGAACGTCCCGTGAATACCGCGTCGACCTGGTCCTTGCCGATGCCCGCGTCGGCGAGCGCGTTGAGCGTCGCCTCGGCGGCCAACTGCAGCGGGTCCTTGCGATTCGCGCGCGACGCGTAGGCATCGCCCATGCCGACGATCGCCGCAACCGGACGAGGAGTCATGGCTGCGCTCCTCAGACCTTGAAATCGGGCTGCGCTTCGGCGATCAGCGCGTCGAGGTCCGCGCGCTTGCGCAGCATCAGCAGGCTCCATTCGCTACGCTGCACGACTTCGCCGAGCTGGTTGTACGCCTGGATCAGCATCGTGCCGACGCCGAACTTGTCGTCCTTGTCCTTCTTCGCGATGACTTCGGCGGTCGCATAGACCGTGTCGCCGATCTTCACCGGATTCAGGAAGCGCATCTTGTCGACGCCGTAGTTCGCCTGGATCGCCGGACCGAACTGCAGCAGGCCGGAAATCAGCGAGAACGTCAGCATGCCCTGCACGATGCGCTCGCCCCAGCGCGTCTTCTCCGCATATTCCTTGTTCGAGTGGATCTCGATCCAGTTGCCGGTGAACATGCAGAACATCACGACGTCGCTCTCGGTCACGGTGCGGCCGGGCGAACGGAATTTCTGGCCGACTTCGAGCTCGTCGAGCGGAATGTTGATGCTGTTGTTGATGCCGCTCATGGCGGTGTCTCCTGATGATGGAATGGCGGGGTGCGGCGCGGCCGCATGCGCGCCGCACCGATGAAAACCGGGGGGGCCGTTACTGGCGCATCGACTTCGCGATGATCGTGCGCTGGATCTGCGACGTGCCGCCGCCGATCGTCGACTGGATACTCTCGCGCAGGTAGCGCTCCATGTCGGCTTCCGGCAGGTTCGCGTAGCCCCCGAGGATCTGCATGCCGGCCAGCGCGCATTCCTTCAGCGTCTCCGAGCCGTACAGCTTCGCCATCGACACCTCGCGGCTGCACGGCACGTGATCGGCTGCCATCCGCGCAGCGCGGTAGCACAGCAGGCGCGCGGCGTCGACCTTGGTCTGGCAGTCGGCGAGCATGTGGCGAATCACCTGGAAGTCGTACAGCTGGTGGTCGAACTGGATGCGGTCGTGCGCATAGCGCGTCGCCGTATTCACGGCTTGCTGCGCATTGCCCGTATAGGCGGCTGCGACCGCGCAGCGTTCGAGCTCGAGGTGCTCGGTGATGATGCGCCAGCCCTGACCCTCTTCGCCGAGCAGCGCGTCGGCCGGCACGCGCACCTCGTCGAGGAAGATCTCGGTCGTGCCCGTCGCGTGGCGCGACAGCGTCGGCAGCTTGTTGATCACCATGCCCGGCGTGTCGTTCGGGATCAGCAGCACCGACAGGCCCTTGTGCTTGTCGTCCGTGCTGGTGCGCACGAGCATCGCGATCACGGTGTCCTTCGCCGCCGCGCCGCTGCACCAGAGTTTCTGGCCGCTGACGATCCAGTCGCCGTTGGTGTCGCGGCGCGCACGCGTCTTCGTGTTCGCGGCGTCGGAGCCCGCGTCGGGTTCGGAGATCGACACCGAGAAGCGGATCTTGCCGTCGATGAACGGCTGCACGTATTTTTTCTTCTGCTCGGGCGTGCCGAACTTGATGATGTTCATCGCGGTAAACGTCGGCACCAGCACCGAGCACGCGAAGTCGAAGCCGAACTTGCCGAGGCCTTCGGCCATCAGCGAATAGTCGAAGATGTCGCCGCCCGAGCCGCCCTCTTCCTCGGGAATCAGGATCCCGAGCCAGCCTTGCTTCGCAATCTTTTCGTAGGCCTCGTACGGGTAATCGCGATTCATGTCGCACTTGCGCACGTATTCGACCGTGATCTCGTTGTCCATGAACTTGTTCACGGTGTCGAGCCACATGCTTTGCGATTCGTCGAGAAAGTTAGCCATTTGTCTTCGCTCCAGTTATCGGCGTCTGCTCGGGCAGCCGCGCTGTTCATCCTGGAATCGAGCTTAGGGCTTGCGGCGTCGCGAACCAACTGGCCATTTTTGAAGCGGCGATTCGAAAATATCGAAGCGTGGTTGGGTGCGGTGCACAAGCGATGTCGGGGGCATTGCGAAGACAGGGATGCGACAGGCGTGTCGCCGCACCGCGCGACGTTCACGTGATGCGCGGGAAGGATGAAGGTCTCGCCTGAAGAACGGCAGCAACGCGCCCGCGTGCGGTGCGGGCGCGTCATGCACGCATCGTTCGGATCACGCGATCGCGCCGGCGTCGCGCAGTGTCGCGAGTTCCGCGGCGGTGAATCCCCAGTCGCCGAGCACCGCGTCGGTATGCTCGCCGGGCCGCGCGGGCGAAGACTGGATGGCGCCGGGCGTCCGGCTGAAGCGCGGCGCGGGTGCGGGCTGCACGACCCCGTCGCGTTCGACGAAGGTCTGTCGAGCGCGCAGGTGCGGATGAGTGGGCGCTTCGGTCAGCGACATCACCGGTGCGATGCAGACCTCGCGGCCTTCGGCGAGCGCGCACCATTCGTCGCGCGTGCGGGTGCGGAATATCTCGGCGAATTTCGCATGCACTTCCGGCCATCGCGATCGGTCGTGCTGATCCGGCATGTCCTCTTCGTGCAGCCCGAGCAGCGCCAGCGTATTGCGCCAGAAGCGTGTTTCGTTCGATCCGACGCTGACCCAGCGGCCGTCCTTCGTCTCGTAGACGTTGTACCAGGGCGCGCCGGAGTCGAGACGATTGCTGCCGCGCTCGTCCTTCCAGTAGCCGCTCGCGAACATGCCGTAGAACAGTGTCATCAGCGACGCCGAGCCGTCGACCATCGCGGCATCGACGAACTGCCCGTGCCCCGAGCGCCGGCTTTCGAGCAGTGCCGACACCACGCCGAGCGCGAGATAGAGCGAGCCGCCGCCGAAATCGCCGACCAGGTTCAGCGGAATCACGGGTGGCCCGCTGGCCGCGCCGACCGCGTGCAGCACGCCGGTCAGCGAGATGTAGTTGACGTCATGGCCCGGCGCCTGCGCGAGCGGGCCGTCCTGCCCCCAGCCGGTCATGCGGCCATAGACGAGCGCGGGATTGACCGCGAGGCACGCGTCGGGCCCGAGGCCGAGCTTTTCGGCGACGCCGGGACGGAACCCTTCGACGAGCGCATCGGCCCGCGCGACGAGCTTGAGCACCGCGTCGGCCGCTTCGGGCTTCTTCAGGTCGAACGCGGCGCTGCGCCGGCCACGGTTCAGCAGATTGAAGCGCGGATCGCCCGGCTGGCCGCCGTCGTAGCCCGGCGGGCGATCGATGCGGATGATGTCCGCGCCCAGATCCGACAACAGCATGCAGCAGAACGGCACCGGCCCGACGCCGCCCAGCTCCACGATCCTGATGCCGGCCAGCGGCCCCTTTGCATTGCCCATTCCGATTGTCTCCATGTGATGACTGTCTTCGATCCAGCTTACGCGGGTCGCGCCGACAGTCCAATTCCGATTAATCGAAGCGTCGATTCGGCCGGATCGAACCGGTCCGGCGCCGGCGAAGTCCGTTTCGCACCGCTGCGTCAGCCGGACAGGCCGGCCTCGCGCGCGAGCCGTTCGCGATGATCGGGATGCGCGATCGCAATCATCTTCGGCACGCGCTGCGCGAGCGACAGGCAGCGCAGATCGGCGATCCCATATTCGGTGACGATCACGCACGCGTCGCTGCGCGGCACCGTTACCGGGCCTGACAGTTTCGTCACGATGCGACTGTGCGGGCCCGCGGTGGACGGTAGCGCCACGATCGGCACGCCGCCGCGGCTGGCCTGCGCGGCCCGCAGAAAATCGCCGACGCCGCCGACCGCGCCGACATACGTGCCGCCGACGACTTCCGCGTTGACCTGCCCCGTCAGGTCCACCTCCACCGCGGAATTGATCGCGGTGAAGCGATCGATCCGGCGCAGCACGTGCGGATTGTGCGTGTATTCGGTGGCGCGCAGTTCGAGCGCGGGATTGCGGTGAGCAAAGCGGCGCACACGCGCGGAGCCGATGATGACGCCGCCGACGGTGATGCCCGCGTCGATCGTCTTGCGCGCATTCGTCACGACACCGGCTTCGCACAGCGCCGCGATGCCGTCGCCGATGCTGCCGGTGTGCACGCCGAGGTCGCGCTTGTCGTGTAGCGCGGCCATCACCGCGTCAGGAATCGCGCCGATGCCCGTCTGCAGCGTCGCGCCGTCTTCGACGATCGACGCGACGTGCTGCCCGATCGCCTGCTCCACCGGCCCGGGCGTCGTCGCGGCGGCATCCGGGAACGGCATGTCCGACGCCACCAGCAAATCGATGTCGGCGGCGCGCAAGTAAGGACCGCCGTAGGTCCACGGCACGTCGGGATGCACTTCCGCGGCGATCGCCCGCGCATGTTTCAGCGCTTCCACCAGATACTCGCGCGCGAGCCCGAGGCTGTAACGACCGTGCTCGTCCGGCGGCGACACCTGCAGCATCACGACGTCGATCCGCAACGCGCCGCTGCGGATCAGGTCCGGCAGCTGCGAATAGTGCGCGGGCAGAATGTCGAGCACGTTCGCGCGCGCCAGCCTGCGGTTCGCGCCGCTGCCGCAGTACGCGAGGAAATCGATGGCGTCGGCATGCTCGGGTGCCAGGACGTCGGTGAGGCCGATGCCGAGAAAGACGCGAATGCGCTTGAAGCTGTGGCGCTGGGCGACCAGCGCGCGCATCAGCGTTACGGGCTCGGCGTGCGACTGGCCCCACATCATGGTGTCGCCGGGGCGAATCAGCGAGGAAAGCGCATCGCAGTCGCCGGCCTGACGGGCATCGGGCGATGCGTGCGCGGTCGCGCATGCTGGATGGTTCATGGATGGGCGAGATCGAGGGTCACGTCGGGCGCTCCGGCGTCGCATGCGCCATCCGGAATCATCGTCATGACGGGTTGAAGTTCGCGCGCGTCGCGATAGCGTCCCGGACGGGCGCCTGTCCGAAGCGACGAAGATCGACGGACGATGCGACAGGCATCGCTGCTCATCGTGATTCGCTCACCGGGGAGCGTCAATGCGCACCCGCAGCCTGTTCCGTACGTCGGAACGCCTGCATCGCGGGTTTTGGTTCGGTATGCGATGCGCGTCATGCGGCGTGCGCTCGGCGTGGCGCGACCGGCTTCCGAAGTACGGAATCGTCGCCCGCGCACTATTGACGCTGCGGCGGTCGAGCCGACACTGTTGACGCTGCGGCATGGTGCGTCCCGGTCGAATGCGCTCCCCTTGAGACTGACATGACGCGGTGCCGGAACCGACGGGCCAACGTGGCTCATTGCAGGGCTCAGACAATGCAGAAGCAACGAATCGAGGATCACGGATCGAGCATGACGGTCGCGCGTGCCCGCGCGCGGGAAAACGCCAACGCGGAAGATGCCGCGCTATGGCGATGGTTCGCCGCCTTGCTCGATGAGCGGCGGATCCGCTGGTGTCACAGCGGGCGCGGATGGCTGGTGAGCGTCGACCATCGTCACGTCGCCACCGGCACGCAGTTCGATCAGGCGATGCGGATCGCCAAGGAAAACGTCGAGAGCAGCGGCTCGCGCCGCATCGATGCGGCGTCGAAGTCCGACGGATCGGGAAGAAAGATTCATCTCGTGAAGTAACTGAGTCTCGGGCCTGCCGACGCATCATCGCGCCATGAGTCGGCACTCCCACCCACACGTGTATGTGATCGATCGCGACTGACATCGCGATCGAACCATCGCCCTGCGGCTTTACCCTTAAGGGTCTCCACGCTGTCCACGACGCATCGCGCGGCACCTCTTTCACTGCACGGAATCGGATTGCCCGACCGATTGACGGTGATATCGGCCACGCATCTAATCGACCGAACGTTGCGGCAATCGGGCGTTTCTTGTCGTATCAATTAGTTTTCCATATTAATTGACGCCGATACCGATCGCGACGTCACGATACGTACATTCAGAAGAAACTTTGGAGACAGTCAATGAAAAGGACGATTGCGCTTTGCGCAGCGGTGGGTTGCGTCGGCGGTACGGCACATGCGCAGAGCAGCGTGCAGTTGTACGGGATTATCGACGAAGGGGTCAACTACGTGAGCAACGCGTCCGGCCACCATTTGTATAGTCTCGCGAGCGGCGTGCTCAACGGCAGCCGCTGGGGGCTGCGCGTGAAGGAGGACCTCGGCGGCGGCTACGGCGCGATCGCGGTGCTGGAGAACGGCTTCGACCTCAATACCGGCAAGCTCGGCCAAGGCGGCCTCGAATTTGGCCGACAAGCGTATGTCGGCCTGTCCGGCCCGTACGGAACCGTCACGCTCGGGCGTCAGTACGATTCGGTCGTCGATTCGGTCGGCCTGCTCGAAGCGGGCGATCAGTGGGGCGGCTATCTCGCCGCCCACCCGTCCGACAACGACAACTTCAACAACACCAATCGCGTCAACAACGCGATCAAATACACGAGCCCTGTCTTTCACGGCTTGACGGCGACCGCGCTGTACTCGCTGGGCGGCGTGTCGGGGCACACGGGCCGCAACCAGATCTGGTCGGCCGGCGCCAGCTACACGAACGGCCCGCTTTCGATAGGCGCGGGCTACCTCAACGTGCGGAACCCGAACACATCGTTCTATGGCGCGGGCGGCACCGTCGCCGCGACCGTCAACGGTGTGCCCGGCTCGAACTTCGGCGCGTCGCCGGTGATTTCGGGTTACGCGTCGGCGCATACGTTGCAGGTGATCGGCACGGGCGCGGCCTACACGATCGGCTCGCTGACGCTCGGCGCGACCTATTCGAACACGCAGTTCCGCCATCTCGGCGATACCACGTCGGGTCCCGTGCCCGCCGGCGGCATCAGCGGCACCGCGAAGTTGAACAACGCCGAACTGAACGTGAAATACCAGATCACGCCGGCTTTCGTCGTCGGCGCGAACTACGTGTACACGAAGAACAGCGGCGCCGATGCGACGGGCAGCGGGCACTACAACCAGGCATCATTCGGCGCCGACTACTTCCTGTCGAAACGCACCGACGTCTACTTCGTCGGCACCTATCAGCGCGCGAGCGGAACCGATTCGACCGGACGCCGTGCCGTCGCGTCGATCAACCAACTCACGCCGTCGACGTCCAATCATCAGATCGCGCTGCGCGTCGCGATGCGGCACAAATTCTGATGCGCCGCGACGACTTCGGTCGTCGTATCGAAGCGCCGCGCCGCACGTATCCGTCGGAAATCTGTCGGCGGATGCGTGCGGCGCGTCTGTTTTTTGCGTCTGCTGCGACGATGGTTCGGAACCAGCCGTCGACGCCGGCCTGCCCGCTACAGATCCAGAACCAGCCGCGCCGATTTCGAGCGGGAGCAGCACGGCATGAACTGGTCGTTCGCCGCGCGTTGCTCGGCGGTCAGGCAATGATCGAAATGCTCGGGCTCGCCCGCGAGCACGCGCGTCGCGCAGGTTCCGCACAGGCCCTGCTCGCACGAGGTCTCGATCTCGATACCGGCCCTCGCGAGTGCCCGCACGACCGATTCGTGCTTTTCGATGACGATCACGCGGCCCGAACTCGCGATCTGCACTTCGAACCGGCCGTCCCGTTCCGTCTGTCGCGCCTCGGCCGCAAAAAACTCGTAATGCAGTTGCGCTTCCGGCCATCCGTTCGCACGCGCGGTCGTCAGCATTGCATCCATGAAGCCCTTCGGTCCGCAGACGTACAGATGCGTGCCTGCTTCGGGAACGGCGAGTCGCGCCGCGATATCGAAGCGCTGCTCGGCGGCTTCATCGTCGAAATGAAGCTGCACACGGCCCGCATAGGGTGCACGTGCGATGTGGTAGAGAAACGCCGTGCGCGTGCGCGACCGCGTGCAGTAGTGCATGTCGAACGACGCGCCGATGCGCGCCAGCCGTTCCGCCATGCACAGGATCGGCGTCACGCCGATGCCGCCTGCGAGCAACAGGCTGTGCTCCGCGTCATGCGCGAGCGGGAAATGATTCTTCGGCGCGCTGATCGTCAGCGTGTCGCCGATCTTCACGCGATCGTGCATGCCGGCCGACCCGCCGCGCGAGTTCGGATCGCGCAGAACGGCAATCCGGTATCGGTGGCTTTCGTCGGGTGCATTGCACAGCGAGTACTGGCGCGTCGGGCCGCCGGGCACGGCCACGTCGATATGCGCGCCGGCCGAGAACGGCGGCAGCGGCCGGCCATCCGCCCGAACCAGTTCGAAACTGCAGATGCCGGCGGCTTCGTCGTGCCTCGCCGCGACGCGGACCGTCAGTCCGTCGATCATGTTCGTCACCTCCTCCCCTCGATGGGGGCGATTACAGAGGCGAGGCTGACTCGTGTCAATCAGGCGTCTTTCGGCGTTCCGTACTTCGGGGACCTGCGTTGCTGGCGACAATCGACGCCTCCGGGCGCATACGCATTCACGCGTGTGCCGGTTCGAACGCCTGCGGCTACGTCACTCGCAGACAACGCGATTCCGTACGATCGCGCAAGAAATGCGAACGCTGCAGCATGGCCCGTTCGGCGTCCGCTACTTAAGATCGGCACGCGACGCCTTCCGCCGGCACACCGCTTGCCGCTTGCAGCTCGCTGCACGGAACGAACGACCGCGACGCGCCGACAGAATCGACCATATTAGGCAAGGAGACATCATGCAGATCACGCTGGACGGCAAGCTTGCCGTCGTAACGGGCGCCGCGCAGGGCATCGGCCATGCGATCGCGAAGCGGCTCGCGCAGTGCGGTGCCGAGGTCGTCGTCAACGATCTCGACGAACGGCGGATCGCAACCGCCGTCGACGCGATCCGCGCCGCGATCCCCGGCGCAACGGTGCGCGGCGCGGCGGCCGACCTGTCGTCGGCCGCCGGCTGTAACCGCCTCGTCGAACAGGTGCCCGATTGCGACATCCTCGTGAACAACGCGGCCATCTACGAGACCGCCGATTTCTTCGAGATCCCGGATGCGACCTGGCAGAAATATTTCGAGCTCAACATCCTGTCCGGGGTCCGGCTGGCGCGGGCCTACCTGCCGAACATGGGCGCGCGCGACTGGGGGCGCGTCGTCTTCATCAGCTCCGAGTGCGGAATCAGCACGCCGCCCGACATGCTGCATTACGCGGTGACCAAGACGGCGCTGCTCGGCCTGTCGCGCGGCCTCGCGAAACGCATGTCGGGCACCGGCGTCACGGTGAACGCAGTCCTGCCGGGCCCGACGCTCAGCGAAGGGGTGGTGGATTTCCTCGAAGCGGAAATCCGCCGTACCGGCAAGACGATCGAGGAACAAGGCGCCGAACTCGTCAAGGCGCTGCGTCCGTCGTCGATCACGCGGCGCTTCGCGTCGGTCGACGAAGTGGCGAACCTCGTGCTCTACACGTGCTCGCCGCTCGCGTCGGCGACGACGGGCGCCGCGCTGCGGGCGGACGGCGGCGTCGCCGACACACCGATCTGAGCGGCGGCAGCCGTTGCGGCTACTCACCAACCGGCGCGACGCACGCGCGACCTCGACGCCATCGCGCCGCATGCGCTGCGCGCTTACATGAACCACGCCTGACCTGACCGGAGTACCGAATGTCGAACGCCTCACCACACGCGACGACGGATGACACATCATTGCGCCGCTACGAGCACCTCTATATCGACGGCGCATGGGTGAAGCCGATCGACGGCGAGCTGGTCGAAAGCATCGATCCGGCGACCGGCCGGCCCTGGGCGATCGCGCCGATGGGCGGCCCGCAGGACATCGATCGTGCAGTCGTCGCGGCGCGGGCCGCATTCAACGGCCCGTGGCGCCGCACGCCGGGACATGAGCGCGCGGCGCTGCTGCGCCGCCTCGCGGAGCGCTTCAGCGCGGCGGTTCCCGAGCTGGCGATCATCGAATCGCGCGACAACGGCAATCTCGTGCGCGAGCATCGCGCGAGTCTGACTGCGCAGGTGCAGTGGTATCAGTGGTTCGCATCGCTGGCGGACAAGGCACAAGGCACGACCATCCCGATCGACGATAGCGTCCACGCATTCACGACGCGCGTGCCGATCGGCGTGGTGGGCGCGATCATCCCGTGGAATGCGCCGCTGCTCGCTACCTGCCTGAAGATCGGCGCCGCGCTCGCGGCCGGCTGCACGGTCGTCGTCAAGCCGGCCGAGCAAACGCCCGTGTCGGCGCTCGAGCTTGCGCGCCTGGTCCACGAAGCGGGCTTTCCGCCGGGCGTGTTCAACGTGGTGCCCGGTTACGGGCGCACGGCCGGCGCGCATCTGGTCAAGCATCCGGACGTTGACAAGATCTCGTTCACGGGCGCGAGCCAGACTGCCAAACAGATGGTTCGCGACGGCGCTGATAACTTGAAGCGCTTCACGTTCGAACTCGGCGGCAAGGCCCCGCATATCCTGTTCGCGGACGCCGACCTCGACAACGCGATCAACGCGGCCACCGCATCCGCGTGGCGGCTGACCGGGCAGAGCTGCGCGCTCGGCTCGCGCGTGCTCGTCGAGCGGTCGATCTACGGTCGCGTCGTCGACGCGTTCTGCGCGCGCGCGAAGTCGGTGCGCGTCGGCATGCCGTCGGTCGACACGAATCACATGGGCCCGCAGTCGCATCAGGCGCAGTTGGACAAGACGCTGTCGTACATCGAGATCGGCAAGCAGGACGGCGCGGAACTCGTCGCCGGCGGCCATCGTATCGCGACGCCCGAACTCGCGGCCGGCTACTTCGTCGAGCCGACCGTGTTCGCCGGCGTCACGAACCGGATGCGCGTCGCGCGCGACGAGATCTTCGGCCCGGTGGCCTCGCTGATTCCGTTCGATGGCGAAGACGAGGCCGTCGCGATCGCGAACGACACACCCTACGGGTTGACGGCAGGCCTGTGGACGCGCGACGTCGGCCGCGCGCATCGCGTGTCCAGCCGTATCGACGCGGGCATGGTGTGGGTCAATACCTACTCGTTCCTGCGCTGGTCGACGCCGTATGGCGGTTTCAAGGCCAGCGGCTGGGGACGCGAAAACGGGATCGATGCGCTTGCCCCGTATCTGGAAACCCGCACGACGGTGATCAGCACGACCGGGCAGTTTCCGAACCTGTATGCGGACTGAACGGGTGGCGCGCCGGCGATGCGCGGACTCACCGCCTGCGCATCGCTTTGGCGCAACCCGCGCGTATCGGCGAAGCATCGGCGGCGAATCGCCGCCGATGCGTCAAGCGACGAGCTTCTTCCCCATCGCCTGAAGTTCTTCGAGGATGTGAGCCGGCGTCGTTCGATACGCGCCGGTCACGGCCTCCGACTTGGTCAGGCCGACGCTTCTGCGCAGGTCGACCATCGCTTCGGCCAGTTTCACCATCGCCGCCGGCCCCATGATGACCGGCACGCCCGTGTCGCGCACCTCGCGATAGCCGGCCAGCCCCAGCAACGCGCCGCCGGGGTTGCAGCCGCACAGCACGGTATCGGCGCCGTCGCGCACGCAGGCCTGGGCTGCCTCGTCGAACATCTCGATCCAGCGCTCGGGCGGCCCTCTCGCCGCGTCGACGATCGCCAGCCAGCACGACGGATCGAGCGCGCGCACCGGCCGGTCGCGAATCGCGCGATCCGCCCAGCCGTGCTGACGGATATGGGCTTCGAACGGCTCGATGAACGACGGCGCGATCGTGACCCATGCGAAGCGCTTGCCGACCAGTTGCGCCATCAGCATCGTCGATTCCGCGCCGCCGAGTACCGGCATCCGGACCGTCTGCCGACATTCCTGCGAATACGCGTCGATGATACAGACGCCGGCCAGCGCCGCATCGAATCCTTCCCGCTCGGCCTCGACGACGCGGTTGACGACCTGCACCTTCGTGACCGCGCGCGGGTAGATCAGGTTGTTCGCAAACGAACGCGGCGCTTCCTCCATGTAGCGCAGCGTGATCTCGGTATCGGGCCTCGCCACCTGATGCGCGAACTTCAGCATCGCTGCATAGGTTTCGGTGACGCCCTCGAAGTCCGCATCGTTCGAGCGGTTTTCGGCCTGCCACAGTATTCTCGTTCCCATCGTCCCCTCCTTTTCACCGCACTGGATAGCTGAAATCCGGCCGACCTACGCGAGCGCATCCTTCACCGTCGCGGCATTCGACCATTTGACGACCTGCTCGAGCGAATGCCGGCACAGGACTTCGCTCTCGTTGAAATGAACGAAGGGCTTCGCGCCCGACGCCATCCCGACCTGCATGCTCTCGATGTTGCCGAGATCCTCGAGCATCGAATCGGTGATCTGCGACGTGAAGTGCTCGAGTTGAAGCCGATCGCGCACGGTCGCGGCCTTCTTGTAATAGAAGCGTGCTTCCCAGACGGTCGTCGATGCCGACGTCGGCCAGAACTCGTGCGTCCAGAACTGGTTCGCGGAAATCTGCAGATGCCAGTTCGGAAAGAACCAGTTGACGTCGCTTGCCCAGTTCGCGTCCTTCGTCGGATTCACGTGCTTGTGCTCCACGACCGCGTTGGTCTGCCCGGCCTTGCGCGTGCCCGTCACCGAGTGGTCCGCGGAGAACAGCCATTTCGCGACCTTCGAATCGGCGAACGGCTGCGCGAGCGGGTTCAGCCACCACGACATCGAGCGGTGCGGGCCATGGAGCCGCACGCTGATCGGACACCCGAACGGATTGGCTGGCCCGGTGTAGAAAGGCGCCAGTGTCCTCGGGTGAATCGACGCGACGTGATAGGCCTCGCTGAAGTTCTCGGCGACGGTCTTCCAGTTCGCGTTGAACTCCCCGCGCAGCACGATCGGATGATCGGGATGCTGGTATGCAATGCCGGTCAGCGCGTCGGCGACCGGCCCGAGGAATTCCCGCAGCGTGACCTCCGGCTCCGGCGCCACGTTGATGAAGATCCAGCCCTCCCAGCTCTCCAGTGCCACCGGCGTCAGCCCGCATTTTTTCCTGTCGAGGCCGAAGAAGCCGGCTTCGTCGGGAACGTTCGCGAGCGCGCCGGCATTGTCGTAGCTCCAGCTGTGATAGCGGCACACGAAGCGCTTCGCGTTGCCGGACGCGCGATGTTCGACGATGTTCGCGCGATGCGCGCAGACATTGTGGAACGCACGGACTTTGCCGTCCGACGCGCGCGCGACGATGATCGACGCATCGACGACCGCGAGGTCCTTCACGAAGAAATCGCCGGGATTCGGAATGCGTTCGACGCGGCCGACCATGAGCCATGCGCGTCGGAAAATCTGCTTGCGTTCGAGCTCGAACTGCGCCGCGTCGGTATAGAGCGAGGTAGGCATCGCGTCGGTGCCGAGGCCGACGGCACGCGTCAGGCCCGGATTGAAACCGGTCGGATGATTCATGCTGACTCCTGCTGATGAATGAAGGCCGTCCACTGCGACGGACGATCGGCTGTTTCTCAACCGTGCGGCTGAAAGCCCGTTACGATCCGCAGCGCATGCTCGGCCGGCGCGTGGCGAATACTCGGCGCCTCATGCATTTCGACGGCGACGGACGCGTGGCACAGCGACAGCAGCAAGCGAAACAGGTTGTTCGCCGGTGCCGGCATGTCGTCGAGCGGGAACTGCTCGAGATAGCGTGTCGCCTCTTCCGCACGCGCGAACATCGCATCGTAGAAGCGGACAATCTCGGCGTAAGGCATCGCCGCGCGCCGGATCCATCGCTGGTGCGAGGTGGGCGCGTTCCAGTCGGCGAGAAACGGGGCGAGTTCCTCGAAGCCTTCCGGCAAGCATTGCGATTCATCGGTTGCGCAATCAGTCATTCGATGACTCCTTCTTCATTTTGATGATTAAATCGTTATCCGAATCATTTGGCATGTTGCTTGTCGCGAGACGGTCCGTCACGGCCGTCCGCTTCGCCAGCGGATTACACCCTCACCCGCCGATGTTTTCCTTGAAGACCGGGCTGACCGTGCCGAAGCTGGAGAATTTCAGATACGTCGTCTTCCATACTCCGGCGATCCTCGCGAACCGGAATGCATAGGTTCCCGAAAGCAGCTGCAGCACGCCGTCGTCGGTCTGCCGGTAATAGATCACGTCGGTGGCCGCCGTGGCGCGATCGCCATCGATCTCGATCAGCGGATTGGTGATGTGATGGTGGCACTTCGGCACCTCGCGCCAGACTTTGTGGACCAACTGCCGGATCCCCCCGATGCCGGCCGTCTGTCCGCGCGGCAGCTCGTAGATGCCGTCGTCCGCCCAGATACTCATGAAGAGAGTCTCGTCGTGCTTGTCGATACCGTGACAGTACTTCGACATCAAGGTACGGATCACGTCGGTATCGACGAGTCGCCGCAATGCTGCGTCGAGGCTGGAATCGCTGGAGGTCATGCCGGTTGTCTCCCGTTATAGGCTGATGCGTGTCCGGACAGCGGCCGGGCACGGTTTCCGATGCACATGCGTGCGTGGCGAAGCGCGACGATCTAGATCGGACACAGCGTCATGTTATTTTTCCCCCGCCGCTCGGACCTATCGCCGCCGTGCGCTTCTGTTTCGAGATCGTACGGATCTGCCGCGCGCGCCCGGCGGCGATACTGCGTCGGCGAGCAACACATGGTTCGCTTGAAGGCCGTGCAAAACGCGCTTTCGGATTCGTAGCCGAGCGAGAACGCGATCGATGCGATGGTCTCGTGCCCGGCGTGCAGGCGGTCGGCCGCGATCAGCATTCGCCAGCGTGTCAGATAGTGGATCGTGGTCGCGCCGACGAGGCGCTTGAAGCGCTGCGCGAAGACGGTTCGGGACAGCCCGGCGATGCGCGCCAGTTCGTCAAGCGTCCAGTGGCGCGCGGGCTCCGCATGGATCGCACTGATGGCCGCGCCAATCCGCCGGTCGGACAGCGCCATGAACCATCCGGCGGGCGTGGCCGCCAGATGAAGGCGCAGCACCTGCACGAGCATCAGGTGCAGCAGATGGTTCGACACCAGCGCGCCGCCCGGCTGCGGGTCGCGCAGCTCGGCGGTCAACTGGTCGAGCGACCAGCGCAGCACCTCGGCCTGGCTCGACGCGCGCGGCACGCTGACGAGCGGCGGCAGCGCATCGAACGGCAGCGCGGCATGGTCGCCCGAGAACGCGAAGAAGCCGCTGATCAGCAGCACGTCGCCGCCGCCGCCGTGCACGGCGATGCCGTCGCGCGCGACCGCATCCATGATCGCCGTCGAATCCTGCGGCTCGAGCGCGAGGTCGGTCGACAATACGATGCTGCGCCGGCTGTTCAGCAGGAAACAATCGCCCTTCTCGAAGCGGACCGGCTGCGCTACGCCTTCGATCACGGCCCAGCATGCGCCCTGCAGCACGGCGGCAAACTTGATTCCCTCATATTCCGGAAACGCGAACGACCACTCGCCCGCCGCGTCGAGTCCCGCATAGAACTGGCTGTGCGGTTTGAGCCGCGCGAGCACATCCGAGAGCGAGTCCATAGGCCATCCATCCGTGAACGATGCCTGGCGCACCGTCCATCGGACCACGGCGGACCCGCATCGTCTGTCTCCTGGCCGCACTGCCGGTCCCGGCTGTTGCGACGCTGAATGTGTTCTGGTGTCCGCCGGCGACAATCGACGCTCGTCCTGCAGCGGGCGCGGCGTCGAAGCCGGCAAGGGCGTCGCGCACGGCCGGACGCGATGTGAGCCAGCCTGATTCCGCCGCGAACGCAAGTCAATTCACGCGGCGATTCCGTTCCGTACTGTGAATGCCGCATGAGCCGTAGTCGAGTGCGCCACGCACGGTACAGCAGCAAAACGCGCCCGCGCCGAATCTGTAAGCCTCCCCTTAACACTGAGGTCGATTTTGAGCGGTATATCCGCATCAATTTCTTGCCTACCATGGAATCACGCACTTCACTGAACCCACAACAGGAGTTACCCGTCATGCAGAAAGTCAACTTCAGGAACCTGAACGGCCGAGGCATCACGATGGCCGCCGTGATCTACTTTCCGGCCCGTTTCGATTCGAACGCGAAGTATCCGGCCGTCGTCGTCGCGCATCCGGGCGGCGGCGTGAAGGAACAGACGGCCGGGCTCTACGCCCGGAAGCTGGCCGAGCACGGCCTCGTCGCAATCGCGTTCGACGCGTCGTATCAGGGCGAAAGCACCGGCGAGCCGCGTCAGCTCGAGAACCCGTATATCCGTACCGAAGACGTCAGCGCCGTGGTCGACTACCTGACGACGCTGCCGTACGTCGACGCCGATCGGATCGGCGCAATGGGCATCTGCGCGGGCGGCGGCTACGCAGCCAACGCGGCGATCAACGACCGGCGCATCAAGGCGCTTGGCACGGTCAGCGCGGTCAACATCGGCTCGATGTTCCGCAACGGCTGGGAAAACACGGTCAAGGACGCCGATGCGATTCCGTTCCTCGCGCACGGTTCGCAGGCGCGCTCTGCCGACGCGTCGGGCGCACAGCTCGCCACGTTGCCGCTCGCACCGCTGCGCAAGGAAGATGCGCCGGACAAGGAACTGGAAGAAGCATGGGAGTACTACCATACGCCGCGCTGCGAACATCCGAACGCACCGGGTTTCATGACCGCCCGCAGCCTCAACCAGGTCATTACGTACGACGCGTATAACAAGGCCGAAGCGTTCCTGACGCAGCCGCTGCAAATCGTGGCCGGCAGCGTCGCGGGCAGCAAATGGATGAGCGACGACCTGTTCGCGCGCGCGGCCAGCGCCGACAAACGCTTCCATGTGGTCGAAGGTGCGAACCACATGTCGCTGTACGACGTGCCGCAATACGTCGACGAAGCCGTCTCGGTGCTGGCGCCGTTCTTCGCGAGCACGCTGTAACCTGGCGCGCGGCAGGCGCGCGACGGCGCGCTCGCCGCCGAAACCCGAACGGACGGCTCACCGCCTCCGCGCGGCGAGCCGTTCGTCCGATGAATGCCGCCTGCCTGCCGTCAGCCTAACTACTGTTAGTATGTCGACATGACTCACCATCGGCAGGCTGCAGGAGCATGGCAAAACGACCGAAGTCGAACTCCGTCAATCCGTGCGAGACGCGCGAATCGCTGATCCGTTTTGCCGCGCGCACGTTCGGCACGCAGGGCTATTCGGCCACGACGATGCGCAACGTCGCCGATCAGGCCGGCATCGAGGCCGCGAGCATCTACTACCACTTTTCGTCGAAGGAAGAACTGGTCGAGGCGGTGATGGAGCAAGGCGCGGCACACATCCTCCATCACCTGAGCGAGCGCCTGAACGCGCTCGGCCCCGACGCGACGGCCGAACAACGGTTCCGTGCCGCCGTGCTCGGGCAGATGCGCGGCCTCGTCATGCATGGCGATTTCGCCGTCGCGCACGGCCGGTTGCTCGGTCAGCTGCCCGACGCGATCCGCGAGCGGCAGGTCATCAGGCGCGAGCATCATCAGACCCTCTGGAACGGGCTGCTCGAAGACCTGCGTGCCGAAGGCCACCTGCGCGAAGACGTGGACATCGCGCTCGCGCGAATCCACATCCTCGGCAGCATCAATTCGATCCAGTCGTGGTTCAACCCACAAAAGGGCTCGCTGGAACGCATCGCCGACCAGCTCTGCACGATGTTCTTCTACGGCGTGGGGCCGTCGTCGCGGCCCTGATCGCGCCGCGCCGGACAACGCCGCACACCACCCTCGCGCCGCCGCCGGTGTGTTCCCGCGATGCGTCACGGCAATCGTGCTCGGTATAAACCCCAATGACGGTCCCGGCATTTGCACATCAAACTAACTACCAGTTGTTAGATTAAACCTAACGGTAAAGCAGCCGATCCCATCAACAGGCCGAGACAGTCATGACGATGCAGATGAAACCGATCCGTTCCTTCCTTTTCGTTCCGGGCAACAAGCCGACCTGGATCGAGAAGTCCATCCAGTCCGGGGCCGACGCGCTGATCCTCGATCTCGAGGACAGCGTGCCGCCGGCTCAGAAAGTCGAGGCGCGCGAGATCGTCCGCTCCAAGCTGGCCTGGCTGGCCGAGCAGCAGCAGCGCATCTGGGTGCGCATCAACCGCAGCGCGCACCTGTACGACTTCGACGACATCCTGGCGATCGTGAACCCGGTGGTCGAGGGCATCGTGATTTCGAAGCCGTGCGGGCCGGAGGACATCCATACCGTCGCATCGATGCTGGCCGAAGCGGAGTACCGCGCGGGCATCGACGTCGGTCACACGAAGGTGATCCCGCTGCTGGAAACCGCCCGCTCGTTGCAGCTCGCCTACGAAATCGCGCAGCACGAACGCGTGCCGGCGATCGTCGGCGCGACGGCCAAGAACGCCGACGTGGCGCGCGCGCTCAAGACCGTCTGGTCGCTCGAGGGCCGCGAAACCCAGTTCCTGAAGTCGCGCATCGTGATGGCCGCGCGTGCGGCCGGCAAGCTGCCGATCGGCGGCGTCTGGCAGCAGGTGCACGACCTCGAAAGGCTCAAGGTCTCGTCGGCGAACGACCGCCAGCTCGGCATGAGCGGCGAACTGGTGCTGCATCCGTCGAACGTCGAGATCGTCAATCGCACCTACAGCCCCACCGAAGAGGAAGTCGCGTTCTACCAGGGCATGATCGACGCGCTCGACAAGGCCCAGGCCGAAGGCCGCGCATCGTGCATCTACGACGGCGAACACATCGACATCGCGCATGCGAAGACGGCGCGCGAAATCATCGCGCTCGCGCAGTCGTTCAACCGCTGATCGCTCACCCCAATACCTCAGGAGACAAGAAATGGCAGGCCTTTACTTCGAAGAATTCAAGCCCGGGATGGTGATCGAGCATGCGATCCGCCGCACGGTGACCGAAACCGACAACGTGCTGTTTTCGGCGATGACTTACAACTGCGCGCCGCTGCACATCGACGCCGAATACAGCAAGAACACGATGTACGGCCAGCGTCTCGTGAACAGCATGTTCCTGCTCGCGCTGGTGGCCGGCATCACGGTGTACGAGACCACGCTCGGCACGACGCTCGGCAATCTCGGCTTCGGCGAGATCGCGTTCCCGAAGCCGACCTTCCACGGCGACACGATCCGCGTCGAGACGGAGATCGTCGACACGCGCCTGTCGAAGAGCCGCAAGGATTCGGGCATCGTCACGTTCAAGCACGTCGCGCGCAACCAGCGCGACGAAATCGTCTGCACCGCCGTGCGCACGGGCCTGATGATGCTGCGCCCCGCCGCCGCCCAGGCTTGACCTCGTTCCCGCAGGAGATCCGGAAATGGACTACCAACTGAGCGCCGACCAGGTCGCGATCGTCGATGCGGCGCAGAAGATCTGCGCGGACTTCCCGCTCGAATACTGGCGCAACAAGGACAAGAACCACGAATTCCCGCACGAATTCTTCGCGGCCGTCGCGAGCGGCGGCTGGCTCGGCATCTGCATGCCGGACGATGTCGGGGGCGCGAACCTCGGCGTGACGGAGGCGGCGCTGTTCATGCGCGCGGTCGCCGAATGCGGCGGGCAGGCGGCCGCATCGACCATTCATATGAACATCTTCGGGCTGCAGCCGGTCGTGCACTTCGGCACGGACGCGCAGAAGAAGGCGTGGCTGCCGCCGTTCGCGCGCGGCGAGCACAAGGCCTGCTTCGCGGTCACCGAGCCGGACACCGGCCTCGACACGACCAAGCTCAAGGTGGTCGCGAAGAAGCAGCCCGACGGCAACTACCTGCTGTCGGGCAAGAAGGTCTTCATCTCGACCGCGCAGGTGGCCGATCACATGCTGATCCTCGCGCGCACGACGCCGATCGAGGAAGTGAAGAAGCACAGCGAGGGCCTGAGCCTGTTCTACACGAAGCTCGACCGCAAATACGTCGAAATCCGCGAGATCGACAAGCTCGGCCGCGCGGCGGTCGATACCAACGAGCTGTTCATCGACGACATGCCGGTGTCGAAGGACGCGCTGATCGGCGAGGAAGGCAAGGGCCTCAGCTACATCTTCCACGGGATGAACGCGGAGCGCGTGCTGGTGGCGGCCGAGCAGATCGGCATCGGCCGCGCGGTGCTCAAGCTCGCGACGCAGTATGCGAAGGAGCGCGTCGTGTTCGGCCGGCCGATCGGCCAGAACCAGGGGGTGCAGCATCCCCTCGCGCGCAACTGGGCGGAGCTCGAAGCGGCGAACCACATGATCTTCGCGGCCGCGGACCTCTACGACAAGGGGCTGCCGTGCGGCTCGGAAGCAAACGCGGCAAAGCTGCTGGCATCCGAGGCCTGCATGAACGCGTGCCAGACGTCGATCCTCACGCACGGCGGCTTCGGCTACGCGAAGGAGTATCACGTCGAGCGCTTCATGCGCGAGGCGTGGATCGGCTACATTGCCCCTGTCACCCCGCAACTCATTCTGTCAAACATTGCCGAGCGCAAGCTCGGGTTGCCGAAATCGTACTGAACCCGGCAAATCGCCGGCGTTGCCCGAACCGGGCGGCGCCGGCTGTCGAACCGGCATAAAGAAATGTCTGCGGGCTGCGCCCCGGTCGCGCGCCCGTTTCAGGAGACAAGCATGTCAGCTGCAAGACCGTTGGAAGGGATCCGAGTGCTCGATCTGACCGTGGCCCTGGCCGGTCCCTATGGATCGCTGCTGCTGGGCGGCATGGGCGCGGAAGTCATCCGGATCGAATCACCCGGCGGGGGCGACATCGCGCGCAACAACCCGCCATACGTCGGCCGAAACGGCGTCCACTTCGGCGTGAAGGGCGACGACGAGGTGTCGCTGACCGTCCTCAATCGCGCGCGCAACAAGAAAAGCATCACGCTCGACCTGAAATCGGCGCAGGGCAAGGCGCTGTTCATGGAACTGGTCAAGGAATCGGACGTCGTCATCGAGAACGCGAGCGAAGGCGTCACCGCGCGGCTGGGCGTCGACTACGAGAGCGTGCGCGAGGTCAATCCGAAGATCATTTATGCGTCGATCAAGGCGTTCGGCGAACCGAGCCCGTACAAGAACCTGAAGGGCATGGACATCATCGTCCAGGCGCTGTCGGGGATCATGGACGTGACGGGCTTCGCCGACGGCCCGCCGACGCGCTCGGGCCTGCCGATCGCCGACCTGATCGCGCCGCTGTACGCCGTCAACGGCATCCTCGCCGCGCTGATCCACCGCGGCCGCACCGGCGTGGGCCAGTGCGTGCAGGTGT
Organism: Burkholderia sp. BE12; assembly: GCF_002959955.1. NCBI lineage: Bacteria > Pseudomonadati > Pseudomonadota > Betaproteobacteria > Burkholderiales > Burkholderiaceae > Burkholderia > Burkholderia sp. BE12. Next base: position 427,150 of record NZ_PREY01000001.1, on the reverse strand, counting down.
CGATGCTCGACTGCCTGTCGTCGCTGGTGGCCGAAGAGCACTTCGACGTGTTCCTCAAGCACGGCTACTCGAAGCGCTCGGGCAATTTCCAGGACCGGCTGGTGCCGTTCGGCGTCTATGGCACGCGCGACGGCCACGTCGCGATGGTGGCGTTCCAGCCGGACTGGTTCCGCAACCTGATGGAAGCCGTGGGCCGGCCCGAGATGGTCACGGATCCGCGCTACGCGACGCGCGGCCCACGCATGAAGCATGCGGCCGAGATCAACGCGATCATCGAGGCATGGACGAGCCGGCGCAGCACCGCGGAGGTCGTCGAAGAACTGCAGATCCGGCGCGGCGTGCCGGCCGCGCCCGTGCGCTCGCCGCTCGACGTGCTGAAGGACCCGGTGCTGCAGGAACGCGGCGCCGTGGTGCGGCTCGAGCACCCGGGGCTCGCCGACGTCGACGCGATGGGCATGGGCCTGCCGATCAAGCTGTCGCAGACGCCCGTGCAGTTCGATCAGCCAGCGCAGGAACTCGGCGCCGCCAACGACGAGATCTATCGCGGGCTGCTGAAGCTGCCCGAGGATCGCCTGCAACAACTGCGCGACGAGGGAGTGATCTGATCATGTCCGCTGCGTCATCCCGTCATGGCCCGCTCGCCGGTGTCCGGATCGTCGAGATCGCGGGCATCGGTCCCGGCCCGCTGGCCGCGATGTTCCTCGCCGATCTCGGCGCGACCGTGATCCGCGTGGACCGCAAGGAACCGTCAGGGCTCGGCGCGCCGCGCCCCGTCGAATTCGACCTCGGCCTGCGCAACCGCAAGTCGGTGCGCGTCGACTTGAAGGATCCCGCCGCCGTCGAGATGGTGCTGGAACTGATCGAGCAAGCCGACGGCCTGATCGAGGGCTTTCGCCCCGGCGTGATGGAGCGTCTTGGCCTCGGGCCCGAGCCCTGCCTCGCACGCAATCCGCGACTGGTGTACGGGCGCGTGACCGGATGGGGGCAGGACGGCCCGCTGTCGCAGGTGGCCGGGCACGACCTGAACTACATTTCGATCACCGGCGCGCTGCATGCGATGGGCCGCGCCGGGCAGGCGCCGACGCCGCCGCTCAACGTGCTCGGCGACTATGCGGGCGGCTCGCTCTACCTCGCCTTCGGGCTGCTCGCGGGCATTCTCGAAGCGCGCGGCTCCGGGCGGGGCCAGGTCGTGGATGCGGCGATGGTCGATGGAGTCGCGTCGATCATGACGGTGACGATGGGCCTGCATGCGGCCGGCATGCTCGACAAGGCGCGCGGCACGAACCTGCTCGACACGGGCGCGCCGTTCTACGAGGTGTATGCGTGCGCCGACGGCAAGTACGTCAGCGTCGGGCCCATCGAGGGGAAGTTCTACCGGCTGCTGCTCGAACAGCTCGGGCTGCAGGACCATCCGGCGCTGCAGGCGCAGATGGGCCGCGCGCAATGGCCCGAAGCAAAGCAGGTACTCGCCGCGAAATTCCGCGAGCGCACGCGCGACGAGTGGGCGCGGTTGCTCGGCCATCTCGACGTGTGCGTGGCGCCCGTGCTCGACTTCGACGAAGCGCCGCACCATCCGCACGTGAAGGCGCGCGGCACCTTCGTCGAGCTCGACGGCGTCACGCATCCGGCGCCCGGCCCGCGTTTTTCGCGCACGCCGGCCGCGCGGCCGGAACCGCCCGCAGCGCCGACGACCGACAACGCGATCGCCGCGCTGCGCGACTGGCTGCCCGACGCGCGCATCGAGGCGTTGCGCGCGCAGCAGACTTTCATCTGACGCAGGCGACCAGCGTCGCGCGCCGCGGCCGGCGCGCTGCTCGCCGCCGTTTTCCGCCCGCGCCCGTCGCGCCTCGCAGCGCGCGGGCCGGGCACTGGCAAGGACTGTAGACATGACATCGCCCTCTCCCGAACTCGTCGCGCTCGATCGCCTGACGAGCGGCCGTTCCACCTGCCGCGCGTATCGGCACACGGCGCTGGACCGCGAACTGATCCGCAGCATCGTCGGCATGGCCGGCCGCTCGGCGTCGTGGTGCAACGTGCAGCCGTGGCAATTGGTCGTCACCGAAACGCCGGAAAGCACCGAGCGCTTTCGGCAGGCGCTGATGCAGCGCGTCGCCGCGCATCCGGACAACGAATCGGACCTGCCGTTCCCGCCGAGCTACGAAGGCATCTATCGCGAACGCCGGCGCGGCGCAGGCCTCGCGCTCTACTCCGCGCTCGGCATCGGTCCGAAGGACAGCGAGCGCAGCGCCGAGCAGGCCTTGCGCAACTTCCGCCTGTTCGACGCGCCGCACGTCGCGATCGTCACGGTGCCGGCCGAGCTCGGCCCATATGCGCTCGTCGACGCGGGCGGCTTCGTGTCGTCGTTCCTGATCGCGGCCTATGCGCATGGCGTCGCGACCACGCCGCAGGGCGCGCTGGCGCGCCATGCGCGTTTCGTGCGCGAGTATTTCGGCATTCCCGACACGCAGCACATGATCTGCGGCATCTCGTTCGGCTATGCGGAAGACGCGCATCCGGTTAACCAGTTCCGCACCACGCGTGCCGCCGTCGATGATCTGCTGCACTTCGCGTGAGGCCGCCGCTCGCGTATTGCGCGAGCGCCGCGGTGCGCGCATCGTTTGCGAGGACAAGGAGAATCGAACATGGCCGCACGCATTCATGAACTGCTGGATCGCTGGCTGTCCGAGGCGCCCGCGCGAGCGTTCATCCATCTGCCCGACCGCAGCGTCAGCTACGCGGATCTCGGCGCGCTCGCCGACCGGCTCGAACGCGAGCTGCACGCCGACGGCGTACGTCGCGGCGATCGCGTACTGGTCGTCGCCGAAAACTGCCCCGAACATGCGGCGCTGCTGATCGCGTGCAGCCGGATCGGCGCATGGTCGTGCGGCGTCAATGCGCGCATGGCGCCGGGCGAAGTCGACGCGTTCGCCGCCAGGGCCGACGCGCGCGTGCTGTATTTCACGTCGGGCGTCTCATCGGCGGCCGGCGCACATGCGGCGCGGCACGACGCGCACCCGTCGTGCGTGAGCGCCCTCGCGCGCAGCGCCGTGCGCGCGGCGGCGCGGCCGGAGCCGGAGCCGCTCGCGAGCGACGTGGCGGCCATCATCTTCACGTCGGGGACCACCGGCGCGCCCAAGGGCGTGATGATGACGCACCGCGGCGTGCTGCATTTCGCGCGCGTATCGGCCGAATCGCGCGCGCTCCGCCCCGACGATCGCGTCTACGCGTATGCGCCGATGACGCATATCTTCGGCCTCGGCACCGTGCTGCTCGCGTCGCTGCATGCGGGCGCGGCGCTGGAAATGCGCGCGCAGTTCGAGCCGGTGCAATTGTTCGACGCGCTGGCGCGGCGGCGCGTGAGCCAGGTGCAAGGGCCGCCGATGCTGTTCTCGCGGCTGCTTCGGCATTGCGCGGAACATCGCATCGCGCGTCCCGACTCGCCCTGCCTGCGCTATCTGTATGCCGGCGCCGGGCCGCTCGACCTCGCGCTCAAGCAGCAGGTCGAGGCGTTGTTCGGGCAGACGCTGCATCACGGCTACGGGCTGTCGGAGTACGCGGGCTCGCTGCACGCGACGCGCCTTGGCGAAGCGCGCGCCGATACGAGCGCGGGCTACGCGTTCCCTGGCGCCGAGCTGCGCATCGTCGATCCGGCCGACGGCCGCCCGCTGCCGGCAGGCGAGCGCGGCGAAATCTGGGTGCGCGGCGTCGGTCTGATGCCCGGCTATTTCCGCGATCCGCAGGCCACGGCCGACGTGATGCGCGACGGCGGCTGGTATGCGTCGGGCGATCTGGGCGAGCTGCACGACGACGGCGCGCTGTTCATCGTCGGCCGGCTCAAGGAGATGATCATCCGCTCCGGGTTCAACGTGTATCCGGGTGAAGTGGAGCAGGCGCTGAACCGCTTTCCGGGCATCCTGAATTCAGCCGTCGTCGGGCAGCGGGAGGCGGACGGCAACGAGGCCGTCGTCGCGTTCGTCGAACTGGATGGCGGCCGGCCGCTGGACGAAACCGCGCTGCGCCGGTATCTGCGCGAACAGCTTGCGCCGTACAAGCACCCGGGCCGCATCATTGCCGTCGACGCACTGCCGTTCAACAGCAACGGCAAGCTGATGCGGCGGAAGTTGCTGGAACGACTGTAAGCCGCGACCGCACTACCCGAGCCAGCGCGCATCGGGCCACTGGCCCTCGTCGAACGTGGCCTTCACGCAGTCGAGCAGCACGCCGACCACGCAGCGCACCGGCGCGGTCGCCTGCCGGCTGCTGGGCGCCGCCAGCACGATCGTGCGCTTGATGCCCGGTGGCGCGAGCGGCGCCGCGCTCAGCGTGCCCTGCTCGACTTCCCGCGTGACGCCGACGGCCGGCAGGATCGTCCAGCCGTGGCCTTGCGCGACCAGATCCTTCTGCACGCTGAGGGCATTGGTTTCGGTGACGACGCGCAGCGTCACGTCCGCCTCGGCCGCCGCGTGCTCGATCGCCGCACGCAGGCCCTGCGGCGCGGACGGCAGGATGAACGGCTCGCTCGCGACGCGCGACAGCGCCAGCGGCCGCTTGCGCGACAGCCCGACCGACGGCGCGGCCACGGCCCACAGGCTTTCCTCGATCAGCGCCTTCACGTGCAGCGCGGGCGTTTCCTTCTGCCCGTACAGCAGCGCGGCATCCACGTCGCCGGCTTCGAGCCAGTCCTGCAGGTGGCCCGCATAGCCGATCGTGAGCCGCAGCCGGATATGCGGGTAACGGCTGGCGACCTCGCTCGCCAGTCGCGTGGCGAGCAGGTCCGACGTGCTGGCCAGCAGGCCGATACTGACGATGCCGGCGACCGGCCCGTCGGTCGGCTGAATCTCGGCCTTCGCGCGCGCGACCTCGTTGAGGATGCGCCGCGCGTATTCGAGCATCGTCTTGCCCGACGGCGTCAGCTGCATCCCGTGACGGCCGCGCTCGAACAACTCGGTGCCCATGTCTTCTTCCAGCAGCCGCAGCTGGCGCGACACCGCCGGCTGCACGAGATTGAGCAGGCTCGACGCACGCGTGACGTTGCCGGTTTCGGCCACGGTGACGAAGGCGCGCAGTTGCTTCAGATCCATCGCAAGGGTCCTCGATACCGAAAACTGATCCATCGATCAGAAAATTCTATTTTTTGGTTGATCCATCAAAACTTATTATGGACCTAACCGATGCCAATGACGAGACAGGATTCATGAGCGCCTCCATCTTTTCCGCCCCCGACCAGTACCAGGAAATCCGCGACGCCGTGCGCGGCCTGTGCAGTCAGTTTCCGGCTGAATACCACCGCAAGATCGACGAAGCGCGCGGCTATCCCGAGGCCTTCGTGACCGCGCTCACGCAGGCCGGCTGGCTGGCCGCGCTGATCCCGCAGGAGTACGGCGGCCCGGGCCTGTCGATGGCCGAGGCGTCGGTCATCATGGAGGAAATCAACCGCTCCGGCGGCAATTCGGGCGCCTGCCACGGCCAGATGTACGTGATGAACACGATCGTGTTCAGCGGCACCGAAGCGCAGAAGCAGCGCTACCTGCCGCGGATCGCGGCGGGCGAGCTGCGCGTGCAGTCGATGGGCGTGACCGAGCCGAGCACCGGCAGCGACACGACTAAGCTGAAGACCACCGCCGTGAAGAAGGACGGCCGCTGGGTCATCAACGGGCAGAAGGTGTGGATCTCGCGCGTCCAGCACAGCGACCTGCTGATCCTGCTCGCACGCACCACGCCGCTGGAGCAGGTGCAGAAGAAGAGCGACGGTCTCTCGTGCTTCATCGTCGAACTCGACAAGGCGATCGGCAACGGCCTGACCGTGCGCCCGATCCTCAACATGGTCAATCACGAGACCAACGAACTGTTCTTCGACAATCTCGAACTGCCGGAAGACGCACTGCTCGGCACCGAGGGCAAGGGGCTGAAGGTGATCTTCGACGGCCTGAACGCGGAGCGCACGCTGATCGCGGCCGAGTGCATCGGCGACGGCTACTGGTTCCTCGAGAAGGCTCGCGATTACGCGAGCGAGCGCAAGGTGTTCGGCCGCCCGATCGGGCAGAACCAGGGGATCCAGTTTCCGCTGGCCGAGTCGTTCATCGAACTGGAAGCGGCGAACCTGATGCGCTGGCGCGCGTGCGAGAAGATCGATGCGCGCCAGAACGCGGGCGTCGAGGCCAACATGGCCAAGTACCTGGCCGCGAAGGCGAGCTGGGAAGCCGCGAACGCATGCCTGCAGACGCACGGCGGCTTCGGCTTCGCCTGCGAATACGACATCGAGCGCAAATTCCGCGAAACGCGCCTGTACCAGGTCGCGCCGATCTCCACCAACATGATCCTGGGGCACGTGGCCGAGCACGTGCTGCAACTGCCCCGTTCCTATTGATTCCCGAAGGAAGCCTTTTCATGAAGATTCTCGTACCCGTCAAGCGCGTGGTCGACGCGAACGTGAAGGTCGGCGTGAAGTCCGACCAATCCGGCGTCGACATCGCGAACGTGAAGATGTCGATGAACCCGTTCGACGAAATCGCCGTTGAAGAAGCCGTGCGCCTGAAGGAAGCGGGTGTGGCGACCGAAGTGATCGCGGTATCGGTGGGTGTCGCGCAAGCGCAGGAAACGCTGCGCACGGCGCTGGCGATCGGCGCGGATCGCGCGATCCTCGTCGAGTCGAACAACAGCGTCGAGCCGCTGGCCGTCGCGAAGATCCTGAAGGCGCTGGTCGACAAGGAACAGCCGCAACTGATGATCCTCGGCAAGCAGGCGATCGACGACGATTCGAATCAGACGGGCCAGATGCTGGCCGCGCTGGCAGGTCTCCCGCAAGCGACGTTCGCATCGAAGGTGACGATCGCCGACGGCAAGGCAACGGTGGCGCGCGAAGTCGACGGCGGTGCGGAAACGCTGTCGCTGACGCTGCCGGCAGTCGTGACGACCGACCTGCGCCTGAACGAGCCGCGCTATGTGACGCTGCCGAACATCATGAAGGCGAAGAAGAAGCCGCTGGAAACCGTGAAGCCGGAAGACCTCGGGGTGGACGTCGCGCCGCGCCTGAAGACGCTGAAGGTGGTCGAGCCGCAGAAGCGCGCGGCCGGCGTGAAGGTGCCGGACGTGAAGACGCTGGTCGAGAAGCTGAAGACCGAAGCCAAGGTGCTGTAAGAAGGAGCGCAAAGAAATGACGATTCTGGTGATTGCAGAACACGACAACGCGTCGGTCAAGGCCGCGACGCTGAACACGGTGGCGGCGGCTGCGAAGATTGGCGGCGACATCCACGTGCTGGTCGCGGGCCACAACGCGCAAGCGGCGGCCGACGCGGCAGCGAAGATCGCGGGTGTGTCGAAGGTGCTGCTGGCCGACGCGCCGCAACTGGCCGAGGGCCTCGCGGAAAACGTCGAGGCGACCGCGCTGAACATCGCGAAGGACTACTCGCACATCCTCGCGCCGGCGACGGCCTACGGCAAGAACATTGCGCCGCGTATCGCCGCGAAGCTCGACGTCGCGCAGATCTCGGACATCACGGCGGTCGATTCGGCCGACACGTTCGAGCGTCCGATCTATGCGGGCAACGCAATCGCGACGGTACAGTCGAGCGACCCGATCAAGGTCATCACGGTGCGTGCGACGGGCTTCGATCCGGTCGCGGCCGAAGGCGGCGGCGCAGCGGTCGAGAAGATCGAAGCGGCGGCCGACGCCGGCAAGTCGCAATTCGTAAGCCGTGAAGTGACGAAGCTGGACCGTCCGGAACTGACGTCGGCGAGCATCATCGTGTCGGGCGGCCGCGGTCTGGGTAGCGGCGAGAACTACACGAAGGTGCTGGAGCCGCTGGCGGACAAGCTGTCGGCCGCGCTCGGCGCATCGCGCGCGGCAGTCGACGCCGGCTACGTGCCGAACGACTACCAGGTCGGCCAGACCGGCAAGATCGTCGCGCCGCAGCTGTACATCGCGGTCGGCATCTCGGGTGCGATCCAGCATCTGGCCGGTATGAAGGATTCGAAGGTGATCGTCGCGATCAACAAGGATCCGGAAGCGCCGATCTTCAGCGTGGCCGATTACGGCCTCGTCGGCGATCTGTTCACGCTCGTGCCAGAACTGGTCAACGAACTCTGACGGGAACGGCTGCCGCAACTCAACTGCCGGCAGCCTTCACGACACTTCAATCATCGAGAACGCGAAACGACATGACTGGCGAACAACCCGAATCATTCGACGCGTGGATTGGCCGCCGCGAAGAGAGTGTGGACCGCATCACCCCCGCGCCGATCCGGCTCCTGCGGGCCACGCTGGACGACGCCGAGCCGTCCGCGCTGCCGGCCGCCCTGCCGCCGCTGTGGCACTGGCTGTACTTCCTGCCCGGCGAGCGGCAGTCGAACATCGGCATCGACGGTCACGCGCGGCGCGGCGGCTTCCTGCCGCCGGTCGCGTTGCCGCGCCGCATGTGGGCCGGCGGACGGCTGCAGTTTCTGCGTCCGCTCGCCGTCGATACGCCGATACAGCGCCGCTCCACGATCGCGAACGTGCAGAGCAAGTCCGGCCGCAGCGGCCGGCTCGTGTTCGTGACCGTGCTGCACGAGATCGGCGACGCGCAAGGCTTGGCGATCCGCGAAGAACAGGACATCGTCTATCGCGACGCGCCGCCGCCCGCCGCTGCAGGCACGCCAGCGCCCGCCCCGCAGCCGGCCCCGACCGACGAGCAGTATTCGCGCATCGTCATCCCCGATCCGGTGCTGCTGATGCGCTTTTCCGCCCTCACCTTCAACGGCCACCGGATCCACTACGACCGCCCCTACGCGATGCAGGAAGAAGGCTATCCGGGCCTCGTGGTGCACGGCCCGCTGATCGCGATGCTGCTGATGGAAGAACTGCGCCGCACGCACCCCGGCAAGACGATCCGCGCCTTCGACTTCAAGGCGGTCAGCCCGCTGTTCGACACCGCACCGTTCACCGTGAACGGCAAGCTCGACGGCAAGACCGCCCGCGTGTGGGCGCGCGGCCCGCAAGGACAGCTGGCCATGCAGGCCAGCATCGAACTGGAATAGCGATCCGATCATGCAAGCTCGCCAAGCTCAACCCGGCCCGCTGAGCGGGATGACCGTCGTCACGCTCGAACACGCGATCGCCGCGCCGTTCTGCACGCGTCAGCTCGCCGATCTCGGCGCGCGCGTGATCAAGGTGGAACGGCCCGGCGTCGGCGATTTCGCGCGCGCCTACGATCACCGCACGCGCGGTCTCGCGTCGCACTTCGTCTGGACCAACCGCTCGAAGGAAAGCCTCACGCTGGACCTGAAGCAACCCGCTGCACAGGACGTGCTTGGCGAGCTCGTCGCCCAGGCCGACGTGCTGGTGCAGAACCTCGCACCCGGTGCCGCCGCGCGCATGGGGCTGTCGTTCGACGCGCTGCACGCCAAGTATCCGCGCCTGATCGTCTGCGACATCTCCGGCTACGGTGGCGACGGCCCGTATCGCGACAAGAAAGCCTACGACCTGCTGATCCAGAGCGAGGCCGCGTTCCTGTCGATCACCGGCACGCCCGACGAGCCGTGCAAGGCCGGCAATTCGATCGCGGATATCGCGGCCGGCATGTACGCGTACACGGGCATCCTCAGCGCGCTGCTGCAGCGCGGCGTCACGGGCACAGGCTCGCACGTGGAAATCTCGATGCTCGAGGCGCTCGCCGAGTGGATGGGATTTCCGATGTACTACGCGTACGACGGCCAGCAACCGCCCACACGCAACGGTGCGGCGCACGCGACCATCTATCCGTACGGGCCGTTTACGGCCGGCGACGGCCGCGTCGTGATGCTGGGCCTGCAGAACGAGCGCGAGTGGAAGGTGTTCTGCGACGTCGTGCTGCGCCGCCCGGACCTCGCGACCGACCCGCGCTTCGACGCCAACGTGCGCCGCTCGGAAAACCGCGCGAGCCTGAAAGCCGTGATCGAGCAGGTGTTTGCCGACCTGACCGCGCAGGACGTGAGCGCGCGGCTCGACGAAGCGCAGATCGCGAATGCCGCGGTCAACCAGGTCCGCGATCTGTGGACGCACCCGCAGCTGCATGCGCGCGGTCGCTTCCGCACCGTCGGTTCGCCGGCCGGCGAGCTGCAGGCGCTGCTGCCGCCCGCCACGATCGACAGCTTCGACGTGCGCATGGATCCGGTGCCCGCGCTCGGCGAACACAGCACGGCGATCCTGCGCGAACTGGGGCGCAGCGACGCCGATATCGAACAACTGCGCGCCGACGGCGTGATCTGAGCCATGACGACCTCTCCTTCCCCCGTGCTGCATGCGCGCAGCCTGCTGTTCGTGCCCGCCACGCGTCCCGAGCGCTTTGCGAAGGCATTCGATACGGACGCCGACTGCATCGTCATCGACCTCGAGGACGCGGTGCCCGAAGGCAGCAAGGACGACGCACGCGCGCAGCTCGCGCGGCATCTCCCGCACTTCACGCCCGAGCATCGCGCGCGCACCGTGGTGCGCGTGAACGCCGTCGGCACGCCGTGGCACGACGCGGATCTCGCGTTGCTGCGCGACTGGACCGGGCAAGGCGTCGCCGTGATGCTGCCGAAGTCCGAAGACGTGCATGCGCTGCGCCGCGTCGCGCAGCAGCTCGGCGAGGCGGCGCGCCTCGTCGCGCTGATCGAATCGCTGGCCGGGCTCGATGCGGCCGATGCGCTTGCGCGCGATCCGCAAGTCGTGCGTCTCGCCTTCGGCCATCTCGACTTCCAGCTCGATCTCGGCATGCGCGCATCGCCCGACGAGCCGGAGCTGGCGTTCGCGCGCAACGCGCTCGTGGCCGCGTCGCGCCGCGCGCAGTTGCCCGCGCCGATCGACGGCGTGACGACCCGCACCGACGATGCGCCACGTCTGGCCGCTGACGCGCAGCGCGCACGCGCGTTTGGCTTCGGCGGCAAGCTGTGCATCCACCCGGCGCAGGTCGCCGGCGTGAACGATGCGATGGGATACTCGGACGAAGAGCATGCGTGGGCGCGCCGCGTGCTCGACGAAGCCGCGAAGCACGGCGGCGCGGCGTTCAGCCTCGACGGCCGCATGGTCGACCTGCCGGTGATTCGCGCCGCCGAGGCGATCGTCGCGAGCGTGCGGAAACCGGCGCGATCGGCTTAGCGTCTGTTCACGCCAACGACGGTATCGGCCTCGAATCCGCGGGCCGATGAAAAAGCGGGCGGCGTCCGGTATTCCGGCGCCGCCCGTTGTTCTTGCATAGTCTCGAATCACCGCAGCGGCCGCCCGGAACGCGCACATCGCTCCGGACGACCGCGCCGCTCAGCCTTCCACCGCCCACATCGCAGTCAGCTCCGCCGCCTTCGTCGCCGGATTCAGCTCACGCAGCGCGGCCAGCAGCGCACGTGCGCGTTCGGTGCCCAGCACGTCGGTGGTCAAGTCCATGAACTTCGCATCCTGCTCGTGCTCCGGCATCGGATTCGTGTCGGTGCCGATCGGATCGCCGACGAACACGTGCTCGGTGCGCCCGTCCTTGAACGTGACGGTCACGTCGGCGACGAACTTGCCCGGATACTGTTTCTCCAGCTCGGGCGCCTCGCTGATGCGGATGCTGCGCGCGATCTCGATCACGGGCGCCATGTCGACCTTGCCGACGAGGTAATCGCGGTGGACCGGATAGCCGTTGCCCTTGCCGAGCAGCGTGAACGCCGCCTGGATCGGCAGGCTGAACTGCACGTGCTCGATGTTCTTCGGCGTATACGCGTTGACGTTGGCCGTGCCGACGACCACGTTGAAGTGCGGCGTAATTTTCAGATGGATGTCGGCGATCTCGTCGCGGCGCGCCGCGAACGGCCGCAGCGCGTCGATGTACGCGTGCGTGCAGTAGCACGCGCAATACGCCTTGAGCCACACGGTACCGATCTCGAACGGCCGGTCGAGGTCGAAGCGTCGCTCGGCGTTGTCGCCGGCCGTGCGCTGCAGGAAGGTGCGGAAGAAGCCCTTGTTGCCGCTCAGGAACGCGCGCGGGCCCGTGATGCCCGCGCGTGCCATGTCGGCCGCCGCCATCCCGTTGCGCGTGCCGATGCCCGCATGGATGCGCTTGATGGAGCCGCCGGTCGACGTGTATTCGGTCGTGCCCGACACGTGGCTCAGCGCGATCGCCAGCGCGTGCAGCGTCGTCTCGGCGTCGAAGCCGCGCAACTTGGCCGCCACGGCCGCCGCGCCGAAGTTGGACAGCGTCGCGTGCGGGTGATAGCCGCGCTGCAGCAGTTCGGGCGCGGCAAGCAGGCCGATGCGCGCATAGACTTCGTAGCCGGCCACCATCGCGACGATCACCTCCTCGAGCGATGCGCCGAGCTCCTCGCCAATCGCGAGCGCGGCCGGAATCACGCAGCTGCCGGGGTGGCTGTAGCTCGGGCCGTGCGCGTCGTCGTACTCGAAGCCGTGCCCATACGAACCGTTCACGAACGCGGCATCGGCCGCGCTCATCGTCAGCGCCGACGCGCTCACGCGGCTTTTGCCGGGACGCTGCCCGGCCTTCGCGTAAGCGAGGAGCCGCTCGGACCACGGCATTTTCGAAATGCCGACCTGCAACGCGATCTGGTCGCGCATCAGGCGGTTGACGCCGGCCAGCGCGCGCGCGTCGAGGTGCTCGTATTTCAGCTCCTGGATGAAACGCACCACCGCTTGCTCGAGCGGTGGGCAGTTGTCCGGCGCGACGGAGCGGGTCTCGCGGGTGACGGTCATGAAAGTCTCCTGGATGATCGAATGGTAAATGGCCCGGCTCTCGCGCGGGCCACGACGGGTCATGCGGGGCGATAGGTGCGGCCCGGCCGTCCTGCCGAAAGCGCGATGCCGGCGGCAAGCAGGGCGACGACGGCCATCAGCAGCATTGCCGCCGTGTAGCCGCCGGTGCGCTCAGAACACGAAAACGCCCTTGCCGCCCGCCTGCGCGTCGAACTGCCGGTAGGCCTCGTCGGCCTGCTCGAGCTGCCAGCGGTCGGTGAACAGCTTGTCGACGTCCACGCCGTGATCGGCGACGAAGTGAATGCAGTCCTTCATCCCGACTTCCGAGAACGTATAGGAGCCGAGGATCGTGCGCTGCTTGCCGATCACGTCCTTCATCCCGTCGACGTTGAGGTTGCCGCCCACGGCCACCAGCGCGATCCGCCCCCACGGGCGCGTGCTGCGCACCGCCTGCTGCTTGGGCACGTCGCCGCCCGCGCAATCCATCGCACAGGTCGCGCCGAGGCCGCCGGTGAGCTTCTGGATTTCCTCGATCGGATCCTGCCGGCTGCCGTCGATCACGTGGGCCGCGCCGAAATCCTTCGCGCGCGCGACGCGGTCGGCCGCGATATCGACGCCGATCACCTCGACGCCCATCGCCGCGGCCAGCTGCACGGCCGACAGGCCGACCGGGCCCAGCCCGAACACCGCGAGCGTGTCGCGCGCGGTGATGCCGAGGCGCAGCAGCGCGCCCCACGCCGTGCCGGTGCCGCAGGAAATCGCGGCGCCGGTGGCGTACGACACGTCGTCGGGCAGATGGACGAGCGAGGTCGCGGGCACCTTCATGTAGTGCGCGTGGCCGCCGTGCTTGATCACGCCGTGGATATCCGCGCCGTGGCTGCACATCTGCGTCCAGCCGGTGCGGCAGTGATCGCAGTGCATGCAGCCTTCGTAGTGGAACACCGCGACGCGATCGCCGACCTTGAACGCGCGCGGGTCGACGGCCGAGCCGACCGCGACGATTCGGCCGCACGGCTCGTGACCGCCGATGATCGGCGTGTCCTCCGACATGCCGCGCGACGCTAGATCCTTGAAACCCAGCGAATGGATCACGTCGGCCGGCTTGTTGCGATAGAAGTGCAGGTCGCTGCCGCACATGCCCGATGCCTTCATTTCGATCACGGCATCGGCGGGGCCGGGCGTCGGATCGTCGAAATCGAGAATCTCCAGCCTGCGTTCGCCTCTGAAAACCACGCCTTTCATGTCTTGTGTCTCCTGTGCCTCGGGACTGCGGTCGTGACGCGGCGCCGTGCCGGCTCACACCAGATTGATATAGGTGGCCTTCGGGTACAGGAAGCTCTCGACGTGCTCCTTGCCGCCTTTCCAGCCGTAGCCGCTCATCTTCGTGCCGCCGAAACCCACCGCCGGATCGATCACGCCGTAGCAGTTGACCCACACGGTGCCCGAGCGAATCCCCTGCGAGACGCGGTGCGCGGTCGACAGGCTGCTGGTCCATACGCCGCCGGCGAGCCCGTACGGCGTATCGTTCGCGAGCCGCAGCGCGTCCTCGATCGTGTCGAACGGAATCACCGACGCGACCGGCCCGAAGATCTCCTCGCGCGCGATCGTCATGTCGTTCCGCACGTCGGCAAACACCGTCGGCTCGATGAAGAACCCGCCGGCGGGCGCGCCGTCCGGACGACCGCCGCCGTGCACGAGCCGGGCCTCCTTGCCGCCGACGTCCACGTAATGCATCACGCGCTCGAGCTGGCGCCGCGAAATCAGCGGGCCGATCTGCGTATCGGGATCGCGGCCGTCGCCGATGCGGATCGTGCCGGCGAACGCGGCCATGCGCTGCACGAATTCGTCGTGGATCGCGCGCTGCACGAAGATCCGCGTGCCGGCCACGCACACCTGGCCGGTATTCGTGAACACGCCCATCGCCGCGCCGGGCACGGCCTTGTCGAGATCGGCATCGGCGAACACGATGTCGGGCGACTTGCCGCCGAGTTCGAGCTGCAGCCGCTTCAGGTTGCCGGCCGACGCGCGCACGATCGCCTGCGCGGTGCCGACCGAGCCCGTGAAGGCGACGCGATCGACGTCCCGGTGCTCGGCCAGCGCCTGGCCGACGTCCTTGCCGTAGCCGGTGACGACGTTGATCACGCCGTCGGGCACGCCCGCTTCCATCATCAGCTCGGACACGCGCAGCGACGACAGCGATGCATCCTCGGCCGGCTTCAGCACGGCCGTGCAGCCGGTGGCCAGCGCGGGGCCGTAGATCCACCACATCCCCATCAGCGGGCCGTTCCACGGGATGATGCCGCCGACCACGCCGACCGGCATCAACTGCTTGAGCGCGGTGAAGTTCGGCGCGATCGACATCGGCGGCGTTTCCACCGCGCCCGCGCCCGTTTGCGATGCGTAGAACTGCAGCAGCTGCGACAGCCATTCCTTGTAGCCGCGCGTGCGCGCGAGCGGCGCGCCCATGTCGAGCGTCTCAATCAGCGCGAGCTCGTCGAAGTAATCGAGAATCGCGTCATGCACGCGCAGCAGCAGCTTGCGCCGCTCGTGCGGCGTGAAGCGGCTCCACGGTCCTTCGAACGCGTGGCGCGCCGCGGCCACGGCGCGGTCCACGTCCTGCGTGCTGCCCTGCGCGATATGGCACAGCACCTCGCCGGTGGCCGGGTTGATGGCCTCGATGCGCTCGCCGCCGGCCGGCTCGACCCACTGCCCGCCGATCAGCAACTGCTTCGTACCCTTCACGAAATGTGGAATGTCCATGCTGATGAATGTCTCCTGGCTATTGTTCCGGACGTCGAAATTTACATGCGGAGCATGATCGACTTGGTCTGCGTATAGGCGTCGATCGACTCCTGGCCAAATTCGCGGCCCCAGCCCGATTGCTTGTATCCGCCGAATGCCATCGCCGGGTCGGATTCGCCGAACGTGTTGATCCACAGCCGCCCGGCCTTGAGTGCGCGCACCACCTTGTGCGCCCGCGCGACATCGCGCGTCCAGACCGCGGCGGACAGCCCGTAGGTCGTGTCATTGGCCTGCAGCACCGCATCGTCCTCGTCGCGGAACGGGATGATCGACAGCACCGGCCCGAAGATCTCCTCCTGCGCGATCCGCATGCCGTTGCGCACGTTGTCGAAGATCGTCGGCTCGACGAAATAGCCGGTGCCGCGCCACGGCTGGCCGCCGAGCCGCAACGTCGCGCCGCCTTCGCGGCCCACGGCGATGTACGACTGGACCCGCTCGCGCTGCGTCGCCGAGATCAGCGGGCCGATCTTCGTGTCGGCCGCGAACGGGTCGCCGGCCTTCCACTCGGCCGCCACCTGCGCGACGCGTTCCGCCACTTGCTCGTGGATGCTTTCCTGCACGAACAGGCGCGTGCCGGCCGAGCACACCTGGCCCGAGTTGCCGCAGAACGTTTTCACAGCGGCCTGCACGGCCTTTTCGATGTCGGCATCGGCGAACACCACGTTGGGCGCCTTCCCGCCGAGTTCGAGCGTCACCTTCTTCAGGTTCAGCGTCGCGTCGCGCGTGATCTGCTTGCCGACCGCCGTCGAGCCCGTGAACGCGATCTTGTCGACGCCCGGGTGCTGCGCGAGCGCGGCGCCCGCCGTCGCGCCGAAGCCCGGCAGCACGTTGACGACACCCGGCGGCAAGTCGGTTTCCTGGATCAGCTCCGCGAGCCGGATCGAGGTCAGGCAAGCCAGCTCGGCCGGCTTCAGGATCACCGTATTGCCGCAGCACAACGCGTTCGCGATCTTGATCGCGGCCATCAGGATCGGTACGTTCCACGGGATGATCTGGCCGCACACGCCGAGCGGCTCGCGCAGCGTGTAGATCAGCGTGCTGCCGTCCGACGGGATCGTGGTGCCCAGCACCTTCGAACACCAGCCCGCGTAGTAGCGGACGATGTCCACGGTGGCGCCCGCCGCGGCGCGCGCAAACCACAGCGGCATGCCGTTGTCGAGCGATTCGATCGCGGCCAGCTCGTCGACATGGGCTTCGATCGCGTCGGCGATCTTCAGCAACGCCCGCGTGCGCGCGTGCGGCGACAACGCCGACCACGACGGCGCGTCGAACGCGTTGCGCGCCGCGATCACGGCAGCGTCGACGTCGGCGCCGTCGGCCTCGGCAATGCGGCAAAGCGGCTGCTCGGTGGCCGGGTTGATCGTCTCGAACGTCTTTCCCGATGCGGCGTCGACCCATCGCCCGCCGATCAGCAGACGCTTCGTGCCTTGTCCGATCCACGCGAGCGCTTTCGCGCGCGCGGCCTGTGCAGCATCAGTTACGGTCGTCATGAAACCTCCAGTTGATAGCGCAGCGTTCGTCAGGCCAGCGGAACGTCGACGCGCGCCCGAATTCAAAATGCCGCGCACCATGGCAGGCACAGCGTGCAGCTTCGGTAGGCGCCATGCCGTCGAGAAGCGGTCGCGGCCTGCGCGATTTTACCTACCGTTAGTTAGATAGAAGGCTGCGGCAGCCGGGCCGAAGCCCGGGCATTCGATCGCTTACGACTGCGGCAGCTGCGCCGACGGGAATTCGGGCTGGCGTTTGCCGCGCAATGCCGCGACGCCTTCCTTCACGTCCGCGCCCAGGAAACACAACATCTCCATCGCGAGCGAGTTGTCGAAGATGGGGCCCGCCAGTCGCATCCAGTTGTTCAGCGATTTCTTGGTCGCGCGGATCGCGGTCTGACTGCCGCGCGCGAGGTTCGCGGCAATCGCGAGCGAGCGCGGCAGCACGTCGGCGCGCGGCGTGCAGAAGCTGACCAGCCCAATCCGCTCGGCTTCCCTGCCGTCGACGAAATCCGCGGTCATCAGGTAGTACTTGGCCTTGGCCATCCCGCACAGCAGCGGCCACACGATCGCCGCGTGATCGCCGGCCGACACGCCGAGGCGCGCATGCCCGTCGGTCAGCTTCGCATCCTCGGCCATCACGCTCACGTCGGCCAGCAGCGCGACGACGAGACCCGCGCCCACGGCCGTGCCGTTGATGGCGGAGACGATCGGCTTGTCGCACGCGAGCATGTTGTAGACGATGTCGGACGCTTCCTTCATCACGCGCAGCGTGGCTTCCTGGCTGCCCGCCATTTCCTCGACGACGGCGAGATCGCCGCCGGCCGAGAACGCGCGATCGCCCGCCCCCGTCACGACGATGACCTTGACGCTCGGGTCTTCGGCAACCACGCCCCAGACCTTGGTCAATTCCCAGTGCATGCGGTTGTTCGTCGCGTTCATGACCTCCGGGCGATTGAGCGTGACGAGCAGGACGCCGTCCGGCTGGCGATCGAACAGGAGAAACTGGAAGTCTTCGTATTTCATGCGTAGTCCGGGAAGTGGGAGAGCGCGGGCGGCGTGTATCGCGCCCGCCGGCGAAGTGCGGCTGTGTCGGTTCGCGGTGCAAAAGGGAAAGCGTATAGGCCATGGCGGCTTCACGCAATCTAACTAACAATCGTTATTCTATTTTGCATGCGGCGATTTCCCATCAGGGTATCCCCGCATGCGGCAGTTCGCGCGCGCGCGACGCGGCGCGCGGCTTTCGAAGAACGGAACGTTTCGATCGCAGGCATTGCGCACGACGGCGCGCGAGCCAACGCTGATCGCATTTGTCCAGACATAAACAGCATTCGAACGAGGAGCGAGACACATGACTTCCCCCACCATCGTCCAGCAACTGGCCGATTTCGCGGCCGGCGTCGACACGGCGCGGCTGCCGGACATCGTCGTGCAGGAATGCAAGCGCGACATCCTCGACTCGCTTGGCGTCGCGCTGGCCGGTATCGATCATCCGCGCGGGCGCATCGGTGTCGAAATGGGCCGTCGCATCGGCGGCAGCGCAGGCGATGCGACGATCATCGGCACCGGCGAGCGCACCACCGTCTACGGCGCCGCGTTCGCCAACAGCGAATTGCTGAACGCGCTCGATGCGGACTCGGTGCTGCTGCCGGGCCACGTGAGCCCGTACGTGCTGCCCGGCGCCTTTGCGACCGCCGAGGTGTACGGCCGCTCCGGCAAGGATCTGATCGCCGCCGTGGCGGTGTCGCACGAGATCTCGTACCGCTTCGGCGCCGCGATGGCCGGCTACCGCGACACCAAGGACGGCAAGTCCGCCAATCCCGCGTCGGTCGTCGGCTATAGCAGCACCGTGTTCGGCGCGACCGCGTCCGCGGGCAAGCTCAAGCGCTTGTCGTCGGCGCAACTGGCCAACGCACTGGGCCTCGCCGCCGCATCGGCGCCCGTGAATGCGCAGCGCGCGTGGTTCACGCACGCGCCCACCGCGACCATCAAGTACCAGTTGGCCGGCGGCCTGACCAATATCGCGCTCACGGCCGCCGACATGGGCGAACTCGGGCACCGCGGCGATCTTCGGATCCTCGATGACGAAGTGAACGGCTACGCGAGCTTCATCGGCACCGATCGCTGGACGCCCGAGCTGATCACGGCCGATCTCGGCGACACGTGGCGCTTCCCCGCCTTCCAGATGTTCAAGCCCTATCCGCACTGCCGCGTGATGCACGCGCCGCTCGACCTGCTGATCGACATCGTCACGCAGCACGACCTGAAGCCCGACGAAATCGACAGCATCACGTCGTACGGCGAAGGCTGGGCCTATGTGCTGCCCTGCTTCACCAACCGTGAAATTCTCGAGGTGCACGACGCGCAGTTCTGTTTCTCGCACGGGCTGGCGGTCGCGGCGCACCGCATTCCGCCGGGCCCTCGCTGGCAGGATCCGGCCGTCGTGTTCGATCCGTCCGTGATGGCGCTGATGAGCCGCGTCTCGCTGAAGACGCACCCCACCTATTTCCAGTCGATCTCGGCCGACATCTCGAGCCGCCCGTCGCGCGTCGAAGTGCGCGCACGCGGCCAGGTCTTCGCCGGCGAGAAGATGTTCCCGAAGGGCACGCCGTCGGCGGATCCGTCGACCTACATGACGACGGACGAACTGGTCGGCAAGTTCCGCACCTTCGTCGATGGCCTGCTGCCGGCCGCGACCGTCGACCGCGTCGTCGACAGCGTGCTGAACCTCGAGCAGGTAGACGACTTCGGCACCGTGATCCGCCAGTTCGTGCGGTCCGCCGGCCGGTAAGCCGACCCGCAACCGGAGAACCGCCAACGATGAACCGCCCTTCCCTGAACATGCCGCACGCGGATCGCCTCTATATCGGCGGACGCTGGGTGGCGCCCGCTTCCACCGACACCCGCGCGGTGCTCGACTGCGCAACCGAGGACGTGGTTGCGCACGCGGCGATGGCCAACGAAGCCGACGTCGACGCTGCCGTGCGCGCCGCACGCGGTGCGTTCGATCGCGGGCCGTGGCCGCACCTGTCGCCGGCCGAACGCGGCGCCTTCCTCGAGAAGATCGCCGCCCGCCTCGAAGCGTTGAACGACGATTTCGCGCGCGGCTGGAGTATCGAATCCGGCGTGCTGTACCGGATTGCCAAACCGCGCATCGGCCTGTTCCTGAGCGGTGCGTTCCGCCAGTACGCGGCGATGGCGCACAGCTATCCGTTCGTCGCGCCCGCGCGCGCCGTGACCGGCCACCAGGCCTACCGCGTGCAGGAGCCGGTCGGCGTGGTGGCGGTGATCGTGCCGTGGAACGGCCCGGCCGGGCTGCTCGCGTACAAGATCGCGCCGGCCCTGCTCGCGGGCTGCACGGTCGTCATCAAGAATTCGCCCGAGACGCCGAGTTCGGGCCATCTGTTCGCGCAGATCTGCGACGAAGTCGGCCTGCCGCCCGGCGTGGTCAACATGCTGACGGCCGACCGGACCGTGTCCGAATCGCTGGTGCGCCATCCCGGCGTGGACAAGATCACCTTCACCGGCTCCACCGGCGCGGGCCGGCGCATCGGCGCGGTGGCGGCCGAACGCGTCGCCCGCGTCACGCTCGAACTCGGCGGCAAATCGCCTGCCGTGGTACTCGACGACTACGACATCGAAACGGCCGCGAAGGTGCTCGGCGCACCGTATTTCAGTTATCTGTCGGGCCAGGTCTGTCACAGCCTAACGCGCATCATCGTGCCGCGCGCGAAGCATGACCAGATGGTCGACGCGCTCGTCGAGGCCGCGCGCGGCATGGTGCTCGGCGACCCGCTCGACGACGCGACGAGCATGGGGCCGCTCGCGACGGCCGCGCAGCGCGACGTAGTCGAGCGACTGGTCGCGCAAGGCGTGTCCGACGGCGCGCGGCTGGCGATCGGCGGCAAGCGGCCCGCCCATCTGGCGCGCGGCTTCTTCTTCGAACCGACGGTGTTCGCGAACGTCGACAACCGCTCCCGCATCGCGCAGAACGAGTTGTTCGGCCCGGTGCTGTCGGTCATCGCGGCCGACAGCGAGCAACACGCGATCGACATGGCCAACGACACGATCTTCGGCCTGAATGCCGCGGTCTTCACGCATGACACCGAGCGGGCGCTGCGCGTCGCGCGACGCTTGCGCGCGGGCTCGGTCGGCCACAACGCGTCGCGCACCGATTTCTCGATCGGCTTCGGCGGCTTCAAGCAATCGGGCGTCGGACGCGAAGGCGGCACGGGCGGCCTCGAAGCGTTCCTCGAATCCAAGACCGTCGTCCTGGACCAGCCGGCCGCCTGAGTGCCGATGTACGAACCATCCATCACCTGACATCAAGAGGAGCAACCGATGAACACCGAATCCAGCCATGACGCGCCGAGCGACTGGATGATCCATTCACGCATCAAGGGGCTGGTCGCGCTCGTAGTCGGCGCGGGCAGCGGCATGGGCGAGGCCAGCGCGAAGACGTTCGCGGCCAACGGCGGCGCCGTCGCCGTGGCCGACCTGAATGCCGGCCACGCCGAACGCGTCGCCGGCGAGATCGTGCGCGACGGCGCCGAGGCGATCGCACTGGGTCTCGACGTGTCGAAACAGCCGGACATCGATGCGGCTATCGCCGCCACGGTCGAGCGCTTCGGACGGCTCGACGTCGTGATCAATACCGCCGCGCTGGTGCGCTCGGGGATGCTCGAGGACGTGCCGATCGACGAATGGCGTGCCGGCTTCCAGGTGAACGTCGACGGCGCATTGATGCTCGCGCGCAGCGCGCTGCCGCACCTGAAGAAGAGCCCGCATGCGGCCATCGTCAATACGGCTTCGCTGGCGGGCGTCCATGGCTATTCGCAGGGCGGCGCATATGGGCCGAGCAAGGCGGCGCTCATCACGCTGAGCCGGCAGATGGCGCACGAATGGGCAGCCTACGGCGTGCGCGTCAACGTCGTGTTGCCGGGCGTGATCGACACGCCGATGGCGCGCGGCTCGGTGCCGCAGGAGATTCTCGATCAACTGGCGACGATGCTGCCGATGAGCCGGGTCGGCAAGCCGGAGGAAGTCGCCGATCTGATCGTGTATCTCGCGTCGCCGGCCGCCGGGTATATCACGGCGCAGTCGATCGCGTGCGACGGCGGCATGTCGCACATGATGTTCGCGAAACCGATGGGCAAGTAGGCGCGCTGCGCCACGCGCCCGTCGCGCAGTTTGTGCGGCTGGCGATGACGGTCCGCCCGAGCCGTCATCGCCAGTGATCGTCCGCGTTGCCCGCCCCCCTTCTTCTCCCTCTCCTTCATTCACACGCTCCCCGGCAGCACAAATCCACCTGTCCGCTCAGGCCGTCGAATTGCCGATTTTCGGCAAACACGCGCAAAAAATGCGTTCCGCCGGATAAAACGTCTTTTGGCACCGGCATCACGCGTCACTCGCGCGAACACGGCTTCCGTTACGCGCCTGGAAACGCTCCCATTCGATTTATTCCGTATAACGGATGATTTTTTTAAAAAGAAACGCGCCTGAATGCGTTGAAGTACGGAACGCCGAAATTCATCCAGTGGATCGTCGCGTGAAAGCAGGAATTCGCCTCGGGTTATACCCAATGGAGATTCGATGTTGCGCACCTCAATCTACCTAACGTTAGATTAACGTCGAGCCGGCACAGCGTGTCTGCTGCCGGACGTCGCGACCCGACCGACGGCCTTGAATATTGCTGCAAGGCATCAGCGGCCCGATATGCACCGTTCCTTCACCTTTCGTTAAATTCGGATTTCGAAATGAATGTAAACCGATCATCAGGGTTGGGCACGAAGAAGACGATATTCGCGCTTGGCATTGCGATGCTGCCCGCATGGTCATGGGCGCAAAGCAGCGTCACGCTGTACGGCACGCTCGACGTGGGGATGCTGTTCACCAGCAAGACACTCAATGCGGCAACCAGCGCCAATCGCGGCAAGCAGTTCAGCCTCATCAACGGCGGACTTGAGCCGTCGAATTTCGGCCTGTTCGGACAGGAAGACCTCGGCGGCGGGTTGAAGGCGACCTTCAGGCTCGAGAGCGGCGTCAGTGTCGTCAACGGCGGCTTCGACAACAGCAACGGCAATCTGTTCGGCCGCCAGGCATGGCTGGCGCTCAACGGCGACTTCGGCGAGCTGAAGGCGGGCGTGCAGTATTCGCCGTTCGTGCTGGCGATCTACGAGGCCGATCCGCGCAACGCGGGCCAGTTCGGCACGGCGTTCTCCGTGTATGCGGACAACACGTTCGTGGGCACCTTCAATCCGAATGCGATCACCTATACGAGCCCGAAGTTCGCCGGGTTTTCCGGCAGTGCGATGTATGCGTTCGGCGGCGTGCCGGGCGACTATCGTGCGGGGCAGCAGTACTCGCTCAGCGCGCGCTACGAGTTTCGCGGGCTCGTCGTGAACGCCGCGATGTACGACTCGAGTTCAGGCCACGGCTCCGCCGGGCTGACGACCTTCCAGCAGCCGTTCTTCGGCCGCATGATCGGCGTGGGCTACCACCTCGACCGGCTCACGGTGAAGGGTTCGTTCACCAGCTACAAGGTGCCGACGACGGTGGCCGGCGGCGTCGTGAACGGCGGCACCAACAACGTCTGGAACGTCGGCTTCGACTACTACGCGCTGCCGCAGCTCGATATCAATGCCGGCCTGTGGTACATCCGCGACCCGCACGACTCGGACAATCACACGCTGCTCGGCGCGCTGACGACGCGCTATTTCCTGTCGAAGGCGACCTCGCTCTATATGCAGGTGGGCGCGGTGAACAACCACGGCCGCGAGCGATTCGGGCTGTCGATCGACAATGCGCTGTACGGCGTGTCGGGCACGACGGTCGGCGCGATCGTCGGGATCAACAAGCGGTTCTAGCGCGGCGATCTTCGACGGGAGCGCCAAGCGACGCGTTGCCGCCCTCGTCCGGCCGGAGTACGGAACATTCCGGCCGCCGCGATTGACGCGATTGCAAACCGCGGCGAACGTATGCGAATCCGTGCGCAGACCTGTTCGGCACGGATGGCATGCCGGCATCGCTGCGCCGAACGCCGGTGGATAAGGACCGCGGATCGCGGGCGCCGGGCTGCGGCTCGACGAAGGGCGGCCCCGCCACGCGAATGCAATCGAATCATGAAGAATGCAATGACGACGCAAACGCATGCGGCCGGGCCGACCGGTATCCGGCATACGTGGACGAGCGCCGACGGGCTCCGGCTCGCCGGCCGGTCATGGGGCGCCCCCGACGGCACGCCGGTCATCCTGCTGCACGGCAGCGGGCAGACCCGGCATGCGTCGAGCGGAATGGGCCGCTTGCTCGGCGCGGCGGGTTTTTACGCGGTCGCGTTCGACGCGCGCGGTCATGGCGAGTCCGACTGGTCGCCAACCTGCAACTACAGCCAGGGCGCGATGATCCGCGACCTCGAACGAGTGGTCGCGATGTTCGACGGCCGGCGTCCGATCCTCGTCGGCGCGGGGCTCGGTGGAGGAACGAGCCTGCTCGCGGTGGGCGAAGGCTATGTCGACGCGGCGGCGCTCGTGCTCGTCAACATCGCGCCCTTCGTCGAACCGGCGGGCGCGCTGCGCCTGCAGTCGTTCATGCGACAGCGGCCGGACGGTTTCGGCTCGCTGGACGAGGCGGCCGACGCGATCCGCCACGATCGCGCGCATCCGCCGCAAGCACTCAGCGAGGAAAGCCTCGCGCGCAGCTTGCGCTACGACGACGGGAAATATCACTGGCACTGGGATCCGCATTTTCTCGCGTGGCCGCGCGACCTGACGCGCCGCCATGCGCGCTTTGCGGCCAGCGCGCGTCGCCTGAGGCTGCCGACGTTGCTCGTGCGCGGCGCAGACTCCGACATCGTCAGCGAGACGGGCGCACGCGAGTTCCTGAGCCTGTGCCCCCATGCGGAGCATACAGACGTCCGGGATGCCGGCCATACGAGTGCAGGCGAACACAACGACCTGTTCGGCCAGACCGTGCTCGACTTTCTCGAGCGCCGGATGCCGCGCGACCACGTGCTGCGGAATCGCGCGGCCGCGTGAGCGGGCCGACGAGCACGTCGCCTCGAATCGCCGGCCCGCTCACGCGGCCAGTTCGCCCTTGCGGGTGCTGCGCTTCGCTTTCGCGGCAGGCTTCGCGGCTGCCGCGCGCTTCGCGCCTGCCGCGGGCTTCACGCCTTCGAAGAACATCGTGCTGAGCTGTTCGGCGACCTTGTCCAGCGAACCCTTCTTCGGGTCGAACCAGGTCTGGACGGAATTGATGCAGCCGAGCACGAACACGCGGCAGAGCGCGATGTCGACGTCCTCGCGCAGCAGGCCTTCGGCGCGCAAGCCGTCGAACACTGCGGTCCACAGCTGCTGATGGCGTTCGCGCCGCTTGACCTGGCGCTCCCGCACCTTCTCGGGCAGTTGGGTCAGCAGCCTGCCGTGCGCGAGCGCGTAGTCGCCAAACTTGATCAGCGCGCTCATCTGCCCGAGCAGCGCCGCCTTGAAGCGCGCCTCGGCCGTCGCATCGGGCGGCAGTGCGTCGAAATGCTCGTTGATGTGCTGCACGATGCTGTCCGCGCCGTGCTCCATCACGACGTCGACCAATTCTTCCTTCGACGAGAAGTGATAGTAGATGCTGGCCGCCTCGATCCCGGCCTGGTCCGCGATCGAGCGCATCGTGGTCGCGGCATAGCCCTGCGTCGCAAAAGAGCGCGCGGCAAGCCGCAGCAAGGTTTCCCGGGTATCCGCGCTGGGATTTACATTTCGCTTTCGCACGTTCGTGTATCAGCCGTCCACTGTTATCAAGAATCTGGATGAAGTGAAGCACGCCGGATGCCGCATGCGGGGCCACCGGCCACGCGGCGTCGTGCAGCACGCCGCGCAAGCGATTGTCCGTCCCGTTGCCGTTCCGGCGCGCGACGGCGGCCGGCGGCATGTCTGCGTCTTCCGGGTAATGCCTGATCCTATCGCCTGCCGCCATGTGACACAAAACTAATGTTTGACAGGGTAGCGTATTTTCATGGCGTGAGCCAGCGAACCGCAACCGCGGCGGCCGGCCGGTCGCGCGCGGCGCACCTCCCGCGGCTTTGCCTGAATCTCTCGCTCGCCGCGCGACGTCGCGCAGCCGATCGCGCGGAACCGCCACCGCGCGATCGGCCGGCACGCTCACAGTACGGAACGCCGCGGCCGCCCGCGTTGACACGCGTGCGTGCACCGGCGAAGTTGGAAGGCGCGGTGAACCGCGGACCGCATCCACGCTGCCCCTTCAATCCCTCTCGATCCGTCATGACGCCATCCAGCCAAACCATCGCGCGCACTCCGACGAGGCCGGGACGCCGCCTTCCCGGCACCCCCGAGCCCATGCATCTGTGGCGTACCGCCGACGGCGTGCGGCTCGCCGGAGACACATGGGGGCATCCCGACGCCCCGCTCGTCGTGCTGCTGCATGGCGGCGGCCAGACGCGTCATGCGTGGGGTGGCACCGGCGCGTTGCTCGGCAGCGCCGGCTATTTCGCGGTGGCCTTCGACGCGCGCGGACACGGCGACTCGGACTGGAGCGCCGACGGCGACTACAGCCAGGACGCATTCGTCAGGGATCTGCGCCACGTCGTCGACGCGCTCGGCGCCCGTCGCCCGCCGGTGCTGATCGGCGCATCGCTCGGCGGCGGCACGAGCCTCGTCGCGATCGGCGAACGCAAGCTCGACGCGCGTGCGTTGATCCTGGTCGACATCGTGCCGTATACGGAGCCGGCCGGCGTCGCGCGCATCCGTTCCTTCATGCAGCAGAACCCCGACGGATTCGGCTCGCTCGACGAAGTCGCCGATGCGATCGGGCGCTATCGTTCGCACCGTTCACACTCGGGTAATCATGCCGGCCTGTCGAAGAACGTCCGGCTCGGCGACGACGGCCGCTATCACTGGCATTGGGATCCGCGCTTTCTGTCGGGAACGACCGACCTGCCCGCCCGTCACGCCCGCTTCTCCGCGTGCGCGCGTAACCTCGCGCTCCCCACGCTGCTGGTGCGCGGCGGCAGTTCCGACGTGGTCAGCGAAGCGGGCGTGCGCGAGTTTCTCGAACTGTGCCCGCACGCCGAATACGTGAACGTCGCCGCGGCGGGACACATGGTCGCCGGCGACCGCAACGACGTGTTCGGCCGCGCCGCCGAGCAGTTTCTCGCGCGTCACGTCGGCACGACGTAAGGCGCGCGGTATGCGGGCGTCCGCGGTATGGGCCACGGCGCACGGGCGCCCCGAGGCCCTCGCGTGCGAATCACCCCCTCAGATCGGCGGCGTGTCCGGCGAAGCCGAGAAATGATGCTGGCGTATCCTCCATTCGTGCTGCTGCGCCGCGATCACGAGCGTCGTGCGCAGACGCGAGCGCGACGTCGTGCCGTCGCCGAGCACGAACGCGAATTCGCCGTAGCCCTGCGCGAGAAAGCAGTCGTCGCCGAACCGGATGAACTGCTGCTCGACCAGTTCCAGCGTGGCGGACCTGATCACGCCTTCGTACGACGCGAAGTACGCGCGAATCGCATCGTGCCCGGCCGCGTGACCGGGCCGGCCGCCGAAGAACAGCGCATCGGTCGTGTAGACGCCGGTCAACGCGTCGGCATTCCAGTCGCGCGCAGCCGCGTTCCATGCGGCCTGCACGACGGCCAGCGCCGGGCCGGGCGTATGGTTCGTTCCAGTCATCGTGTTGTTCTCCTGTTTTTGGGCGCCGGCACGCGTGGCTGCCGGCCGGATTCGTCGATCTGGCCGTTCGCTGGCGCCATGCGTTGGCACGCCGCGAATCGATGGGAACGGCATGCGTCAAACCAGCTGCATTACGTCCGCGATGGCGGCGCGCGTCGAGCGGAACGCGTTGGCCGAATGCGTCATGTCCGCATAACCGAACGCGATGCCGCAGACGAACCGGCGCTCGTCGCCGATGCCGAAATAGCGGCGAATGAACCGCGCGTGATGAGCGAGCGCCGCCTGTGCGGTCGTTGCGACGCCGTGCGCGCGCGCCGCCAGCAGAAACGACGCGACGAACGCGCCGCAATCGAGCGCCGCGTACGGCCCCAGCTCGGCCGGGATCGTCAGCAGCGCGACATGCGGCGCGCCGAACAGCCGGAAGTTCTCGGCAACCTGCCGCTCGCGCGCCGGGCGGTCGTCGCGCGCGATGCCGAGCGCCGCATAGAGCGCATAGCCGACTTCCCGCCGACGCTCGCCGTACACGCCGCGATATTCGTCCGGAAACGGCATGTCTGCGTCGATGCCGGGATGCTGCGCCGCATGGGCGACGAGCGCCGCGCGGAAACGCTCGGTCGTGTCGCGCGACGTGACGATCGCATGCCACGGCTGCACGTTGCACCACGACGCCGCGCGTTTCGCGATCTCGACGATGCGCTCGATCACGTCGGTCGGCACCGCGTCCGGCAAATAGGCACGGCACGTGTACCGCTCGGCGGCAATGCGTTCGAGCGTTTCCACATCGGCTGCCGACCGGTCGCCTGCATCCTTGCCGTCTCGTTGCGCCTGCATCCCACGTCTCCGGTTAGCGGTAGCTTGCATTTCGATTGAAACTATCATTAGTTAGATCGACCAGCGACCCGAACACACTGAATCCGATCATCAAGGCTCGCAGTCGACGTCGTTCAGGATGAAGGACAGCGTCTTGGCCGCCGCCTTCAGTTCGGGCGTCACACGCTCGCGGATCGCCGCCATGTCCGGCTCCAGTTCCACGGCCCCGCAATTCAGCGCCATCAGCGTTTGCGTGCGGCCAACCACGATCGGCAACGCAATGCCGTACGCGTTGCGCTGATACTCGCCGACCGACATGCATACGCCCGACTGCCGCAGATCCTCGAATGCCGCATCGAGGTTCTCGCGCACGGTCTCCGCATCGTCGCCCGCCGCATCGAGCAGCTGAGTGATCAGGGGCGCGCGCATCGCCTCCGGCAGCCCATACAGGTAGGCGCGCCCGACCGCGGTCGTCGCCATCGGCAGCAGCGAACCGACGCCGAGCCGCAGCGTCGCGATCCGCGCGCTTGCGCGCCACGCGATATACACCATGTCGAGCCGATGCGGGACCGCGAGCGCGACCGACAGGTTCAGCTTGTCGGCGAGCTTCTGCATCACGGGCGCGACGAGGCGCGTGACGGCATTGGCTTCCAGATACGCGTGGCCGATGCTCAACGCGCCGGCACTGAGTTCGAACTGCCGCCCGCCGCCCACCCGGCGCAGATAGCCGATCGAGATCAGCGTCGTGGTCAGCCGCGATACCGTGGCCTTCGGCAGACCGGTGCGCCGCACGAGTTCCGCGTTGGACAGCGGCGCACGCGCCGCGCGAAACGCATGCAGCACCTCGAGCCCGCGCTCGACGGTCAGCGTGACGCCATGTTGCTTGTCGGTTCTGTTCATCGGCATGTCAGTCGGTCACGACCGCCTGCTCCTGCAGGTGCTGGGCCGCGGCCACCAGCCTCGGCCCGAGTTCCCGTTCAACCCGCGCGCGCCCGAGCCGCGCGCTGCGCCCGATACAGGCCAGCACGAGCGGCGTGTGATCCTGCACCACCAGAGGCACCGCGAGGATCGTCAGGTCCGGTTCCCATTCGCCGAGCGACATGCAGTAGCCGACGTTGTGTACCTGTGAAATGCCTTCGCTGATGCGGCGGCGCAGGCTCGGCCAGTCGCGGCCGGTCTTGCGTTCGATATTGCCGAGCAGGTAGAAGCGCTCGAGTTCCGGCAGCGCGGCTAGCAAGGCCCAGCCCATCGGCGACGAGGCGATGCGCAGCCGCGTGCCCGCATACAGCTTGAGGTCGACCGAGGCCGGCTTGCCCGCACA
This sequence comes from Burkholderia sp. BE12, assembly GCF_002959955.1. Classification (NCBI taxonomy): domain Bacteria; kingdom Pseudomonadati; phylum Pseudomonadota; class Betaproteobacteria; order Burkholderiales; family Burkholderiaceae; genus Burkholderia; species Burkholderia sp. BE12. The sequence continues at coordinate 397,381 of NZ_PREY01000001.1, read as the reverse complement.
CGTCTCCAGCACGATCACGTCGAGGCGGTCGCGCGTGCCGAGCATCACGTAGGTTTCGTTCGCGTTCGCGAAGGCCTGCATCTCGAGCCGCGCCAGCAATTGCACGTTCGAATGCGCGATCGCGGCATAGCCGAGCGACAGCACGGGCGCCGCCAGCCGATACTTGCGGCGCTGCGGCGAATAGTGAAGATAGCCGAGCGCGACGAGCGAGCGAGCCATCCGCGACACCGTCGGTGCGGGGATGCCCGTCTCGATCACGAGTTCCTGATTGCCGAGCCACGGCTCGTGCGGCGAAAACGCGGCGAGGATTGCCAGGCTGCGCGCGAGCGGAACGACCATCGCGCCGGACGCGGGGCTGCCTTCCGGACGCTCTCTGTCTCCGGTCGGCCCATCGTGCCAACCCGCGTTTTCCTGTCCTGACAGGGGCAGCGCTGCCCGGTTCGACTGCGGCGACATCGATTGCTCCGTTTGTCTCGATCTGGCTCTGGAAGCGGCCGTGAACTTGCGTGTACCGGTCGGTCAACGCGGTCCGCCACGCAGCGTGGCGGCGCGCGCGGCACGCGACCGTCCGATGGCTTCATTAGAGAAGCCAACCGGTAAACGCGTCAATTGTAGTTCCAATATGTTCCGTACTCTGAAAACATAAGTGGCCTCGAAATCGGCCGCCGGCAGTTCCTCTTCGTGGTTTTCCGCCAAATTCGAGACGGAACAAGCGCGGCGCGACGGATCAAAGTACGGAACGTTAGACGAATCCGGGAATGGCACGAAGACGCGGCGCGGCGGCGGTCCGCCGCCCGCCGCGCCGGGCCGCCACCGCCCGCGTTACGCGTCGCCCTTCAGCTCGATCAGGAGATCCTTCGCGGCGACGCGCTCGCCGGGCTTCACATGCACGGCCGCGATCTCGCAGTCGCGCTCGGCCGCGATGTGGGTTTCCATCTTCATCGCCTCGAGCGCGATCAGCGTCGTGCCGGCCATCACGCGCTGGCCCGGCTGTACGGCCACCGTCACCACCGACCCCGGCATCGGCGCGGCCACGTGCAGCGGGTTGCCCGGATCGGCGCGCTGCAGCCCGTGCCGCTCCTTGCCGGCCTGCACGACCGTCTTCTGCTCGACGAGCGCCGAGCGCGGCTGACCGTTCAGTTCGAACTGAACCTTTACGATGCCGTCCTGCGCATCGGCGTGCTGCCCTTGCAGCGACACGAGCAGCGTCTTGCCCGGCGAGATCTCGATCGCCACCTCCTCCTGCGGCTGCAGGCCGTACAGGAACGCCGGCGTCGGCACCACCGACGTGTCGCTGTACGCGCGCACGTGCGCGTAGTAGTCGACCGTCTGCTTCGGATACATCAGGTACGACGCCAATTGCCGGTCGTCGAGCGGCTGCTCGCAGGCTGCCTCGGCCTGCACGCGCACCGCGTCGAGATCGACTGGCGGAAGCTGGTCGCCAGGGCGATACGGCGCCGGCGGTTGGCTCTTCAGCACCTTGCGCGACAGCTCCACCGGGAAGCCGTCCGGCGGAAAACCGAGCTCGCCCTTGAACAGCGACACGACCGACTCCGGGAATGCGATGTCCTTGTTCTGGTTGCGCACGTCGTCCACGCTCAGGTCGTTCGCGACCATCATCAGCGCCATGTCGCCGACCACCTTCGACGTCGGCGTGACTTTCACGATGTCGCCGAACAGCCGGTTCACGTCCGCGTATGCGCGCGACACCTCGGTCCAGCGATGGTCGATGCCGAGCGAGCGTGCCTGCTCGCGCAGGTTCGTGTACTGGCCGCCCGGCATCTCGTGACGATAGACGTCGGCGGTGCCCGCGCGAATCTCCGATTCGAACGGCGCGTAATAGCGGCGCACGCCTTCCCAGTACATCGACGCTTCGTGCAGGCGATCGGCATCGAACCCCGGGTCGCGTTCGCTGCCCGCGAGCGCCGCCGCGATGCTCGACAGGTTCGGCTGCGACGTGAGGCCGCTCATCGCGTCGAGCGCGCCGTCCACCGCATCGCAACCCGCGCCGATCGCCGCGAGCACGGACGCCGCGGCAATCCCGCTCGTGTCGTGCGTATGGAAATGCACCGGCAGCCCGGTTTCTTCCTTGAGCGCCTTCACGAGCGTGGCGGCCGCCTGCGGACGGCAGATGCCGGCCATGTCCTTGATGCCGAGCACGTGCACGCCGGCCTGCTGCAACTCGCGCGCGATGCCGATGTAGTACTTGAGGTCGTATTTCGAGCGCGACGTGTCGAACAGGTCGCCGGTGTAGCAGATCGCGCCTTCGCACAGCATCCCGCTTTCGCCGACCGCATCGATCGCCACGCGCATGTTGCGCACCCAGTTCAGCGAGTCGAATACGCGGAACACGTCGACACCCGCGCTCGCGGCCTGCTGCACGAAGAAGCGCACGACGTTGTCCGCGTAGTTCGTGTAGCCGACCGCGTTCGAGCCGCGCAGCAGCATCTGGAACAGGATGTTCGGCACGCACTCGCGCAGTTGCGCGAGGCGCTCCCACGGGTCTTCCTTCAGGAAGCGCAGCGCGACGTCGAAGGTTGCGCCGCCCCAGCATTCCAGCGAGAACAGTTGCGACAGCTCGCGCGCGTAGAACGGCGCGATCGGCAGCATGTCGGCCGTACGCATGCGCGTCGCGAACAGCGACTGGTGCGCGTCGCGCATCGTCGTGTCGGTCAGCAGCACTTGCCTGCGCTCGAGCATCCATTGCGCAAATTTTTCCGGGCCGAGCTCGCGCAGGCGATCGCGCGTGCCGGCTGGAATCGCCACCGCCGTGTCGACCTTCGGCAGCACCGGTTTCGGCAACGGCAGCGCCGGCAGCGTGCGGCCGTTCATCTCCGCGTTGCCGTTCACGTTCAGCTCGCCGAGATAGCGCAGCAGCTTCGTTGCGCGGTCGCCGCGCTTCGCGAACGCGAGCAGTTCCGGCGTCCTGTCGATGAAGCGCGTCGTCACGTCGCCGGCGACGAACGCCGGATGATTGATCACGTTCTCGAGAAACTGCAGGTTCGACGTGACGCCGCGAATGCGGAATTCGCGCAGCGCGCGATCCATCCGATGAATCGATTCGGCTGCGGTCGGCGCCCACGTCGTGACCTTGACGAGCAGCGAATCGTAGTACGGCGTGATCACCGCGCCGCCGTACGCGGTGCCCGCGTCGAGCCGCACGCCAAAGCCCGCCGCGCTGCGGTAGGCGGTGAGCCGGCCGTAGTCGGGCAGAAAGTCGTTCTCCGGATCCTCGGTCGTGATCCGGCATTGCAGCGCATGGCCGTTCAGCGGGATGTCCTGCTGCGCCGGCACGCCGGCCGCGCGCTCGGCGAGCGTTCCGGCGCCGTTCACGACGTCTTCGGCAAGCCCGATCCGGCCGCCCTCCGTAATGCGGATTTGCGCCTTCACGATGTCGATCCCGGTGATCATTTCGGTCACCGTATGCTCGACCTGGATGCGCGGGTTCACCTCGATGAAATAGAACCGGCTCGTGTCGGCATCCATCAGGAATTCGACGGTGCCCGCATGCGTATAGCCGACCGCGCGCATCAGCCGCAGCGCCGCTTCGCAGAGCGCATGACGACCTTCGCGATCGAGATACGGCGCCGGCGCGCGTTCGACGACCTTCTGGTTGCGGCGCTGCACCGTGCAATCGCGCTCGTGCAGATGAACGACCGTGCCGTGCATATCGCCGAGCACCTGCACTTCGACGTGCCGTGCATTGCGCACGAGCTTCTCGACGTACACCTCGTCGTTGCCGAACGCGGCCAGCGCTTCGCGCCGCGCGACCGGCAGCAGCGTCTCGAGATCCTGTGCGTTTTCCAGCACGCGCATGCCGCGCCCGCCGCCGCCCCAGCTGGCCTTCAGCATCAGCGGATAGCCAACCTCCGCAGCCAGCGCCTTGCATGCGTCGAGATCGTCCGGCAGCGGCGCGGTGGCGGGCATCACCGGCACGCCGGCCGCCATCGCCGCATTGCGCGCGGCGACCTTGTTGCCGAGCGTGCGCATCACGTCGGGGGACGGGCCGATCCAGCGGATGCCCGCGTCGATCACGGCCTGCGCGAAATCGGGGTTCTCCGACAGGAAGCCATAGCCGGGATGGATCGCATCGACCTTGGCCTGGCGCGCGACGCGCAGGATGTCGTCGATATCGAGATACGCGGCGAGCGGCTTCTTGTCTTCGCCGATCAGGTAGCTTTCATCCGCCTTGAAGCGATGCAGCGCGAGGCGGTCTTCCTTCGAATACACCGCCACGGTGCGCATGTTTAGCTCGGCGGCGGCGCGCATCACGCGAATCGAGATCTCCGAGCGGTTCGCGATCAGGATGGACTGGATGGGGGTAGGCGTCACGGCAGCCATGGATTGTGAAGGGTTGAATGAGGTGCGCCGACGCGCCATCCACCGCCTGCCTGATTCACGGGGCGGCGACGGATCGTCGCGTCGGTCACGCGGCGTTGCTTTCGTCCCGGCTTTCGCCAGTCGACATCGTCGTCATATCGCCCGATAGCCGCTATCGACGACGCGACGACGAACAGCATCCAGCCGACCAACCGGGCAGACCAACAGGAGACCGGCCGGTCGGTCGTCGATCGGGACACGGGGGCCCGCGCCACGACGCGGGCCGCCACGATTTCAGTCGCGGTGCTCGAAAAGCGGCGCGTGGTCCATCCAGTCGTAACCCGCACCGGATCTCGCCCACGCCCAGTTCACATCGCGGGGCCGGTCGCCGGGCTGCGCCGTCGTTGTTCGAAGGCGTTCCCCCGCTCCCTCGAGCCCGAGCCTGCGCGCATCGTCTTGCGGTAGCCATTTCGCTTTTGATAGCCAGTCATTGCATCACCTTGCGTGTATAGAAGCTTGTCGCTCTTCGGCCCGGCCCGTCTGGCTCGCGGAGATACCTGCGTGGCCGGCGGGCGCCCCATGCGTCGAGGTTCAATCATGCAAAAAGCAGGCCACATCGGATCTCGACCGCACGGCCCCGACGCGCGTGGAGATCGTTCAAAGGCGGTTTCAAAATTCGTTCAATTCTGAAATCGAGTTCTGATTTTGAAATTGCGACGGCGCACACCGCGCCTTATTGCGCGTCGCGAATCATGTTGCGGGCAATCACGATCTGCTGGATCTGGGTCGTGCCTTCATAGATCCGGAACAGGCGCACGTCGCGATAGAAACGCTCGATTGCATATTCGGCCATGTAGCCGGCACCGCCGAAAATCTGCACCGCGCGATCGGCCACGCGGCCGCACATCTCGGACGCGAACAGCTTCGCGCACGATGCCTCGGTGCTGACTGGCAGCTTGTCGTCGCGCCGGCGCGCGGCGTCCAGCACCATGCAGCGCGCCGCATAGATCTCGGCCTTGCTGTCGGCCAGCATCGCCTGCACGAGCTGGAAATCGGCGATGGGCTTGCCGAACTGCTTGCGCTCCATCGCGTACGACAACGCCATCGACAGCATCCGCTCAGCCACAGCCACGCAGACGGCCGCGATATGGATACGCCCCTTGTCGAGCACCTTCATCGCCGTCTTGAAACCTTGCCCTTCCTTGCCGCCGATCAGGTTCGCGGCCGGCACGCGCACGTTGTCGAAAATCACGTCGCAGGTATGGGCGCCTTTCTGTCCCATCTTCTTGTCGCGCTTGCCGAAGCTGATGCCGGGCGACTTCGCATCGACGATGAACGCCGAAATGCCGCCCGCGCCCTTGTCTTCCGGGTTGGTGCGCGCCATCAACGTGAAGATGCCTGCATGCGGCGCGTTCGTGATGAAGCGCTTGGTGCCGTTCACGACGTAGTCGTCGCCGTCGCGGATCGCGGTGGTGCGCAGCGACGCCGCGTCGGAGCCGGCTTCCGGTTCGGTCAGCGCGAAGGACGCAATCAGCTCGCCGGTCGCGAGGCGCGGCAGGTACTTCTCCTGTTGTTCGGGCGTGCCGTCGAACAGGATCCCTTGCGAGCCAATGCCCACGGTCGTGCCCAACAGCGAGCGGAAGACCGGAGAAGCCTGGCACAGCTCGAACACCGCCAGCACCTCCTCCTCCATCGTCAGTTCCAGACCGCCGAAGCGCTCCGGAATCGTGAGGCCGAACAGGCCCAGCGCCCTCATGTCGGCGACGATGTCGTCGGAAATCTCGTCGGTTTCGGCCACGAGTTCCTCGTTGGGCACGAGCCGCTCGCGCACGAACCGGGCGATGGAGTCGAGCAGGCCGTTGAGCGTTTCTTGATCGCGAATCATGTCGGTGGGCCTGAAAAAAGATGAGAAAGACGACGAGATGCTGCGCCGGCGGCCGGCCCGAAACAATTGCACGGCCAAAAACGTTCCGAAGAATGAAACGGCGCCGGCACGGCCGACATTGGGCCGGCGCGCACCGCGGCCCGGACGCCTGCCAAGGTACGGAACAATCTGCGCCGATCCGTTGACCCGACAACCACGCGGCTCCATCGTGAGCACTCGAATCCACTGCCGTCACGTTTGCCATGCCGCTCCAGCCCGATCATCTGCTGTCCCGTCCGTTCCCGCCCATCGAGCATGCGTACTCGCTGCGCGATACGCAGCTCTACGCACTCGGCGTGGGCCTCGGCGCCGATCCGCTCGACGCGGGGCAACTGCGTTACGTCTACGAAGGCCGCGCCGGCACGTCGCTGCGCGCGCTGCCGACCATGGCGAACGTGCTCGCCTATCCCGGTTTCTGGGCACGCGAGCCGGACACCGGCATCACCTGGCAAAAGATCCTGCATGCGGAACAGGAAATCCGGATTCACGCGCCATTGCCGGCCAGCGGCCGCGTCACGGGCACGACGCGCATCACCGGGCTGTGGGACAAGGGCGAAAACAAGGGCGCGTTCCTGCAGCAGACGCGCGAGATCGCCAATGCCGACACGGGCCACCTGCTGGCGACCGTCGTGCAACTGAGCCTGTTGCGCGGCGACGGCGGCTTCGGCGACGGCGGCAGCACCACGCCGCTGCCGGTGCCGCATGCGATGCCCGACGGCGAGCCCGATCACGTCTGCGAGCTGACCACGCCCGCGCAACTGGCGCTGATCTACCGCCTGAGCGGCGACCTGAATCCGTTGCATGCCGACCCGGCGGTGGCCGCCGCGGCCGGTTTCGCGCGCCCCATCCTGCACGGCATGGCGCTGATGGGCGTGGCCGCGCACGCGGTGCTGCGCACGGTACTGGCCTACGACGACACGCGCTTCGCGGGCATGCGCGTGCGCTTCACCGCGCCAGCCTGGCCCGGCGACACGCTGCGTACCGAGATGTGGGTGCGCGGCGACACGGTTTCACTGCGCGTCACGGCCGTGGAGCGCAACGTGGTGGTTTTGACCAACGCGCGGGTCGACCTGCGCTGATACGCAATTCTTCAGGAGACAGTCATGGATCTGGGTTTGACCGGCAAGGTCGCCATCGTCACCGGCTCGGCGCGCGGCCTCGGCGCCGCCACCGCGCGCCGGCTCGCGCAGGAAGGCGCGAGCGTCGTCGTTACCGACATCAATGCCGAGCTGGCACAAGCCACCACCCGAGCGCTGCAGGACGAAGGGCTCGCCGCGCACTGCATCGTCGGCGACATCACGTGCGCGGCCGACGTGCAGCGCCTCGTCGATGAAACGGTCGCGCATTTCGGCGGTGTGCACATCCTCGTGAACAACGCCGGCGCGCCGCGCGACAAGTACCTCGTGAAGATGAGCGAGGACGACTGGGACTTCGTGATGAACGTCATGCTCAAGGGCGCGTTCCTGGCCGCGAAAGCGGTCATGCCGCACTTCATCGAGCAGGGCTGGGGCCGGCTCATCAACATCAGCTCGCGCGCGTACCTCGGCAACCCGACGCAGGCCAACTACTCCGCCGCCAAGGCCGGCCTGATCGGCATGGCCAAGGCGCTATCGATGGAGGAAGGCCGCTACGGGATCACCGCGAACTGCGTCGCGCCGGGCTTCATGGAAACGGAAATGGTGCAGGCGCTGCCGACCTACGAAACGATCAAGGAGCGTGCGGTGGCCGCGCAGCCGATCAAGCGCGTCGGGCGCCCGGACGACATCGCCGACGCGGTGGCGTTCCTCGCCAGCGAGCGTGCCGGCTTCATCAGCGGCGAAGTGCTGCACGTGACCGGCGGACGCTACGGCTGATCCGGCGGCGGCAGCGCAACAACCCAGGCCGCCGGCGCGTGACACGCGCGCGACGGTGGCCGATTATTGACGACATTCAAAGGCATTCCAAATGAAACGAGCAGCCATCGTCTCTCCGCTGCGCACCCCGGTGGGCGCGTTCGGCGGAACGTTGAAGGGCGTTCCCGTCGAGGAACTCGGCGCCACCGTCGCGCGCGCCATCGTCGAGCGTACCGGGCTCGACCCGGCGCGCCTCGACGACGTCGTGTTCGCGCAAAGCTATGCGAGCGGCGAGACGCCGTGTACGGGGCGCTGGGTCGCGCTGCAAGCGGGCTTCCCGATCGAAGTGGCCGGCATGCAGCTGGACCGGCGCTGCGGCGGCGGTGTGCAGGCGCTAGCCACCGCGGCGATGATGGTGCAGACAGGCGCGGCCGACGTGGTGATGGCCGGCGGCGTCGAAAGCATGAGCAACGTCGAGTTCTATACGACCGACATGCGCTGGGGCAAGCGTGCCGGTTCGGTCACGATGCACGACCGGCTCGACCGCGGCCGCGAGCGCTCGCAGCCGGAAAGCCGCTTCGGCCGCATCAGCGGCATGATCGAGACGGCCGAGACGCTGGCGCGCGAATACGACATCACGCGCGAAGCGTCCGACCGGTTCGCCGCGCGCAGCCACCGGCGCGCCGCGGCCGCGCAGCAGGCCGGCCATTTCGACGCCGAGATCGTTCCCGTGTCGGTGCCGCAGCGCAAGGGCGACGCGCTGATCGTCGCGCAGGACGAAGGCGTGCGCGGCGACACGACGCCCGAGAGCCTCGCCAAACTGCGCACCATCATGAAGGACGGCGTCGTCACGGCCGGCAACGCGTGTCAGCAGAACGACGCGGCCGCCGCCTGCCTGATCGTCGCCGAGGACAAGCTCGACGAACTCGGCCTCACGCCGCTCGGCTGGCTGGTCGGCTGGGCCGCTGCGGGCTGCGATCCGGCGCGCATGGGTATCGGTCCCGTGCCTGCCGTGCAGAAGGTGCTGGCACGCACGGGCCTGCGCTTCGACCAGATGGACCTGATCGAGCTCAACGAAGCGTTCGCGTGCCAGGCGCTCGCCTGCGTCAAGGGCTGGGGCAGCTCGATGGACGCGCTCGAGGACAAGCTCAACGTGAACGGCTCCGGCATCTCGCTCGGTCACCCAGTGGGCGCGACGGGCGTGCGCATCATGAGCACGCTGCTGCACGAGATGCAGCGCCGCAAGGTCCGCTACGGCCTCGAAACGATGTGCATCGGCGGCGGTCAGGGCATCGCGATGATCGTCGAGCGCGCCTGAGCAAGGAGACCGATCATGACTGACCATGAATCCGCCCGCGCGTGGCAACCCGGCCAGCGCGAGTTGCAGAACGCCGGCATCGTGACGCTGATGCGCGCGCTCGGCGTGCCGTCGTATGAAGAACTGATGCGCGTGTCGATCGACGAGCCCGAGCGCTACTGGCAGACCGTGATGCGCGAATGCGCGATCGCGTGGGACGTGCCGCCTACGGGCTACGTCGACCTGTCGCGCGGCCCGCAGTTTCCGAGGTGGTTCCCCGGCGGCAAGCTCAACTGGGTCAACACCATCTACGGCTGGGCGCGCCACCCCGCCACCGCGCAACAGAAGGCCGTGGTGGCCGAGCGCGAGGACGGCAGCGTGAGCGAGCTGACCTATGCGGAACTCGAACGGCGCGTGCGCGATTTTGCGGCGGGGCTCGCGCAGCGCGGCGTCAAACAGGGCGACCGCATCGGCCTGCTGATGGAGAACGGCATCGAGGCGACCGTCTCGCTGCTCGCGATCGTGCATCTCGGTGCGCTCGTCGTGCCGCTGTTCAGCGGCTTCGGCGTCGATGCGATCGTCGCGCGCCTGTCGGCTGCGGAAGCGCGCATCGTGATCGCGTCGACCGGCTTCTCGCGCCGCACCAAGCGCGTGGACGTCCAGGGCGCGTTGCGCGATGCGTGGCGCCAGTTGCCGCTGCTCGAACACGTGATCTGGAAGCGCGGCGAAGGCGACACCGCGCAGGACGCGCGCGACCTCGACTGGCAGGAAACGGCTCGCGCCGCGGCGGACCACGCAATCGAGCCGGTGTCGGTCACGCCCGACACGCCGTTCATGGTGATCTATACGTCGGGCACCACCGGCAAGCCGAAGGGCGTGGTCCATACGCACGGCAGCTTCCCGATCAAGATCGCTCACGATTCGCTCGTACATTTCGACGTGCATCCCGGCGACGTCTACTGCTGGCCCGCCGACATGGGCTGGATCGCCGGCACGCTGGTACTCGGTTGCGCGCTGCTGCGCGGCTCGACGCTGGTGTGCTACGACGGCGCGCCGGACTACCCCGACTGGTCGCGCATGTCGCGCGTGGTGGAACGTCACCGCGTCACGCACTTCGGCTCGGCGCCGACGCTGATCCGCGGCATGGCCAGCCACGAAGGGCTGGCGCTCGCGGGCGACCGCTCGACCGTGCGCTTGCTGATCACGGCCGGCGAAGGCATCGCACCCGAACATTTCAACTGGTTCCTGCAGCGCTTCGGCGACGGCACTGCACCTGTCATCAACTACACCGGCGGCACCGAGGCGTCGGGCGCGCTGCTCGCGAGCGTACCGATCCGGCCGATTCCGCCGAGCGGCTTCAATACCGTATCGCCCGGCGTGGCCGCCGACGTGGTGAATGCCGACGGCGTCAGCGTGACCGGCGAGGTCGGCGAGCTGGCGATCCGCGCGCCGTTCGTCGGCATGACGCAGTCGTTCTGGCGCGACGACGAACGCTATCTGGAAACCTACTGGCACACCATTCCGGGCATCTGGGTGCACGGCGACCTGGCGCTGCGCACGCGCGACGGCAACTACTTCATGATGGGCCGCTCCGACGACACGCTGAAGGTCGCCGGCAAGCGCCTCGGGCCCGCCGAGGTCGAGGAAGTCGTGCTGGAGCTGCCGGACGTGGCGGAGGCGGCTGCGATCGGCGTGGCCGATGCGGACAAGGGGCAGAAGCTCGTCGTGTTCGTCGTGCCGAAGCCCGACGCCGCGATCGCCGGCGCCGATCTGGAGGCGCTCGTGTCGGGCCACGTCGACAAGCGCCTGGGCCGCCCGTTCCGGCCCGGCCGCGTGCACGTGGTCGCGCAACTGCCGAAGACGCGCAGCTCTAAGATCATGCGGCGCGTGATCCGCAGCGTGTACTGCGGGCAGCCGCCGGGCGATCTGTCGTCGCTCGACAATCCCGGTGCGCTCGACGAAGTGCGCACGGCCGCGACCTCCGCCTGACCCTACCGCAAACGAAACATGAAAGTACTCGAAGGCATCAAGGTCCTCGATTTCGGACGCTTCATCGCCGGGCCGTTCTGCTCGGCGCTGCTCGCCGACTACGGCGCGGACGTGATCCGCATCGACCGCGTCGGCGGCGGCGAGGATCGCTTCATCGTGCCCGTGACCGAACACGGCGAGGGCGCGCTGTTTCTGCAGGTCAACCGCAACAAGCGCTCGATGACGCTCGATCTCGACAGCCCGGAAGGGCGCGAGATCGTGCGCCGGCTGGTCGTCGATGCCGACGTGGTGATCGCGAACATGCCGCCTCGCACGCTGCAGCATCTCGGACTCGACTACGAGAGCTTGCGCGCGATCAAGCCCGACGTCATTCTCGTCGCGTCCAATGCGTTCGGCAACAGCGAAGCCGTGCGCGATCGGGTCGGCTTCGACGGCGTCGGCCAGGCGCTCAGCGGCGCCGTGTATATGGCCGGCACGCCCGACCGGCCGCAAAAGGCGATGGTGCCGGTGGTCGACTTCGCGACGGCGTTTTCCTGCGCGCTCGGCGTGGTGCTGGCGCTCTACGAACGCCAGCGCAGCGGCATGGGCCAGGAAGTCAGCGCGTCGCTGCTGTGTACGGGCCTGAACATGGCCAGCGGCGCACTGATCGAGGAAGCGCTGCTCGGCCTCGATCGTCAGGCCACGCTGAACCGCGCGTCCGGCTATGCGCCGTCCGACATCTTCAAGGCCACGGACGGCTGGTTCATCACGCAGGTCATCGGCCGACCGATGTTCAAGCGCTGGACGCAGCTCGTGGGGCGGCCTGAACTGCTCGACGATCCGCGCTTCGCCAACGATACGCTGCGCGGCGAGAACGGCGCGTTCCTCAGCGACATCATGAGCGAATGGTGCGCCGACAAGACGCTCGCCGACGCGCTGGCCGCGCTCGAGGCGGCGCGGATCCCGGCCAGTCCGGTCAATTCGCCGCGCCAGGCGCTCGAGGACGAAACCATCAAGGCCGCCGACGTGATTCGCTGGATGGACTATCCTGGCGCGCCGAAACCGGTGCCGATCTTCGCGACGCCGGTTTCGCTGTCGCGCACGCCGCCTGAAATCCATACGCGGCCTCCGCTGACCGGCGAACACACCGACGAAATCCTCGCCGGCATCGGCTTCGACGCACGGACAGTGGCCGAGCTGCGATCGCGCAAGATCGTCTGACCGGATCGACTGCATCGTCGCGCGCACCGCTGCCCGGTGCGCGCGGATCGGTGCCGACTCGCTGCACGCAAGCCAGTTCGCGGCCTGCGCGGCCGCCCGGCGCGCACGCGCCGGCGCTTCCCCCTCTTCGCGCCCGTTTCCCGGTTCCCGCGCGCCGGCCGATATCGGCATTTCGCCGCTTACCCGCCCATCGAATTTCAACTATATTCGTCAGTCACACTTGACAATCGCATCATGGATCCGTCCCAGCTCCCTTCCCTCGTCTGGTTCGTGCACATCGCGCACCATCTGAGCTTCACCAAGGCCGCCGCGGAAATGGGCGTGTCGCGCGCCGCGCTTTCGCAGAACCTGAAAGCGCTCGAGCGGCAGTTGAACGTGAAGCTGCTGTACCGCACCACGCGCGACATGTCGCTGACTGAAGACGGCCAACGGCTGTACGACACGTTGCGCCCCGCTTTCGACTCGATCGAAGCGGCGATCCGCAACCTGCACGAAGTCCGCCACGCCCCGTCCGGGCTGCTGCGCATCAACACGTCGCGCGTGGCCGCGCGCAAGCTGCTCGAACCGCACCTGGGCGAATTCATGGCGCGCTATCCGTTGCTGCGCGTGGAGCTCGTGATGGACGACGGGCTGTCGAATATCATCGCCCACGGTTACGACGCGGGCATCCGGCTCGGCGAGAGCCTGGCCGAGCACATGGTGGCCGTGCCGATCACGCCGATGCTCGAGATGGTCGTAGCCGGCTCGCCCGACTACTTCGCGCGTCACGGCACGCCGGCGACGCCCGCCGATCTGATCCGGCACAACTGCCTCTGCTATCGCCATACGACGAGCGGCGCGATCTATCGCTGGGAATTCACGTCGCCCGAGATCGAAGGGCATGCGTTCGAGGTCGAGCCGCAAGGCACCACGATCACGAACGACGACGACGGGATGATACGCGCGGCACTGCAAGGCATCGGCCTGATCCAGCACCAGGACATCGCGCTGCGCGAGCATCTCGATGCCGGCACGCTGGTGCGTGTGCTCGCGCCGTGGTGCAAGCCGTTTCCCGGTTACTACCTGTACACGCCGTCGCGCGAGCAGATGCCGGCGAAGGTGCGCGCGCTGATGGATTTCCTCGTCGAGAAACGCGAACAGCTCACAGCGGACGCGGCCACGCGAACGGCCGCGCCTGCCGCTTCCGTCGCGTCAGCGCCGCCGCGCAAGCGGCGCGCGAAACGTCCCTGAGCGCGTGCGTCCCGCGCGGCCGGCCGCCGCTCAACGGCGCTCGCCCTGCGCGAAAGCGTGCACCGACGCCACCAGCGACGGCGATTCGGTCCGGTAACGGTATTGCATCCACCGCTCCATCGACAGCCCGTCGTTGAGCGGCATCTCCAGCGCGCGGCGCGTCATCTGTTTCATCGCCGCGAGCGCATCGGCGTCGGTTCGCGCGATCTCGCGCGCGAGCGCCATCGTCTCGGCGTCGAGGGCGTCACCGCTGACCGCGAGCGCCGCGAGCCCGATCCGCTCAGCCTCGCGGCCCGTCATGCGTCGGCCCGTGATGAGGTAGTACATCGCGCGCGGCAGCCCGATCTTGCGCGGCAGCCGCTGCGAGCCGCCGCCGCTCGGCAGCAGATTGCGCTGCAGATGTGCGTCGCCCAGCTCCGCGTTTTCGTCGACGATCACGATGTCGGACGCCAGCGCCAGCTCGAACCCGCCTGCGACTGCATAACCGTTGACCGACGCGATCACGATCTGCCGCGACGCCTCTATCAACGCGAACGTGTCCTGCATCAGGTCTTGATGCCGCATATGCGCGGCCGGATCGGCGAGCACGCCGCTCGCGAGCCACTTCAGGTCGTTGCCCGCGCAGAACGCGCGGCCGCTACCGCGAATCACGATCACGCGGATATCGCGGCCCGGATCGCCTGCCGTGCGCACGGCGTCGTTCAACGCCGCGAGCGTCGCGCCGTCGAGCGCATTCATCCGCTCGGGGCGATTCAGCGTGACGACGCGGATGCCAGGCGTCGAGTCATCTGTCAGCAACGTGTTCGTCATCTTGTCCCCAGGGTTCGGGCGAGCCGAATTGCGTCGACCGGCGCCGCGCGATCGTTTTGCACGATCGCGACATCGCGTCCACCGTTACATCGCATAGGACTCGCTCGCAGGCACCGGACGTCGCGCGATCGCGGGTGCCCCATCGTATGGTGTATGCAGTACTTCCGGCATCGGCGACGTGTCGGCCTCGCGCACGACGAAATTCGAAATCATCGCGACGAGTTGCTTGCTCTGATCGTCGAGCGACTGCGCCGCGGCGGCGACTTCCTCGACATACGCGGCATTATGCTGCGTCGCCCGGTCCATCTCCGACACGGCCTGGTTGACCTGATCGATGCCGTGCCCCTGCTCCGCCGAGGCCGCTGCGACTTCTTCCATCAAGGCCGTCACACGCGAGATCGCGTGCATGATCTCGGCCATCGACGTGCCCGCGGCGTTCACGAGCTCCACGCCGCCCCTGACGCGTCCGACGGATTCGTGTATCAATTCCCGAATTTCCTTCGATGCCGACGACGAACGCTGAGCGAGCGAACGCACCTCCGACGCGACGACGGCGAAACCGCGCCCCTGCTCGCCTGCACGCGCCGCTTCGACGGCGGCGTTGAGCGCGAGGATGTTGGTCTGGAACGCGATGCTTTCGATGATGCCGACAATTTCGGCGATCCTGCCGGAACTCGCATCGATACTGCCCATCGCCTCGACGACCTGCGAGACCACGCCGTTGCAACGCTCGGCCGACTGCACGGCCTGCACGGCGACTTCCAGCGCCTGCCGAACGTTGTCGGTGTTCTGGCCGACTCGCGACGAGAGTTCCGCCATGCTCGCCGCAGTCTCCTGCAGCGAAGCAGCCTGCATCTCGGTGCGGCGCGACAGATCGAGATCGCCGGCCGAGATCTGCGCGGCCGCCGATGCAATCGAATCCGCGCTCGCCTTGATGCCGTCGATGGCGCCGGACAGATTCGCCTGCATCCGTTTCATCGAATAGAGCAGGCTACCGCAATCGTTCGGCGCGGTCGCGATGACGGCCGTGAAATCGTTGGCCGCGATTCTCCCGGCAATCTCGACCGCATCGGCAGGCTCGCCGCCTATGGTGCGGGCGATGCCGCGATTGAGCACCACGACGATGCCGCTCATCACCAGCGCGATCAGCGCAAAGAGGCCGAAGCTTTGCAGCAGGCTTGCCTGAAACGCGCTGTCGATGTCGTCGACGAACAGACTCGTATTGATGATCCAGTCCCATGGACGGTACGTATCGACATACGCGATTCGCGCAGCGTCGGTCGTCACCCCGGGCGTTTCCTTCGGATAGTCGAAGCGCTGGAACCCGCTGCCGGCTCGCGCGGCCAGTTCGACCTGCTGCTTGACGATGGCAGCAGTCTTCGGATTCAGTTCGCTCAACGGCTTGTTCTGGATCGATGCATCGAACGGGTACATCAACACCACGCCCTTCGAGTTCACAATCGAGAAATAACCGCTACCCGCTTCGCCGTAACGGATGCCGCGAATCACGTCCATCGCCAGCCGTTGCGCTTGTTCGGCGCTCAGCTCGCCCGCATCGACCCGCTTCGCATAGAACTCGGCCGTGGCAAGTGCGATCTGGACGGCATGCACAAGATCGGACTTGCGCTCCTCGAGACGCATCTCGCGATTCCGGTACGCGTCCGTGACCGACAGCAGAATCAGACAGAACAGGCTCAGAACCAACGGCAAGCCGAGCCGCTGCTTGAATGACAATTTCATTGTGGTGGCATCTCCTCGTTGTTATGGCTATGCAGCTCGATCGGGCACGCTTGAACGTCTCGTGCAGCGCATGGGTTTGCGTCGCGGTTGCCCTGCATTAAAGGCCCGTCGCGCGGTGATCCGCAATACGGCGCGCACGTTGTTCCGTGGGTTGGAAGCGCGCGTGTCGCGCGGCATCACGGCTTGCACTTTCGAAGGAAGAAACAACGCGTCGGAAAAACCGCGGAAACGGCGTGTGACATGGTTGAATGGGCGATCGACCGGCGCGCAGCCACGCTGCCGGCGTGCGGTTCAGCGTGCTCCGTCGTGCAACCCACTCCGAGGACAATCACCATGCCGTTGCTGCATACCATTCGCTCGCGGATCGGCCATGCGGAAGTCGTGCAGATCGTCGAGATGGACATCAGCGGGATTCTCGGCGCACTGCTGCCCGAGGCCACGCCCGACGTGATGAAGTCGATTCCGTGGATGAAGCCGCCCTACGTGGACGAAGCACACCGCATGCGTGCCGTCAGCCAGTGCTTCATCGTGCGGATCGGCCAGCGCATCCTGGTGATCGACACCTGCGTCGGCAACGACAAGAACATCGCCGGTTTCGACGCGTTCGCCGATCTGCGGCTCGACTTCCTGGCTACGCTCAAGCAGGCCGGCATCGATCGCCAGGCCGTGACCGACGTGCTGTGCACGCACCTGCATTTCGATCATGTCGGCTGGAACACATACAAGCAGGACGGCCGCTGGCTGCCCACCTTTCCCAACGCGAATTACCACTTCGGCAAGGCGGAATACGCGTTCGCGCAACAGGGCGACGCGAACGACGCGATGTACGACGCGCAGAACATTTCGTTTCACGAATCGGTGCAGCCCGTCGTCGACGCGGGGCTCGCGAACTTCATCGATCGCGATACCGATCTCGGCGACGGCATCTCGGTGTTCGCCACGCCTGGGCACACGATCGGTCATATCGCCGTCGCGATCGATGCGGGTACCGAGCGGTTCATCATCGCCGGCGACGCGATGCATCACCCGGTCCAGATCGCGCGGCCCGAGATGGCGCTGGTGCTGGACTACGACCACGCGCAATCGGCGACCACGCGGCATACGCTGCTGTCGCGCCTCGGTGGAAGCGCCACGCTGTTTACCTGCACGCATTTCTGCTCGCCGTCGTTCGGGCTGGTCAGCCAGGACGCCGACGGCAACTACGTGTTCACCGGCGTACCGAAGTAAACCCCTTACTTGCACGAATCCATGCTCAGTCTCGTTTCCCGGCTCGATGCGCTGAACGTCAACCCCGGCCGCCTGTTCATCGACGGCCAATGGCTCGACTGGCCCGATGCGCGTTTCGACCAGATCAATCCCTGCACGAACGAAGTCATGACGAGCTTCGCCGAGGCCGGCACGCGCGGTGTCGCGCTCGCGGTGGCAGCGGCACGCAAGGCGTTCGACGAAGGCCCGTGGCCGCGCATGCGCGCGCAGGAACGCAAGCGCCTGCTGCAACCCATCGTCGAGCGGCTCTATGCGGCCGAGGACGAAATCGCCCGATTGCAGACGCTCGACAACGGCATTCCGTACACGTTCAGCCGCAACTCGCGCGTGTCGGCAAAAGCCGCCGCCGACATCTTCGACCATTTCCTCGGCTGGATCGACAAGATCAACGGCGACACGCTGCCGATCTTCTCCGCCGCGTCGAACATGCAGTACATGACGTTTCGCGACCCGGTCGGCGTCGTCGCGGCGATCCTGCCGTACAACGGCCCCGTGATGACGTTCGCGATGAAGGTGGCGCCGGCGCTGGCCTGCGGCTGTACCGTCGTCGTGAAGCCGTCGGAACTCACCAACCTCGCCGTGAGCCGGCTCGCGCAGATCCTGGCCGACAGCGATCTGCCGCCCGGCGTCTTCAACCTCGTGACCGGCGCCACCGAAACGGGCACCGCGCTCACGTCCCATCCCGGGATCGACAAGGTGACATTCACCGGCAGCCCGCTCGTCGGCGAACGCATTACGGTAGCGAGCGCGCCGACTATGAAGCGCCTGTCGCTGGAACTCGGCGGCAAGAGTGCGGCGCTGGTCTTTCCCGACACGCGCAGCGTGCCGGCCACGGCGCAGGCGCTCATGGGGCTGTGTTCCACCTTCCTGTCGGGGCAGGTCTGCACCACGCCGTCGCGCGCGATCGTGCATCGGTCAATCATGGACGAGTTTCTGCATCACGCGCAGGCGCAACTCGCGAAGGTGCGGTTCGGCGATCCGTTCGACGCCATCACCACGTCCGCGCCGATGATCTCCCGGCGTCACCAGTCGCGCGTGCTCGAATACGTCGAAACCGGCCGTGCGCAAGGCGCGACGCTGCTGGCGGGCGGCGGTGTGCCGGGCGGCGCGCTCGGCATCGGCAACTGGGTAGAGCCGGCGCTCTTTGCAAACGTGCGCAACGACATGCGGATTGCGCAAGAGGAAATCTTCGGCCCCGTGCTGTCTGTGATTCCTTTCGATACGGAAGAAGAAGCGATACGCATCGCGAACGGCAGCGAATACGGCCTGGCCGGCTGCGTATATACGACGGACGTCAGCCGTGCCTTTCGCGTCGCTCGCGCGGTCAAGAGCGGCGCGATCGGCGTCAACGGCTTCGCCAGCATTCCGAACGCGCCGTTCGGCGGCATCAAGCGCTCGGGCGTCGGCCGCGAAGGCGGCTGGTCGACGATCGAGGCGTTCACCGAACTGAAGACCATCAATTTCAATCTGGATGCCTGACCCATGAGCGAAACCTTCGACTACGTGGTCGTCGGCGCCGGCAGCGGCGGCAGCGTCGTGGCCGCGCGGCTCGCCGAAGCCGGCCATACCGTGTGCGTGCTGGAAGCCGGCCCGCCCGATACCAACCCGTTCATCCACATTCCGGCCGGCTACATCAAGAACCTCTTCAACGACCGGCTCGTGTGGCGCTTTCGCAGCGAGCCGATCGCTGGCACTGCTGGGCGCACGATCGAACTGACGCAGGGCAAGGTCGTGGGCGGATCGGGTTCGATCAACGGCATGGTCTACAACCGCGGGCAACATGCCGACTTCGACGGCTGGGCCGCGCTCGGCAATCCGGGCTGGTCCTACGACGACGTGTTGCCCTACTTCAAGAAGGCCGAGACGCGTATCGGGCCCGGTGACGACCGCTACCGCGGCCGCAGCGGGCCGCTGATCGTCACCGACCCGATCATGCCGGCGCTGCTGTGCGAGCTGTTCGTCGAAGCGGTCAAGAGCTTCGGCTATCCGTACGTGGCCGACTCGAACGCCGAAGCGCAGGACGGCGTCGGGCCGTGGCATTTCATGATCGACACGCGCGGCCGCTTGCCGCGACGCTGGAGCGCCGCACGGGCGTACTTGCATCCGGCCATCAGAAGCGGACGCGTGGCGCTACGGACCGACAGCCCCGCCACCAGCGTGCTGCTGGACGGCCGGCGCGCGACCGGCGTGCGATACCGGGCGGGTGGCATCGGCGCCCCGGAGCGCGAGGTGCGCGCCAGTCGCGAGGTGATCGTCTCGGCGGGCGCGCTGAACACGCCACGCCTGCTGCAGATCTCCGGCATCGGCGACGATGCGCATCTGCGCACCATCGGCGTGCAGACGCAGATCGATCTGCCCGGCGTCGGCGCGAACCTGGTCGATCACTTCAACCTGCGCGTGGCCGTCAAGGTCAAGGACGTCCCCACCCTCAACGAGCGCGGGCGCGGCCTGCCGCTGGCCCGCGAGATCGCGCGCTACTTCCTCGGCCGGCCGAGCATCCTGAGCATGGGCCCGGTGCCGATGCGCTTTTTCTTCCGCTCGGAGCCGTCGTTGGCGCGCCCCGACCTGCAGGTATCGTTCACGCCCGGCAGCTATCAGGAAGGTCTGCCCGGCCTGCTCGATCGCTACCCGGGCATGACGCTGGGCGGCCACAAGCAGCGGCCCGACAGCCGCGGCTGGGTCAAGGCGCGCTCCCCAAACATCGACGTGCTACCCGAGGTGCAGCCGAACTACCTGACCGACGAATCGGACCAGCGTGCGATGGTGGCCGTCGTCAAGATGGCGCGCGCCGTGCTACAGGCCAGGCCGTTCGCGCCGTACTACGTCGACGAGATGTTCCCCGGCAAGGACGTCCGGACCGACGACGAGATCCTCGCGTTCGCGCGCCAGCGCGGCGGCACCGTCTATCACCACAACGGCACCGCGCGTATGGGGCCCGACAGCGATCCGATGGCGGTGGTCGATGCGCGGCTGCGCGTGCGCGGCGTGCAGGGGCTGCGCATCGCCGACGCGTCCGTGATGCCGTTGCCGATCTCCGGTGCGACCAATGCGGCGACGATCATGATCGGCGAGAAGGCCGCCGCGATGCTGGTCGAGGATGCGAAGGCGGACAGCGTCCCGAGCGCGCGGTTGTTCGATACCGCTTGATTGCGGCAGGCGCCCGGCAAGCTCGGGCATCTGCGCGACGTGCCGATCTCACCGCCCGTCGAAACGGGCGTCGAACGATTTCGGCTAACGTGTGGGGGGGCACCGGAGGAACGACGCTGCGCGGCCCCACCCGATCGATACGTCCGTGATCGTCGCCACCATTTCGGCAGCGTCCGATCGCGGACTTCTCCACTACGCGATCGCGTCCTTCACGGTCGACGCCGACGACCACCGGACGACCTGCTCGAGCCCGTGTCGGCACAGGAGCTCGCTCTCGTTGAAATAAACGAACGGTTTGGCGCCCGTCTCCATGCCGGTCTGCATCGATTCGATGTTGCCGAGATCCTCGAGCATGCCGTCGGAGATGTGCGACGTGAAATGCTCGAGCTGCAGGCGCTCGCGCACGCTCTTCGGTTTCTTGTTGTAGAAGCGCGCCTCCCAGATCGTCGTATTCACCGACGTCGGCCAGAATTCATGTGTCCAGAACTGGTTCGCCGAGACCTGCAGATGCCAGTTGGGAAAGAACCAGTTCACGTCCTGCGACCAGTTCGGATGCCGATCGGGGTTCACGCCGCGATGCTCCGTGAGCGGATTGGCCTGCGCGACGTTGCGCGTGCCGGTCACCGTTTCGCCCGCCGAAAACAGCCAGCGCGCTACCTTCGCCTTCTCCGGCACCGCGACGTTCTGGTTCAGCCAAAGCGAGAACGAGCGATGGGCGCCGCGCAGGTTCGCGCTCAGGGGCCGCCCGAACGGATTCTCCCTGCCGGTGTAGATGGGCGCGAACGTCTTCGGGTGGATCGACGCGATGTGATACACCTCGCTGAAGTTCTCGGCCACCGCCTTCCAGTTCGCCTTGAATTCGCCGCGCAGCACGATCGTGTTGTCGGCGTTCGGATAGTCGATGCCAGACAGCGCTTCCGCCATCGGACCGAGAAACTCGGCGAGGCTCACCTCCGGCGCGGGCGCCATGTTGATGAAGATCCAGCCGTCCCACACGTCGAGTGCGACGGGTGTGAGCCCGCATTTCTTCCGGTCGAGATGGAAGAAACCGGCTTCGTCGGGCACGTTCGCCAACTCGCCCGCGTTGCCGTATCCCCAGCTGTGATAACGGCAGACGAAACGCTTGGCGTTACCGCTCGGGCGGTGCTCCACGATGTTCGCGCGATGCGCACACACGTTGTGAAACGCGCGGACGTTGCCGTCCTCCGAACGCGCGACGATCACGGACGCCTTCGCAACCGCAAGATCCTTCACGAAGAAATCGCCCGGCTTCGGGATCCGCTCGACACGGCCCACCATCAGCCACGCACGGCGGAAGATTCGTTCGCGTTCGATTTCGTATTGTTCCGGATCCGTGTACAGCGTGGTCGGCATCGGCTTCGTCGACAGGCCGACGGATTCGGTCAAGCTCGGTTTGAGTTCGCCAGGGTGATTCATGCCAGCTCCTTAAAAGGGTTTGGGTGCGGGATTCGAATCAAATCGACGTGGCGCGCTCAACCGTGCGGCTGAAAGCCGGTAGTGATCGTCAATGCGTGAACCGGCGGCGCATGCCTGATGCCCGACGTCTCGTGCATCTCGACTGCGATCGCGGCGTGGCACATCGCGAGCAGCAAGCGAAACAGGTTCTGCTCCGGCATTGGCATGTCGTCGAGCGGAAACTGCTCGAGATGGACAGTCGCCTCCGCGCGGACATCGCTTCGTAAAACGCCACAATCTCCGCGTACGGCGTGGCCGCCCGATTGATCCAGCGCGCGTGCGACGTCGGCGCATTCCAGCGATCGAGAAACGGTTCGAGGGATTCGAAGCCTATGGGCAAACGCTTCGAATCGCGTGATTCATCGTCAGTCATCGTGCTCCTCCAATTTGAAACGCAACACCCGAGCCCGAAATGAGCTGCAGCGCATCGCGTCATCTCAAAGCGTCATGCGTACCCTCGCGACATCAGCACCCAGATGTCCGCGCGCCATCTTTCCGGCTTCGACCTGGGGTGCCATCGGCTTCGCACGCCACCAGAAACGTTTCGCATTCCGTACTTCAAAATACATGGCGATATCCGAGCTGATTCGGCCTGTTCGAGGTCCGCGCATTTATCTAACTAACGATAGCTTGATTACAAGAATGCGTGCGCTCCATCCGGTCAAACCCCTATGCGAATGCCTGTTTCAGGAGGATTGGGACGAGCTTGCCAAGCAACAACAAGCCCGACGACGCTACGTGCGAAGTTCGCGTGGCAGCTCAGGTGTCGTGGCAACCGTGCTTAGTGGATAACACTCATGGCGAATCACTTTGGGGCACGCCAAACTAACTAACAATTGTTCGATTAAATGCGATGTGCCGGTGGAACCGCCGATGCGCCGCACCGAAATCAAGATTGCACGGATGCGAATGACCCGACGGGCGCGCATTCAGCCTATCGGCTCGACACCAACCCTTCACATGAATCCATCGACCGCATTGGAGATAAGATGAGGAATGCCATGAATGACGTACCACCCATCGACGGCGTGGATGAAGCACCAACGGGACAATCGTCGCCAAGAGTGGTCCACGACAGTCTTCGGTCGTGGTACATCCTGGTCATCGTCACGCTGGCATATTCGCTTGCGTACATCGACCGCCAGCTTCTCAATCTGCTCGTCGATCCGATCCGGCATTCGCTTGGTATCTCCGACACGCAACTCAGCCTCGTGCAAGGGGTCGCATTCATTTCCGCGTACCTGATCGCATCACCGCTATTCGGTCGACTCGTCGACGTAACCAACCGGCGCAACATCCTGCTGGTCGGCATTTGCCTATGGTGCATTTTTACGGCGCTGTGCGGCAAGGCCACGACGTTCCAGGGCCTGTTCCTGGCGCGCTTTGGCGTCGGGGCTAGTGAAGCATGCGTGTTCCCGATCGCGTTGTCGCTGATTGCCGACTGCTTTTCGGCGAAGCAGATGCCGCGCGCGATGAGCGTGTTCATTCTCGGCCCGATGCTTGGCGGTGGACTCTCTCTCGTCGCCGGCGGCCTCGTCATCTCGTTCACCCGCAACGTTCGCCAGCAATTACCAGCGCTCGCCGGATTCGAGACCTGGCAACTGGCATTCGTGTTGATCGGGCTTCCAGGCATGCTGTTTGCGTTGCTCGTGTGGCTGACCGTGCGCGAGCCCATGCGCAGCAAGGTCGTCAGCGGTAGCGCGGACGACCGCCAGTTCTCGACCCGCGAATCCGCCGCATTTCTTTGGGCTCGGCGCGGGTTCTACGCACGCATATTGCTCGGCGTCGGCATGCTCGCCATTGTCGTGCTGGGCATGCCCGCGTGGATGCCGACCTACCTGATCCGTTCGCACGGCATGCCCGCTGCGCTGGTCGGATTTCGTTTCGGCGCGCTGGTGGTCTGCTGCGGAATTGCGGGGGCACTGTCGGGCCCCTGGGTGGTGCGCCGCTTCGAACAGCGCGGCTATGAGGACGCACCGTTGCGCGCGGCAGCGTTCGCGATGATCCCGATGTTGCTGTGCTGCGCGAGTATCCCGTTTGTGCCTGATGCAACGGGTACGCTGGTCGCAGCCGGCGGCACCGTGTTTTTCTTTACGCTGCCGACGGGGTGCATGGCCGCGGCTCTGCAACTCGTCGCGCCCAGCCGCATGCGCGGCACCGTCGGGGCGCTCTACTCGTTCTTCGCGCAGTTGATCGGTTTTGGGCTCGGACCTACGCTGATCGCAGTCTTCACCGACCGTGTGTTCGGCAATCCGAAGATGGTCGGTGGCTCGATCGGGATCATCTGTACGATCGCGTCCGCTCTCGCTGCGTGGCTGCTGTTCGGCGCACTGCCTCATTATCGTCGTCTGCTCGCGGAGGAGCGTGGCACGCATATAGGTTGACGTGGATTTGGACGAGACCAGTAAGCGCGCGACCAACGTTGCGCGCCATCGATACACGATTTCAATGCGGATGGGCATGCCGCGCGCACCGTACTAAACGCGGTGGCGGGTCGGGTGCCATGTACGAGACCGAACCCGGTCGGGCTCTCGTCGAGTCACTCGCGTCGGAACACGATTCGCACATTACATAAATAGTATTTGTTAATTTAAAAGGGTCGAATCTTTACACCCCATAACCTCGCCACCGCCGACAAGGTATGCATATTGCACCGTAGCCTCATCTTTCCTCGCCAACATAGGAGAACCGATGAGCGATCCCACCACAAATTCCGGCACGACTGCGAAATCGGTGCCGTCCCCACGAGACCCACATCTTCGCGCGCTGGCGAACTGTATCTGCTTCCTCACGATGGATGCAGTCCAGAAAGCCAACAGCGGTCATCCCGGTGCGCCAATGGGATTGGCTGACGTCGCGACCGTCCTGTTCAAGGAGTTCATCCAATTCGATGCATCGGACCCCCACTGGATCGATCGAGACCGGTTGGTACTTTCCAACGGCCACGCGTCGATGCTCCTCTACAGCCTCCTCTATCTCACCGGCTATTCCGACATGACCCTGGACGAGCTCAAGCGGTTCCGGCAAGTCGGCAGCAAGACACCCGGTCATCCGGAGTACTCGCATGCCGATGGCATCGAACTGACTACCGGTCCCCTCGGACAAGGCATCGCGGACTCCGTCGGCATGGCGTTGGCCGAACGCGTGATGAATGCGAACTTCGGCGATGATCTCGTCGATCACTACACATACGTATTTCTCGGTGACGGTTGCCTGATGGAGGGCATCAGCCACGAGGCCATTTCGTTGGCCGGCCACCTCCGGTTGGGCAGACTGATCGCGTTCTGGGACAACAATTCGATTTCCATCGACGGGGCCACCAAGCTCGCTGTCTCGGACAACGAAATCGAGCGCTTTCACTCGGCTGGATGGCACGTCCTGGAAATCGACGGCCACGATACGGATGCGATACGGCGTGCTATCGAGACCGCTCGGACAACGAATGACAGACCGACCTTGATCGCATGCAGGACGATCATCGGTTTCGGCTTTCCGACGAAGGCTGGAACCGAGAAAGCCCATAGCGACGCGCCGGGCGAGGATGAAATCGCGGGCGCACGACAGACCCTCGACTGGCATTCACCGCCGTTCGAAATCCCGGATGACCTGCTGAAAGCATGGCGGGAGGTCGGGGCGCGCGGCCGCGACGCAAGACTCGCGTGGGAAGAGCGTGTCCGCCGGGCACCGCAGGCGCTGCGTACCGAATTCGAGCGGCGCAATGCGGGCAAGCTTCCCGATGACTGGAAGCAGGCCATTGCCGCGGCACGGCAGGCTTTTATTGCCAGTGGTCGTGAAATGGCCACCCGCAAGGCCAGCGGCGAAGTGCTTGACCGTCTCTTCGACGTGATTCCGGAATTGCTCGGCGGCTCGGCGGACCTTACGGTGTCCAACAATACGAAGACAAAAAATCAAATCGCAATCGAGCCTGGCCGGTTCAAAGGTTCATACCTTCACTACGGCGTCCGCGAACACGGCATGGCCGCGGCCATGAACGGCATTGCCCTTCATGGAGGCCTCATTCCGTACGGTGGCACCTTCCTTTGTTTTTCGGACTACTGTCGACCGGCGATCCGGTTAAGCGCGATGATGCGGGTGCGATCCATCTTCGTGATGACGCACGATTCCATCGGTCTCGGCGAAGATGGCCCGACTCATCAACCCGTTGAACATCTTGCCGCCCTTCGGGCCATTCCCCAACTCGCCGTCTATCGGCCGGCCGATCCAGTCGAAACGGCAGAGTGCTGGGAACTGATTCTCGAACAGCCCCGCAGGGCTGCCCTCCTCGCATTGTCACGACAGCCGGTCCCGCTCCTGCGCAACGAGCCTGGAAACGAAAACAAGTCGGCACGGGGTGCCTATATTTTGCGGGAGGCCGATGGCGGACCGCGCCAACTCACGCTGCTCGCGACAGGTTCGGAGGTCGACCTCGCCGTCCAGGCACGCGACGTCCTGCAGCACGAAGGCGTGCCGACGGCCGTTGTATCGATGCCGTGCCGCCTGCTCTTCGAGGAGCAGCCACGCGATTACCAACGGGCCGTGCTGGGCACCTCTCCCGCGAGAGTCGCGGTCGAGGCGGCGGTCGAACTGGGATGGGAGCGGTACATCGGTCCGGAAGGCCGGTTCGTCGGAATGCACAGTTTCGGCGAGTCCGGGAAAATCAAAGACGTGTACGACAAGTTTGACATTACGGTAGATGCGGTTGTTCGCGCGGCGCACCAGGTGTTATCCGAAGTGTGACATTGCTGCGATCCGCTCGGGATGCGATGACCTCGCAGGGCTCGTGGATGTGCTTGGAGAAGTGGGCGGCCCCGATTTTTCGGTGGATTCTCGCGTAGCGTTAGAATAGCGCCCCTTCTCATGGGAGACGAAAATGTCCTGGTTCGTATACGAAGTGCCCGAATACCACGAAGACGCTGCGCGCATCGAGCCCTTCAGCGACCTGCGCAGCCGTGTGCTGCAAGTCAGTGGCGCGGCCATGGCCGATGAACTGGAAAGCGTTCGCGAGAACGCCGCGGCAACGGCGGACACTCCCGATCGTCCCCTGCGCACTCCGGAAAATCCGCATGTCTTTCCGATTCCTTACGCCGACTCCATGATCCTGGTCGGGTTCATCTTCGATTTGAAACGCGAATTCCGGCAACTGGTCGTGTCGCCCGTGGAAATGCCCTGGTTGAACGACGCGTAAAAGCTGGCCCCAGCGGAAGCCGACGGAAAAAGTCGAGCGTGCTCGCGAGCCAGTTCGAATAGTCAGCGCGCTCGACAGAATGACCCGGCGCACCAGAACGAGTGCCTAGAAATTGCGCGCCACGCCGACCATGAACATGTCCTGGTCCTTGTCGTTGCCGGTTGCGACGCGATTGAAGCGCAAGCTTGCCGCCCAATCGTTCGTGACCTGATAGGTTACTTGCGCGCTGAGCAACGCATTGAGTCGCGTCTTGCCCGAGGTCTCGTCCCGATCCCGCGAGAGATACGGACCGACGCCTGCCGACAGCGTCCATTTGCTCTTGATCGGCGCGACGTACCAGAATTGCGCGGCCACGCCTCGTCGGCCGGCAACGCCATTGTTGCCTTCGTAGACGAAGCTCGCCGAATAAGCCCACGCATTGCCGAGCGGCCGCTTGACTTCGACCATGTATCCCTTTTCGATCGGCACTTGAGGACGGTTCGTCTGCGACGTCCCGGCCCAGACGCTGACCTGCGTCTTGCCGTCCGAAAACGCCGGGCGAGGATCGCCGCCGAAATCCGAGCCGATGCCGAAGAGCACGGCGTCGGAATTGAATCCGCCAATCATCTGGACGTGGTTGTACTGCACCTTGAGGAAGAAGCGCTTGGGCACGACGTAATACCGCACCGCCGCCGACGCACGCACACCCCAGCGCTTTTCATTGCGTGCCCGGTCGTCGACATGTGTCGTGTCCATGCTGAAATACGGGCCCGCCGAAAATTCGAGCGCCAGACGACTGCCGACCGGCCAACGAAACGAACCCAGGGCAGCGAAGCCGTCGCGATGATGATCCGCCGGATGCCCTTCGTTCAAGTATGCAAGGTAGACCGACAGGTAATCGTTCAAGACGTCGCCGAAGCCGACTTCGTACGCACGCCAATGCATATCGCCACCCTCGGTCGCGCGCCCGTCGC
Source organism: Burkholderia sp. BE12 (assembly GCF_002959955.1). Classification (NCBI taxonomy): domain Bacteria; kingdom Pseudomonadati; phylum Pseudomonadota; class Betaproteobacteria; order Burkholderiales; family Burkholderiaceae; genus Burkholderia; species Burkholderia sp. BE12. The sequence goes on along the minus strand of NZ_PREY01000001.1, from coordinate 369,012 downwards.
CATACACCGCATAGGCGTTGAGCGTTCGCTCAGATGATTTGAGCCCGCCCGGCGGGCTCGAAGGATCGTCCTCGGCGTGCGCGGGTACCGGGCACGCCAGCATGGTCAGACCGGCGATCGAGCTGGCGAGGACCCAGCGCGAACGGATGCGACGGCAGTCTTCCATTTGGACACCCTCCTCACCTTGGTAACCGCGATTTGCCGGAAAGGTTGATAGCGATTATAGGCGGCGCCCGGTCGGACGGCTGACGTGCACCGCATGCCGACATCGGGCGATCAGGCGGCGGCCCTCACGGCGCGGCCGCGACCCGCCACTTGCCCGCCGGAATCGGGGAACGACCGGTGAGCCGTCGCCCCCCTTGAAATTCACGCGGCGTATCCTATTTTAGGTATCGCTCAAGGCAGTCGCGGCTTACGCGCTGCGTGTTTCGATTTGTTAGTCAGCGACCCTCTCGCGGATGGACGAACTGGAGCGCGTGGTCCGGTACGTCCCCCGCAGGGGGCACAACAGGAGCGAGTCATGAGCGATATCTTCTTCCCCTCCGATCTGCTGGCGGAATTCGACCGCCTGCAACGGCAGATGGCCGGTATGTTCACGGGCTTGCCGGCCAGTCTGCGCGCCCCGCGGCCCGGTGCGTTTCCACCGGTCAATATCGGCAGTACCGACGACACGGTGGAGATCGTCGCCTTCGCGCCGGGTCTCGACCCCGCCAGGATCGACATCTCCGTCGATCGCCGGCTACTGTCGATCAGCGGCGAGCGCACACCGCCGGACGATGGCACGACCGACGACGAGCGGCGCGTCTACGCGAACGAACGTTTCATGGGCGCATTCCGCCGCGTGATCGAACTGCCGCAACATGCGGACCCCGACAAGATCGAGGCCCGCTATACGAACGGCTGCCTGACGATCAGCATCGGCAAGTCGGAAGCATCGAAGCCGCGCGCGATTGCGGTCCAGTAAGCAGCACGACGTCACGAACGCATGACGGAGGACATCATGAGTGACACCAATACGACCGAACTGACGACCCGTGCGGCCGACACTCGAACGGCCGTGACGAACCGTGAAGCGGCTCAGCACGACACGCCGCGCACGCGTATTGCGCCGGCCGTCGACATCGTCGAGGATGCGCACGGCATCACGTTGTACGCGGACCTGCCGGGCGTGCCGCGCGAGAAGCTCGACGTCCGCGTGCACGACGGCAGCCTTGCCATCGAAGCGGAGGCCGTCGTTCCGACGCCAGCGGGATTGCGCCTGCAGCACGGCGAAGTGCAGCATCCGCACTTCTCGCGCGCATTCACGCTCAGCCCGGATTTCGACGTGTCGCGCATCGACGCGCAACTGCGCGACGGCGTGTTGAAACTGAGCATCCCGCGGCGCGAGGAAGCGAAACCGCGGCGGATCGAGGTGATGGCGGGGTAAACGGACGCGCCGGGCGCGTTTCATCGACCCGGCGCGGTCCGCGTCGCTTGCGCCGCTTCGACCGCCGGGTGCGGGCACCCGCGCTTACGGTCGCGGCGTGAAGTACCGGCACCGCGCAAGCGAGTCGTCGCACATGTCGTATTTCCATGCAGGAGGCATCCGATGCAGATCAACAGGACGATCGAACATGGCGGATATACGGTCCGGGCCGTGGTGACCGACACGGAGACGGGCCGCTATTCGGCGACGGCGATCCTCATGGATCGCGACGGTGAAAGCCGGGCGCTCGGCGTCGACGGCGACTTCGCCGATACCCGCGAAGCATGCGACCAGGCGCTCGAACTCGGGCTCGCATGGATCCAGCGACGGTCGGTCGTGTCGGACCGGTATGTGAGACGAAATCGAGCCGGGCCGAGCCGCGATTTGGACAAGGTACCGCGCGCACGACGACAAGCCTGACGCACGTTGCGCTTGCCATCGGCGACGGCCCGGCTGCCACGCCGGCGAACAGGTTTGCCGCGGGGTTACCGTGCGCGGGTAGCCGGGTCACTCACCGACGCTCAAACCGCCAGGCACCGGCATTTGACGGTCCGATGGTCGCCGATGCCGGCGTGCGCCCCGCCGCGGCCGAACCCCGACCGCTTCGCATCGCCGACCGGCGAGATCTCGTTTCGCATCGACACGCGGGTGTCGAACGATCGCCCGATCATCCGAGCCAAGACTTGATGTTCGCGCCCATCGCGCCAGCCGAGATCCCGTACCGCTCGTGCAACGTCGGCAGCGCGCCCGCGGCGAGGTATGCATCCGGCAGTGCGATCTGCCGGAACGGGACCGCGACGCCGGCGCCGAGCAACGCGGTCGCGACCGCTTCGCCGAGGCCGCCGATCACCGTATGGTTCTCGGCGACGATGACCATGCGCCCCCTGCGCGCGGCCTCGCGGACGATGGTCGCCGTATCGAGCGGCTTGATCGTCGGTACGTGCAGCACGGCGACATCGACGCGATCGCCCTGAAGCGCCTTCGCTACCTCGAGCGCGCGCATCGTCATGATCCCGGACGAGATCAGCAGCACGTCGTTGCCGTCGCGCAGCAGCTTGGCCTTGCCGAGTTCGAAACGGTAATCGTATTCGTCGAGCACGGCCGGCACGTTGCCACGCAGCAGGCGGGCGTACACCGGCCCCTTGTGCGCGGCGATGGCCGGCACCATCTGTTCGATGTCCAGCGCGTCGCACGGATCGATCACGGTCATGTTCGGCATCGCGCGCATCAGCGCCAGATCCTCGGCGGCCTGGTGGCTCGGCCCGTAGCCGGTCGTGAGCCCCGGCAATGCGCACACCAGCTTCACGTCGAGATTGTCCTCGGCAATCGCCTGATGAATGAAGTCGTACGCCCGGCGCGTCGCAAACACCGCATAGGTGGTGACGAACGGCTGCGCGCCTTCGTGCGCGAACCCGGCGGCGGCCCCCATCAGTAGTTGCTCGGCCATGCCCATCTGGTAGTAACGTTCGGGGAAGGCCTTCGCGAAGATGTGCAGGTCGGTGTACTTGCCGAGATCGGCCGTCATCCCGATCACGTTGTCGTTCGTGCGGGCGAGTTCGGTCAGCGCATGGCCGAACGGCGCAGCGCGGGTCGCCTGCCCTTCCGCCGCGATGGACGCGATCATCGCCGACGTCTTCAGACGCGGCTTGTTGTCGACGGTGCTCATGCCTGTCTCCCTGCTTCGAGTGCGTCGAGCGCGAGTTGCCACTCGTGCGCATCGACGCGGATGAAATGGCTCTTCTCGCGTGCCTCGAGGAACGGCACGCCGCACCCCATCTTCGTGTCGCAGACGATGATGCGCGGCTGCGGCGCGCCATGCCGGCGCGCCTGGTCGAACGCACGCTTCACCGCGTCGATGTCGTTGCCGTCCACGCGTTGCACGTACCAGCCGAACGCCTCGAGCTTGTCGACCAGCGGCTCGAACGCCATGACCTGGGTCGACGGGCCGTCGGCCTGCTGGTTGTTCACGTCGACGATCGCGATCAGGTTGTCGAGCCGCCAGTGCGCGGCCGACATCAGCCCTTCCCAGATGGCTCCTTCGTCCAGCTCGCCGTCCGAGAACAGCGTGTAGACGAACGCATCCGAGCCCTTGCGCTTCAGGCCGAGACAACGGCCGACCGCGATCGTCAGGCCCTGCCCGAGCGAGCCGCCGGACATTTCCATGCCGGGCGTATAGCTCGCCATGCCGGACATCGGCAAACGGCTGTCGTCGCTGCCATAGGTCTCGAGTTCCGCGGCCGGCAGGATGCCGGCTTCGAACAGCGCCGCGTACAGCGCGATCGCATAGTGCCCGTTGGACAGCAGGAAGCGGTCGCGCCCTTCCCATTCGGGATCGTCGGCGCGATAGCGCATCGCGCCGAAATACGCGACGGCCAGCACGTCGGCGATGTCGAGCGCCTGGCCGACATAGCCCTGCCCCTGCACTTCGCCCATCAGCACGGCGTTTCTACGGATGCGGTACGCGCGCTCGGCGAGCGTGGCCGCTTCATGGATGGTTTCGTTGTCCATCGATAGCTCCATTATCGGATCGGAAGGAATACAAATCGAATCAGCGGTTGACGGATCGCGGAACGAGGAACACCAACAGCGCACCGACCGCGATCGCGACGGAGATGAACACGAGTCCCGCGGTGGACTTGCCGGTCAGGTCGTTCAGCCAGCCGACAATCGCCGGCGAGAAGAAACCGGCGAGGTTCGCGAAGCAATTGACCGCGGCGATGCCCGCCGCCGCCGACACCCCGCCCAGCAATGCGGTCGGCAGCGACCAGAACTGCGACGACGACGCGAGGATGCCGGCGGACGCGATGCTCAGGCACACGATCGACGCGCCGACGCTGCCGAGCATCGGCAACGTGGCGAAGCCCGCCGCCGCGACCAGCATCGGCACCGCGAGATGAAGGCGGCGCTCGCGGCGACGATCCGCGCTGATGCCGATCAGCGGCAGCGCGACGATCGCACAGGCATACGGAATCGCGGTGAACAGGCCGACCCACAGCGGATCGGCAACGCCGGCCTTGCGAATGATCGTCGGCAGCCAGAACGTGAGGCCGTACTGGCCGAGCACCACGCAGAAGTAGATCGCCGCCATCAGCCACAGGCGTCGGTCCGCGACGAACGTACGGATCGACAGGTGGGCGGTGGTGTGCTCGGCATCGGCCGACACGTTGCGCGCCAGGAGGGATTTTTCGGCGTCGGTCAGCCATTTCGCGCCGGCGATGCCATCGTCGAGATACAGCAGGATCGCGAAACCCAGCACGAACGAAGGCAGCGCCTCGAGCAGAAACAGCCACTTCCAGCCCGCCATCGACATCGCGCCGTGCAGGGAATGCATGATCGCGCCCGACAGCGGCCCGCCGATGATCCCGGCGAGCGGAATCGCCATGAAGAACAGCGACAGCGCCTTCGCGCGCCGCGCCGACGGGAACCAGTACGTGAGGTACAGGATCACGCCCGGCGCGAAGCCTGCTTCGGCGACGCCGAGCAGAAACCGCAGCACGTAGAACGCGGTGGGCGACTTGACGAACACGAAGCTCGCCGAGATCGCCGCCCACGTCAGCATGATGCGCGCGAGCCAGCGACGCGCGCCGACGCGATGCAGGATCAGGTTGCTCGGCACCTCGAACAGAAAATAGCCGAGGAAGAAGATGCCTGCGCCCATGCCGTAGACCGTCTCGCTGAAGCGCAGGTCGTTGAGCATCTGCAGTTTCGCGAAGCCGACGTTGACACGGTCGAGATACGCGCCGAGATAGCACAACATCAGGAACGGGATCAGCCGTCGGGCAACCTTCGCGTAGGTGGCCGCCTCGAACGTCGGCGCATCGTCCCGTTGCAGCGTCTCGCCCTGGACCGGCGGTGCGGGGTACTTTGCTCTCATCTTTGTCTCCTGCCATGGCCCCGGGTCGTCCCGGGTGCATGATGGTCGGCGCCGCGCATCGGGCGGCGCCGTTCTCAGTGAATCAGCATCCCGCCATTGACGTCGAGCGTGACGCCCGTCAGATAGCTCGACAGGTCGCTCAGCAGGAACAGGCACGCATTGGCGACGTCGGCGGCATCGCCGAGCCGGCCGAGCGGAATGCCCTTGATGATGTCCTCGCGCATGTCGGGCGTCAGCTTGTCGCCGGTGATGTCGGTCTGGATCAGGCCCGGCGTGATCGAATTGACGCGGATGCGCTCGGCGCCGAATTCGCGTGCCATCGCCTTCGCGAGGCCGAGCACGCCGGCCTTGGCGGCGCTGTAGTGCGGGCCGCCGAAAATGCCGCCGCCGCGTTGCGCGGATACCGACGACATGCAGACGATGCTGCCGCTGCGCTGCGCCTTCATCGCGGGCAACACCGCCTGCGACATGTAGAGCGTGCCGCGCAGGTTCACGTCGACGATCGCATCGAAGTCGCGCGCCGAGATATCCAGCGTGCGCACGGGCTGCGTGATGCCGGCGTTGTTCACGAGGCCGTCGATACGGCCAAAGTGCTCCAGCACCGCGCGGGCTGCCGCCACGCACGCGTCGCGGTCGGTCACGTCGCACGCGAAGCCGAGATGATCCGGGCCGAGTTCGGCGGCGGCCGCTTGCGCGTCTTCGCGGCGCAGGTCGAGGATCGCCACGCGTGCGCCCTGCGCGGCCAGCGCGCGGGCCGTGGCCTTGCCGATACCGCGCGGCGATGCGGCGCCGGTCACGATGATGGCCTTGTCGTCGAGCAACATGGTTCGTCTCCTGTGTTGATGTGTGTGCAGAGTGTCGGCTCGGCGGACACCCGCATCAACGCGGAAACGCTCAGACATCGTTGAGAAAATTTCAGGTGACGGCGCGCGGCCGGTGCTGCAGCGCAATATCGCGAGCGCCGTCGGGCGCCGCGTTCAAGCCGGCCGCGCGTGCGCCGCCACTTCCCGTTCGATCCATGCCAGGAAGCGCTTCACGCGCGGCAGCTCCGCGTTCTGCCGCGGGTAAACGAGATGATGCGCGCCGACTTCGACCGCATGGGCCGCGTCGAAGACCGGCACCAGCAGCCCTTCGCGGATCTTCACCGACGCGAGCATCAGGCTTTCGAGCGCGATGCCGAGGCCCAATGCGGCGGTTTCGAGCGACATGTACGAACGGTCGAACGAAAAATCGAAGGTCTTCTGGGCCGCGAGCGGCACGCCGGTCCGGCCGAACCACTGCTTCCACTGGACCAGCGGCGTTTCGGAATAGATCAGCCGATGCGCGAGCAGGTCTTCCGGCGCGTTCACCGGATGCCGTTCGAGATAGCGCGGCGACGCGAGCGGCGCGATGAATTCGCCGCGCACGGTCCGGACCTCGAGGTTGTCCCAGTTGCCGTAGCCGTGCCGGACATCGATATCGTAAAAGCCGTTCGAGAACGACACGTTTTCGTAAGAGCACGCGAGGTTCAGCTGGATATCGCCGTTCGCCTCCTGAAACGACGACAGCCGCGGCAGCAGCCACATCAGCCCGAAGCTCGGGCTCGAATGCACGCGCAGGATGTCCACTTCGGTGCGGCTCGACGCGCGCTCGGTCGCGCGGCTCAGGTCGGCCAGCGAGCCGGTGACGTCGGCCAGGTAGCGTTCGCCGGTCGGCGTGAGGACGAGGCCGCGCCCCGAACGCTGAAACAGCGGCTGACCGATCTGCGATTCGAGGTTGCTGAGCTGATGGCTCACCGCGGACGCGGTCAGGCCGAGCTCTTGCGCCGCACGGTTGACGCTTTTGGTCCGGGCGACGCTTTCGAACGCAATGATGGCCTTGAGCGGCGGAATGCGCATGCTGGAGTCCGTTGAAGAGAGCGGCTCGCCCGGCTGGCCGGGGCTAACGCCGGCGCTGAATCGTTGCCCGGGCAAAAGCGATACGGTACAACAGGAAGCGCGCCGGGACGATCGATTCGCGGCGTGGCCTCGGCTGGGCAGCACACCGCGCCGCGCCAACGCCGCCGCATGGACGACGCGACACGCATGGCGCGGACCGAATCATGCAAAATGCTGCGCATCTGAGTGGCGGAGAGTGACCGGTGGGCATCAATTTCGATTTGACCGACTTGCAGGCGTTTCGCGCGGTCGTGGAAACGGGCAGTTTCCGCAAGGCCGCCGAAGCGGTCAGCCTCTCCCAGCCCGCGTTGAGCCGCCGGATCGACAAGCTCGAGGACGCACTCGGCGTGCGGCTGTTCGAACGCACCACGCGCCGCGTCGCACTCACCACCGTCGGCCGCGTGTTCGCGCAGAGCGCCGAACAACTGCTCGACGATCTCGACGCCGCGCTGCTCGGCATCCGCGACGTGTCGTCGAGCCGCCTGGGCCACGTGACGATCGCCTGCGTGCCGTCGGTCGCCTACTACTTCCTGCCCCCCATCATCGCCCGCTATCATCAGCGCTTTCCGCGCATCAGGGTGAAGCTGCTCGACGCCGGCGCCAACGAGGTGCTCGGCGCCGTGATCAGCGGCGAGGCGGATTTCGGCGTGAGCTTTATCGGCAGCCAGGAGGCGGAGATCGAATTCAAGGTGCTGCTCCAGGAACGGTTCGTCGCCGCGTGCCGCCGCGACCATCCGCTCGCGCGCAAGAAGCGCGTGACCTGGAACGAACTTTACGAACACGATTACGTATCGGTGGACAAGACTTCCGGTAACCGCCTGCTGCTCGACCAGGCATTGGCCGCCGTCGCGCCGCGTAAGCCGAGCGTCTGCGAGGCGCGCCACGTCACGACCCTGCTCGGGCTGATCGAGGCGGGGCTCGGCGTCGCCGCGGTGCCATCGATGGCGATGCCGGGGCATGACCACCCGGTCCTCACGAGCGTGCCGCTCGTCGAGCCGGCCGTGAAACGGCGCGTGGGCATCGTCAAGCGGCGCGGGCGCTCGCTGACGCCGGCCGCCGAGGCGTTTCACCGGATGATCGTCGACGCGAAGCGCGGCGACGCCGTCGGCAGCGGCACATCGGCATGACGACGCCGGAACGCAAACGAAGGAAGATTGCATCGTGAGGTGGACCCGGCTGCTCAAATCGCTTTACGTGCAGGTCCTGCTCGCGATGATGCTCGGCATCGCCATCGGTCACGTGTGGCCGGCGGCGGGCTCGATGCTCAAGCCGCTCAGCGACGCGTTCGTCGGGCTCGTGAAGATGACCATCGCCCCGATCGTCTTTTGCACGATCGTGTCGGGCATCACGTCGTTGTCGAACGGGCGGGCCATCGGCCGCACGATCGTGCGGGCGCTCGCGCTCTTCTATCTGTTGACGGCCGCCGCGCTCGCGCTCGGGCTCGTCACCGCGTACGGGCTGCAACCGGGCGCCGGCATGCACATCGACGTCCATCATCTGGATGCGAGCATCCTGGCGCCGTACGCGAAGCATGCGGAGCCGCGCAGCCTGGTGGCGTTCGCGCTCGGCGTGATTCCGGATACGATGCTCGGCGCGTTCGCCAGCGGCGAAGTGTTGCCGGTGCTGCTGCTGTCGCTGTTGTTCGGCTTCTCGCTGAATGCGCATCCGCGCACCGCCCGCCCCGTTCTTGCGCTGATCGACGGCATCGCCCAGGTCGTCTTTCGCATCCTCGCGATGATCATGCGACTGGCGCCGCTCGGCGCGTTCGGCGCGATGGCGTTCACGGTGGGCCGCTTCGGCATCGGCTCGGTCGGTTCGCTTGCGAAGCTGATGATGTCCTTCTACGTGGCCTGCGCGCTGTTCGTCGCGCTGGTGCTCGCACCGCTCGCGCGGCTGCACGGCTTCGCGCTGTGGCGGCTCTTGCGTTACCTGCGCGAAGAGTTGCTCATCGTCCTCGCGACCTCGTCCACGGAGCCGGTCCTGCCGCGCCTGATCGTCAAGCTGGAAGCGCTCGGCTGCGACAAAGGCGTGGTGGGGCTCGTGCTGCCGGCCGGCTATTCGTTCAATCTGGACGGTACCGCGATCTATCTGACGCTCGCGGCGTTGTTCATCGCGCAGGCATGCGACGTCCCGCTTTCCGCGCCGCAGATCGCGACGATGCTCGCGATCATGCTGCTCACGTCCAAGGGGGCGGCCGGCGTGTCCGGCAGCGGGCTCGTCGCGCTGATCGCGACGCTCGCCGTCATGCCCGACCTGCCCGTCGCCGGGGTCGCGCTGCTGGTCGGCATCGATCGCTTCATGTCGGAAGCGCGCGCGCTGACCAGCGTGATCAGCAATGCGTGCGCGGTGATCTTCGTGTCGGCGTGGGAAGGTGCATGCGATCGCACGCGCCTCGCGCAGCGGCTCGCGTCGGCCGGGGCCGATGAAGCGCGTGCCGCGGCAGGCGGCGACGGCGACGGAAAGACGGTCTGATACGCGCCTTCCCGTCGATCGGGCTCAATGTGCGGAAACCGGATCCAGGCCGGTCGATTTCACGTCGGCCTGCACGTCGGGCGACGCAAGAAAGTCGAGCAGCGCCTTCGCTTCCCGCGGATGCTGCGCGCCGACCGGGATGCCGGCGGCGAAGCGCGTGACGGACTGCAGCGATTCGGGAATCTTGCCGACGAAGCTCGCCCCCTTGACGGGCAGCAGCTCGCTGACCTGCTGGAAGCCGATTTCGTAGTCGCCGTTCGCGACGACCGACGCCACCGGAATCCGCGGGATCATCTTCGCCTTCGACTTCACCTGCTCCTCGATCCCGAGCTTCTTGAACAGCGCGCGTTCGATATACACGCCGCTCGCGCTGTCCGAATAGGCGATCGATTTCGCGTGCAGCAGCACCTGCTTGAGGCCCTCGGCGGTGCTGATGTCGGGCTTTGCCGCGCCGTCGCGCACGACCATGCCGATGCGCGAGTCGGCCAGCTCGACGCGAGATTCGGGAGCGACCTTGCCTTGCTTGATCAGATCGTCCAGCGCGTAGCCGACCATGATCACGGCGTCGGCGGGCTCGCCGCGCGCGAGCCGGTTCGGAATTGCTTCGGGCGATTTGCCCATCGACGGGCCGAGCGCAGTAGCGAGCGTATTGCCCGTCGTGGACGCGAACCGGGGGCCGAGCACCTTGTAGGCGGCGGTGAAGCCGCCCGAGCTCATCACGTGCAGTTCGGCGGCCTGTACGTTGGCCGCCAACGCCGCGGTGGCGACGAGCGCGGTCGCGCAGAATGTCAGGAACGGATTTCTCATGGTCGTGGTCGTGCGGATTCGTGGATGTGGGTTGGCATGCCGGAGGGGCCGGACCTCAATGCGCCGGCGTCAACGTCGCTGCACGGCGGCGATAGAGCGCGAACGTCGCAAGCAACGCGCACATCGCGGCGAAGCTCATCCAGTAGCCCGGTGCGGCCTTGTCGCCCGTCATGTGAATGAGCCCGGTCGAGATGACCGGCGTGAAGCCGCCGAACACGGCCGTCGCGAGGCTGTACGCGAGCGAGAAGCCCGCGACGCGCACCTGCACGGGCATCACTTCCGTGAGCGCGACGATCATCGCACCGTTATAGATCCCGTACATGAACGAGAGCCAGAGCAGGACGAGCAGCATGTTGACGAACGACGGCGCGTGAGCGAGGAACGTCAGCGCCGGGTAGGCGGTCACGACGGTGAGCATCGTCATGCCGACCAGCAGCGGCCGGCGGCCGATCCGGTCGGAGAGCGCACCGCCGATCGGCAGCCACACGAAGTTCGACACGCCGACGCAAAGCGTCACGAGCAGGCTGTCGGCGGTGCTCAGATGCAGCACCGTCTTGCCGAAGGTCGGTGCGTAGACGGTGATCAGATAGAAGCTCGTCGTGGTCATCGCGACCAGCATCATGCCGGCGACCACGACGCCCCAGTTCTGGACCAGCGTACCGAACACTTCCTTCATGCCCGGACGATGCTTGCGGGCCTTGAATTCATGGGTTTCCTCCAGGTTGCGGCGCAGCATGAAGATGAACGGCACGATCATGCAGCCGACGAAGAACGGCACGCGCCATCCCCAGGCGGCGATCTGCGACGCGCTCAACCACTGATTGAGCGCGAAGCCGAGGCCCGCCGCGATGACGATCGCCACCTGCTGGCTGGCCGATTGCCAGCTCGTGAAGAAGCCCTTGCGGCCGGGCGTCGCCAGCTCGGCGAGATAGACCGATACGCCGCCCAGTTCGGCGCCCGCGGAGAAGCCCTGCAGCAGCCGGCCGGTCAGCACGAGCACGGGCGCGAGCAGCCCGATCGTCGCGTAGCCCGGCACGAACGCGATCAGGATGGTGCCGCTCGCCATGATCGTCAGCGTGACGATCAGGCCCTTGCGTCGGCCGACCTCGTCGATGTACGCGCCCAGCACGATCGCGCCCAGCGGCCGCATCAGGAAGCCGGCGCCGAACACGGCGAAGGTCATCATCAACGACGCGAACTCGCTTTGCGCGGGGAAGAAGACGTTGGCGATCTGCGTGGCGTAGAAGCCGAACAGGAAAAAGTCGAACTGCTCGAGAAAATTGCCGGCCGTGACGCGAAAGATCGCGGCGGCCTTCGAACGTTCGGCCGGAAGGCGGGACGAGGGGTGCATCGGGGTGTCTCCTGAAAACCTGAAATACGCGGGAGGGGCTGGTCGATTGTCGTTTTCCGGCATGTTGGCGCGGTATCGATCAAACGATAAGTGCGATTTTCGGAACGATTGATGCAGGATGGTTATCAATCAACATGAGCCGCATGTGTCCGGATGGCGTTCGGGCGTATTGCCGCATGCCTGGGTGACCGCACACGTTTGCGCCGTCACGCGATGCCGATGTGGCCGACGGGCGGCCATGCCGGCCTCGATTTTTCCTGAACCGTGCCGTTAACCGGGATTGGAATCCGCGCTGGCGCAATCGCAGCTGGCATCTCACAACGAGCGCGAGCATGCCCGCATTCACTTCGATCGAGAAAATCGCCGACTGGGCCGGACGCAATCCGTTCGTCGTCGGCGCGCTGGGCACGCTGATGTCGCTCGCGGCGCTCGGAATCAGCGCGGTGACGCTGTGGGCCGCGCGCAGCGAAGTCGTCGTGCACGCACATGAGACGTCGCGCAACGTCGCGGCCGTACTGGCGAGCCAGATCGCGAGGACGGTCGAAACGTCGAACACCGCGCTGGTCGCGCTGGCGGCCGATCTCGGCAAGCCGGGCGTGCAGCGCATGGACGCCGGGTTACGGCACGACCTGCTGTTCGAGCGCACCGCGGCGCAATACGTGACCGGCATGGGCGTGACCGACCGGCACGGCCGGCTGATCGACGGGTGCTGCAGCTCGACCCACCGGTGGGACTTCGGCGATCGCGACTACTTCAAGGTTCATCGCGATGCGGACAACGTCGGGCTCTACGTATCCCAGCCCTATCGCGCCCGCTCGCGCGACGGCAAGGAATCCATCGCGCTGTCGCGGCGCATCGAGCGGCCGGATCATGCGTTCGACGGGATCGCGGTCGTCGCCGTCGATCTCGCTTACTTCGAGCAGCTCCTGTCCCGTCTCGACGTCGGGCCGAACGGGGTCAGCGCGATCGTGCGCGCGGACGGCACGATCCTCGCGAGAAACCCTTCGTTGAACGAAGGCCAGATGAGCCGCCTGCGTCTGTCGAAATCCTTCAAGCGGATGGTGAACAGCGAATCGGGCTTCTATCCCGCGCGCTCGAGCCTCGACGGCACCGTGCGGTTGTATACGTACCAGCGGATACCGGGCACGCCGCTGATCGCGGTCGTCGCGCCGGCCGAAAGCGACGTGCTGGCCGGCATCCGGCGCCTGTCGTGGACGGTCGGCGTGTCGGCATCCGTGATCGGCGTATCGTTCTGCGCGGTGGTCTGGCTGCTTGCCTTCGCATTGCGGGACAACTTCCGCAAGCAGACGCTGCTGACCGATCTCACGCGTACCGATCCGTTGACCGGACTGCACAATCGTCGCGCGCTCGATACCGCGCTGGCCGACGAATGGGAGCGGCTGCAACGCGGCAGCGACGGGAGCCTGTCGGTGCTGTTCATCGACGCCGATCACTTCAAGCAGTACAACGACCGGCACGGGCACGCGCTGGGCGACACCGCGCTGCGCTTTCTCGCCGAATGCATCCGCGCGCATACGCGGCGGCGCGGCGACCTCGCCGCGCGCTACGGCGGCGAGGAATTCGTCGCGGTGTTGCCCGATACGGACGAAGACGGCGCCGCGCAGGTGGCCGACGCGATTCGCCGCGAGGTGGAACGCAACCGGCTCGACGGGTTTGCCGAAACCGTTCCGGCCTTCACCGTCAGCATCGGCTGTGCAACCGGTCGGCGCGCGCGGCATGCTTCCGTGCACGCGCTCGCGCATCAGGCGGACATGGCGCTCTACCGCGCCAAGCGCGAAGGCAGGAACCGCGTGTGTTGCGCGCGGACGGAGCCGGTCGCACAGCCGGCGTGAAGGCCCCGGTTCGAATCGGGATGGAAGGCGGAATCACCCCTGCCGATTGCGACGGCATCCCCCTCGGCACATCGCGGCCGCGACGCGCGTGCGCTGTCTCGACCGCGGCCGTTTCACTGCCCGGGTTCGATATACGCAGCCAGTTCTTCCGGCTTTCCCGATGGAAACGCGTCCTTCAGATGATCGAGAAACGCGGAAACGCGCGCGCTCAATAATCGTCTGGACGGATACAGCGCCCACAGGGCGATATCGGGCCCCGGCACGTCGCCCCAACTGACGAGCGTGCCGGCGGCCAGGTCGCGGCTCACGAGCGATACCGGCAGGCGCGCGACGCCCAGGCCGAGGCGGACCGTATCGCGCACCATGACCAGCGACGACAGCCGCGCCACGGGTTCGACCGGTATGCGCGCCGTCCCGGCCGGGCCCGCGATTTCCCATACGGCGCGGGTGCCGATCGCGCCGCGAACCACGGCCGGTGCGGGTGCGTCGCCGCTAGGCCGCGCCAGCGCGGGCGTCGCGACGACGACCAGCCGGTCGCGCAGGATCACGCGCCCGATCAGGCTCTCGTCCGGGTCCGGGTTCACGCGTATCACGAGGTCGTACCCTTCCTCGATCATGTCGACGGGCCGGTCTTCGGTCGTCACCTCCAGCCGGACGTCCGGGTATTTCAGCGCGAACGTCGCCACCAGCTTCCCCATCGCGAACTGGGAAAAGAGCATCGGCGCGCTGATGCGCAGCCGGCCGCGCGGCCGCTCGCTCCCCGATGCGATCGCCGACGCGCTGTCGGCAAGCTCCGCGAGCAAAGCACCCGTCCGCTCGTAGAGCGCGCGTCCTTCCTGCGTGAGCTTCACGCCGCGCGACCCGCGTTCGAACAGACGCAACGACAGACTGTTCTCCAGTTCCGCCACGCGGCGCGACAGCGTCGCCTTTGGGCGATCCGCGACCCGCGCGGCTTCCCCGAAGCTGCCATGGCGGGCGACGAGGTTGAAATCGGCGAGAGCAAGCAGGTCCATGTGTTCCACCAGTGAGACGACACGTCTATTTATCACATCTTCCGGATCGTGTGTGGATCACTTAACTTACGCAGGCAGTCAACCCAACCGTTACTTCAGGAGTGAACATCATGACCATTCTCGTTACCGGCGCCACCGGCCGTGTGGGCCGCCAGGTCGTCCGTCAACTCGTCGATCGCGGCGCCGACGTGCGCGTGCTGGTGCGCGATCCGGCCAAGGCCGACTTTCCGGCGGGCGTGACCGTCGCGCAGGGCGACATGCTCGACGTCGACGCGCTGCGGGCGGCATTCTCCGGCGTCCGCACGCTGTTCCTGCTCAACGCCGTGGCGGGCGACGAATTCACGCAAGCGCTGATTGCGCTGAATCTGGCCCGCGAGTCGGGCATCGAGCGCGTCGTCTATCTGTCGGTTCTCCACGCCGACCGCTTCGTGAACGTGCCGCACCTCGCGGTGAAATTCGGCGCGGAGCGGATGATCGAGCAGATGGGCTTCAGCGCGACGATCCTGCGCGCCGCATATTTCATGGACAACGAATCGATGGTCAAGGACGTGATCGTCGGGCACGGCGTCTATCCGGTGCCGATCGGCGGCAAGGGCGCCGCGATGGTCGACGTGCGCGACATCGCGGAAGTCGCGGCGATCGAATTGATCCGCCGCCACGACGCGCCCGGCAAGCTGCCGGTCGACACCCTCAACCTGGTCGGTCCCGACACGTTGACGGGCGCGCAACTGGCGTCGATCTGGTCGGAAACGCTCGGCCGCCCGGTTGCGTATGGCGGCGACGATCCGACGCCGTTCGAAAGCAATCTGGCTCAGTTCATGCCGAAATGGATGGCCTACGAAATGCGGCTGATGGCCGAACGCTACGTCAGCGACGGCATGGTGCCGGAGGCCGGCGACGTCGAGCGGCTGACCGCGATCCTCGGCCGCCCGCTGCGGACGTATCGCGACTTCGCGGCCGCGCTTGTGCGCTGAGCGCGATGGCGCGCGTTCATGCCGACGGTGGCTGGGCGGGCAGCCGCCCTGGAAGAACCGGCCGCCGTGCGCGGCCGGGGTTTACAGCATGGCCTGACTGATCAACGCGTACAGTCCGAAGGCCGGGTCGGCCGGGCCCTCGTGTGCCGCGGCCGGCGCGTTGCGAACCATCTTCGAACAGGTATCCACCTGTTTCAATCCCTGCTCGCTCAGCCACGCCGGCAGACTGCTCCCGGAAGGCACGTCGATACGAACGAATTCGCCGTCTCGTTTCGTCAGCCAATAGCCGATCAGCGCCTTCGCACGCGCATCGTCGCCCGAACGCGGCGCGACCACCGGACCGATCACGTATCCGCGACCGAAGCGCCGCAGCACCGAAAACCCGACGACCTCGCCGTCGCGTTCGAGCACGACGCTTTCGCCCCGCTTCAGCAACGCGGACAACAGCGCTTCGCGCTCGAGGCCGGAAGCCCGTGCGTCGAGTTCGATCAGGCGCGGCCAGTCCGCCGGCGAACCGGCACGCAGCCGCTCGCCGTCGGGCACGGCAACCGCGGCGGGCCGATCGACATTGCCCTGATATTGGCCCAGCGATCCGCACACGCTGAATCCCAGTTTCTCGTAGAGCGGCCGACCGGCCGGCGTCGCGTGCAGAAACGTGATGCGCGGCCCCAGTTCGTCGAGGAGCGTCTCCATCAGTTTGCGGCCGATTCCCCGGCCCTGATGCGCGTCGGAGACGATCACATGCCCGATCGCCGCGCGATCCGCACCGAACTTCCAGCACATCGCCGTGCCGATGACCACGCCGTCTTCCTCGGCCGCGAACGCGGTCGACGTGTCGGCGGAGAACTGCCAGTCTTCCACCCTGAACGGCCAGCGAAGCGCCGTGGTAAGGGCATGGGCAGCGGTGACGTCCGCCGCGGTGAATCCCCGGTAGCGAAGCGCCGACGTCGCGCCGTGCGCCTTCACTTCATGTTCCTGTTTCATCAAGGAATCCTTCCAAATAGTGTTTTCGTGCGACACGGCACGCTGAAAAATACGCGGCGATCACGTCGAAGCGGCGACGAATTGCACGGCTCTCCCCGGCTGGCATGGGTACCCGACCACCCGGAAGAACGCCTTTCCCGGACCCGACGCCCGATCAACCCGACGTCGACCGGTTTCAACACCGCCCCGACCCATCACGGCGATCGCGTGAAGTAACGCTGCGCCAGCGCGACCCAATACCGGACGCCGGCCGGAATGATGTCGTCGTTGAAGTCGTATTTCGGGTGGTGCAGTGCCGGCGCGCTCGCGCCGTCCTGCGCATTGCCGATCAGCACGTAAGCGCCCGGCCGCTCCTCCAGCATGAAGCCGAAGTCTTCGGACGTCATGTTCGGCGGCACGTCGCGCTCAACGCGCGCGTCGCCGAACGTGTCGCGAATCACCGCTTCGCACAGCGCCGTCTCGGCCGGCGTGTTGACCGTCGCCGGGTAGTACTGAAAAAACTCCACGTCGACCTGCGCGCCATAGGCCCCCGCGAGCCCCTCGCACGCGAGCCGGACGTCGCGCTGCAGCTTCTGCTGCAATGCCGACGACAGCGTGCGGATCGTGCCGCGCAGCTCGGCTGTGTCGGGAATCACGTTGTCCGTCGTGCCCGCATGGAACATGCAGACGGAAATGACGGCCGGGTCGACGGGGTCCTTGTGCCGTGCGGCGATGGTCTGACACTGCAGCACCATCGAGCACGCGAGCGGCACCGGATCGATGCCCAGATGCGGCTGTGCCGCATGCGCGCCCTTGCCCGTCACCGTGATCCTGAAGCGGCAGCCCGCGGCCATGATCGGGCCCGTACGCAACCCGAAATGCCCGGCCGGCAGACCGGGCCAGTTGTGCATGCCGAATACCGCTTCCGTCGGGTATTGCTCGAACAGCCCGTCGTCGATCATCCTGCGCGCGCCCGCGCCGCCCTCCTCGCCCGGCTGAAACACGAAATGGACGGCGCCGGGCAACTGCGGCAGCGCCTTCAGTACGCGTGCGGCGCCGAGCAACATCACGGTATGGCCGTCATGGCCGCACGCATGCATGATCCCGTGCGTGCACGATGCGTGCGCGAAGTCGTTCGCTTCGTGGATCGGCAATGCGTCCAGATCGGCGCGCAGCACGATGCCGCGGCGCGGATCCGCGCCGGGCAGGCTCGCGACGACGCCCGTGCCGCCCAGCCCGCGCGACACCGCGTAGCCGAGCGCTTCGAGCTCGCGGGCGACGACGTCGGCCGTCCGGTGTTCCTCGAATCGCAACTCGGGATGCGCGTGCAGGTCGCGGCGCAGTGTCGCCCAGTGCGCGTGATGCGCGTCCAGCGACGCGTCGGGGATGATGGCGTTTTCCACTCTCGGCACCCTTGCTAAGCAAACCGGTTCAAATCGCGACTGCTGCGTCGCGCGCAACGGCCGCATCAATCATAAAAACCCAGGATGGACTTGACCTCCATGTACTCCTCCATCCCCTCGACCCCGTATTCGCGGCCGTTGCCCGACTGCTTGTACCCGCCGAACGGCGCCTGAGGATCCCATGCAGGGTAGTTCAGATGCACCTGTCCTGCCCGGATGCGCGCGGCCACCGCGCGTGCGCGTTCCTTGTCGGTGCCCTGCACGTGCGCGCCGAGCCCGTAGACCGTGTCGTTCGCGATGGCGACCGCTTCGTCGACGGTGTCGTAAGGCAGGATCGCGAGTACCGGACCGAAGATCTCCTGCTGCGCGATCGCCATGTCGGTGCGCACATCGGAGAAAATCGTCGGCCGCGCATAGAAGCCCTTGTCGAGCCCCGCGGGCCGGCCGGGGCCGCCGGCGATCAGCTTCGCGCGTTCGTCGATGCCCGCGTCGATCATCCGCGCGACCCGACCGAACTGCGCGCGATTGGCGAGCGGCCCATGCGTCGTGGCCTCGTCGAACGGATCGCCGACAACGAGCGTTTGCATCGCCGCGACGGCCAGTGCCTCGACCGCGCCGAGCGCGTCGCGCGGCACGATCATGCGGGTCGGCGCGCTGCACGATTGCCCCATGTTCCGGAACGCGGCGGCCACGCCCGGCGGGACCGCGCGCGACAGGTCCGCATCCGGCAACACGACGTTCGGCGACTTGCCCCCCAGTTCCTGCGCGACGCGCTTGACGGTCGGCGCCGCCGCCTGCGCCACCAGCACGCCGGCCCGCGTCGAGCCGGTGATCGACACCATGTCGACTTCCGGATGCGCCGAAAGCGCGGCGCCCACCGTTTCGCCGCTGCCGCTCACGAGATTGAATACGCCGGCGGGCACGCCCGCGTCGGCGACGACTTCCGCGAACAGCAGCGCGCTGAGCGGCGACAGTTCGCTCGGCTTCAGCACCACCGTACAGCCGGCCGCGAGCGCCGGCCCGACCTTCGCGGTGATCTGATAGATCGGCCAGTTCCACGGCGTGATCAGTGCGCACACGCCGATCGGCTCGCGCACGACCGCGGTCGTCCCGCGCCGCTCGACGAATGGGTAGCGCGCGAGGTTATCGCGCGCGACGCGAATATGTTCGGCCGCGAGCGGCACGTGCGCGCCGCGTGCGTAGCCGATCGGCGCGCCCATTTCCAGCGCGAGCGCGGTCGAGAACAGCTCGGCGCGCTCCAGCATCAGCGCATGCACGCGGTCGAGCAATGCAGCGCGTTCCTGCGGTGACGTCGCGGACCAGCGTTCGAACGCGTGGCGCGCGGCCCGCACCGCGCGGTCGGCGTCGCGCGCGCTGCCGAGCGGGATCTCGCACAGCGTGTCTTCGGTGGACGGACTGACGACCGAGAACCGGTCGCGACCGTCCGGCATGACCCAGTCGCCGTCGATGAAAAAGCGATCGAGCCGGCCGGCTTGCATTAGGCGAACAACAGGTGAATTCATTGCAGCGGGTCCTTGAGTCGATACCAGGCGCCGACGAACGGCAGGAACCAGGGTTTGCCGAAGCGGCCCGGAATCGCGGGCCAGTCGAAACCTTTCCACGGGTTGAGGTCGGCGCGCCGCGTCCGCGCGACGGCCTTGCACTAGAAATCCGCGACCTTGCCCCATGCCGACTCGCTGAACCGGCCGGGCCGGTACGGCGCCGGGTCGACGAACGGTTGCGCCGCGGACGCGAGATCGGCGATCAGGTGCCCGGCGCCCGGCCCGATCCCGAAGCCGTGCCCCGAAAACCCCGCCGCGAGGATCAGCCCCGGCACGCCCGGCACTTCGCCGATGCCCGGCACGCCGTCCGGCGTGCTGTCGACGAACCCGGCCCATGCGTGCGTGATCGTCGCGTCGCGCAGTTCCGGCAACAGTTCGGCCGCGCGGCGGTACGTTTCGGCAACCGTCGGCATGTCGGGCTTCGGATCGAGAATGCGTACCGCTTCCATCGGCGTCGGCGCATCGAGGCGCCAGCGCTTCAACGTTTCATGGCCGCCACGCACGCCTTCGAGGCCGCCCGGCAGCAGATTGCGCCAGCGCTTCGCGAACATCGGCACGAATTGCGGCGCGAAGCGCAGGAACTGCGGCGTCAGGTCCACCCGCGCGCGGCCGCTGATCGCCAACGCGTAGCGTCCGTCGCTGCGGCGCGTCACGGACACGCCGGACGTATACATCGCATCCGGCAGCGGATGCTCGACCGGCGACACGCTCAGGATCGACTGACGGATCGACGCCTGCGGAAACCGGATGCCGAGCTGGCGGCAGAACGACGACGCCCATGCGCCGCCGGCCATCACGACCGTCCGGGTCTTGATGACGCCCGCCTCCGTGACGACGCCGGCGACGCGGCCGGCCTCGAGCTCGATGCCGCGCGCCGCGCAGTGCTGGTGGACGCTGCCGCCCAGCTTCATCAGCGCGGCGGCCACGGCCGGCGCGGCCTTCGCCGGATCGGCCGTGCCGTCGGTCGGCGAGAACACGCCGCCCTTCCACTGCCGGCCGGTCGCGCGCCCGCGCTCGGCGGCCTGCTTGCTGTCGAGCATGTACGTGGTCACGCCCGCGGTCTTCGCGAATTCGCCCCAGTTGGCCCAGCGGGACAGTTCGGCCTCGTCGTTGCTGAGATACAGCAGCCCGCAGCGATGAAAGCCCGTGTCTTCCCCGGATTCGGCGGCGAATCGTTCCCACAGATCGATGCTCTTGCTCGCCATCGGCAACTCGCGCGCGTCGCGGTTCTGCTGCCGGCACCAGCCCCAGTTGCGGCTCGACTGTTCGGCGCCGATGCGCCCCTTCTCGACGAGCGCGACCGAGATGCCGCGGCGCGCCAGATAGTAGGCGGTGAAGACGCCGATGATGCCGCCGCCGATCACGACGACGTCGGCCGCGGCCGGCGGCGTGGACAAGGTTTCGATATGGCGCAGCGGAGGGGACATGTTCAGTCTCGCTCCACGGTGGTATCGACGGTCTGCATGACGTAGAACTTCGCCACGCGTTCGCTGCTTTCCCATCCGATCGACGCGCCGCGCGGCACGAACAGCGCATCGCCGGCACCGAGCGACAGCACGCTGCCGTCGGGCGCCGCGAACCGCACGCCGCCGTCCAGCAGGAACATGAACTCGTTGGCGCGATGCGGCCGCACGATCCGGTGATACGGCGTCGAATCCCACGTGCCCGCGCAGTACCCGGCGCCGTCGTCGGTGAACACGTTGTCGCTGCGGCATTGCGGCGCGGGGCCGAGCAGTACCTCGGCCGGCAGCGTCGCGGACGGTTTGAAATCCGCGTCGGCGCGCAGCGCAAAGAGGCCCTGCTTCGTCGGTTTCGCGCACGCTGCCGCGCAGAACATCAGTAGCACCGGCGATTGCGCGGCGACGCGCAGTGCGGTGCCGCAGCCGATGACGGCGCCTTGCCCCGGGCCGACGACCAACGGTGCGGCCCCAACCGCTTCGAGCGTCAGCTCGCCTTCGACGACGACGAGCGTTTCGATGTGCGGAAAGCTCGGCACGTCCAGCTCGCCCACGAAACCGATACGTCCGGCGGCCATCGCGTCGGGGCCTTCCCATGCGATCTCGCGATGCGACGCGAACGGATCGCTCGCGCCGAACGCCTGCTTGCTGAATGCGGTGGAAGACGGTGCGCCGTCGGCCCGGTGCAACACGAAAACTGCGGTCATTTCTACTCCTGTGCAGTGCGCGACGGACTGCTTCAACGTCGTCACGCGATATCGGAAATCGTCGTTCGCCGGCTCTTCTGCCGGAAAATCCTCAGCGGGGCATGACGTCCATGCGTGCGCTTATGCCGCATGACACGACGCATCGCGGCGTTCGGCGCGCAGGCGCGTCGACGGCGTTCGCACCGATGCGCCGCCCGTTCGGGCGACCACGTAATCGCGCGGCGTGATCCCGAGCACACGCCGGAAATGCCGGCACAGATGGCTCTGATCGAAGAAGCCGACGTCGGTCGCGACGACCGACGGCGCGAGACCGGCGCGCAACAGGTCCTGCGCCCGCCGTACCCGCACGAGACACAGATACCGGTGCGGCGACAGCCCGGTTTCGCTGCGAAAACGCGCGGTGAAACGCGACACGCTCAACCCGGCCACCGCCGCGAGCGTATCGAGGTTCAGCGGCTGCGCGAACGACGCGTCGATCGTGCGCAGCACGTCGCCGATCGCCGGCGAGACGGGCCGCGCGACACGCGGCGAGCCAACGAATTGCACTGTCATATCGAATTCTCCCGGCGCTCGCTTCAATGCAGGAAATCCTGCATCCGGTAATACGCGCCGACGAGCGGCAGGAACCACGCGTGCCCGAAATGGCCGGGTATCGCCGGCCAGTCGAGTTCGCGCCACGGGTTCGACGCGGCCGCGCCGTACAGCACGTCCGCCATCACGCGGCCCATGTGCACCGACATCTGCACGCCGTGGCCGCTGTAGCCCATCGAGTAATAGAGCCCGTCGTGCTGGCCCGCGCGCGGCAGCCGGTCGGCGGTGATGTCGACCAGACCGCCCCAGCAGTAGTCGAGCCGCACCCCGGCCAGTTCGGGGAAATAGCCGGCCATGCCGGCGCGCAGGACGTCGCCGCTCTTTGCATCGGAGCGCGGGCTCGACATCGCGAAACGCGCGCGGCCGCCGAACAGCAGCCGGTTGTCGGGCGTCACGCGGAAGTAGTTGCCGATCTGGCGCGACGTCACATACGCGCGGCGATGCGGAAACAATCGGTTCAACTGCGCGTCGGGCAGCGGCTCGGTCACGACGATGAAGCTGCCGACCGGCGCGATGCGTCGCCGGAACCACGCGAACGGCCCGTGCTGCGAGGCGCCGGTCGCGACCAGCACGCGGTCGGCGACGAGCGTGCCGCGCGTGCACGTGACCGTGTGGCGCTCGCCGTCGAGCCGCTCGATCTGCGTGACGGCCGCGTGCTCGTAGACGCGCGCGCCGGCACGCACGGCCGCTTGCGCGAGCCCGACGCCGAACTTGCCCATGTGCATCTGCGCGCCGTTGCGCTGCAGAAGTCCGCCGTAAAAACCGTCGGACGCGATTTCATCGCGGATCCGCGACGGCTCGATCAGTTCGATATCCGGATCGACGTCGCGTCGCAACGCGTCGAAGGTCTTCGCGAGCCCCGCGAAGTGCTGCGGTTTCGCGGCGAGCTTCAGCTTGCCCGCGCGCCGGAAGTCGCAGTCGATCGTGTGTTCGGTCACGATCGTCTCGACGCTCTTCACCGCGCTTTCGTACGCGCGATAGAACTGCTTCGCGGGCTCGGCGCCGATACGGGCGGCGAGCGACGCGTAGTCCTGCGCCACGCCGGTATTGCACTGGCCGCCGTTGCGACCCGACGCTTCGCCGGCGACCTGCGCGGCTTCGAGCACGACCACCGATACGCCGCGCTGCGCGAGCGCGAGCGCCGCCGACAAGCCGGTGAAGCCGCCGCCGATCACGACCACGTCGGCGCGCCCTTCGACGGGGCCAACGCTGCCGGCGCGAAACGCGGGGCGGGTATCCAGCCAGTACGATTCCAGTTTCATTGGATCCTTCATTTGCATGCCGGCAATGACGATCGGCGACCGTTCAATGGGAATCATTTAATCATCGTCACAAACCGCGGTTGCCGCGTATTCGCGCACGACACGCGCACAAATTGCCGTTTTGCGCGACCGTCTCAGCAGACTATGCGGTGCACCGTCCACCGCACCGCGCGAGGAACGGTTCGCGCCCGCGCACTACAGCTGCACCGGCGTGACACCGGCCGGCACCGGCTCCGCCTGGAAGCGCACGAGATCTTCCTCGCTGCGATGGCACAGCACCTGCGCGCCGTTGTCGAGCGTGCGCAGCACGGGCGCCGTCCGGTTGCACAGTCCGTCCACCCGCATCGCGCAGCGCGACAGGAACGGACACAGCCCGGCATCGTCCGCGCCCGCGGCGATCGGCACCAGCGGACGGTGACAGCGCTCGGCCGCATCGTCGAGCCAGCCCACGCGCAGTTCCGGCGCGGACGACACCAGCAGGTGCGAATACGGGTGATAAGGCGGCGCGCACAGCGCGTCGCGGCTGCCCGTCTCCACGCGGCGGCCCGCATACAGCACGACGATGTCGTCGCTGATCGCGCGCACCTTCGCGATGTCGTGCGTGATGAACACGTACGACACGCCGAGCTTCGCCTGCAGGTCGCGCAGCAACTCGATGATCGCGGCGCCGACGACCGTGTCGAGCGCCGACGTGACCTCGTCGCACAGGATCAGGTCGGGCTCGGCCGCGAGCGCGCGCGCGAGGTTCACGCGCTGCTTCTGCCCGCCCGACAGCTCGCCGGTACGCCGCGCGGCCACCGCCGGCGGCAGCCGCACGAGTTCGAGCAGTTCCGCGACGCGCTGGCGTGCACGCGCGCCCTTGATCCCGTGGTAGAACGCGAGCGGTCGCGCGAGCGTGCGCTCGACGGTATGCACCGGGTTGAGCGCGGTATCGGCGTTCTGGAACACGATCTGCACGCGGCGATGCTGCTCCTTGGTGCGCTTGCCGATATCGCGCGCGAGCGGCTCGCCGTCGAGCAGGATCTCGCCGCCGGTCGCCGGCACGAGGCCCGCGATCACCTTTGCGAGCGTCGTCTTGCCGGAGCCCGATTCGCCGATCACGCCGACCGTCTGCCCGCGCCCGATGCGCAGGTCGACTTCATGCAGGATCACCTTCGCGGGCCAGCCGTTCGCGGTGCGGCCGCCGTAGCCCGCGATCGCGCCGCGCACGTCGAGCAGCGGCGCCGGCGCGGCCGGTTGTTCCGCTCGCGCGTCGCGTTCGGCATCGTTCGGCGTGACCGCCGCGATCAGGCTCTGCGTGTACGGGTGCGTCGGCGCATGGAGGATCTGTTCGGTGTCGCCCGCCTCGCGGATCACGCCGTCGCTCAGCACGACGATCCGGTCGGCCATCTGCGCGACCACGGCCAGGTCGTGCGATACGTACACCGCACTCATCCCGTAGCGCCGGATCACGCTCTTGAACGCCTGCAGCACGTCGATCTGCGTGGTCACGTCGAGCGCGGTGGTCGGCTCGTCGAGGATCACCAGCTCCGGATCGGTGATCAGCGCCATCGCGGCCATCAGCCGCTGCAGCTGACCGCCGGATACCTGGTGCGGATAGCGCTTGCCGATCGTCTCCGGCTCCGGCAGCGCGAGCGCGCGAAACAGCTCGATCGCCTTCGCTTGCGCGTCGCGCTTCGTCATCGTCTTGTGGATCAGCGCGCTCTCGATCACCTGGTCGAGAATCGTGCGCGACGGGTTGAAGGCGGCGGCCGCGCTCTGCGCGATATACGCGACCTTGCGGCCGCGCAGCGCGGTCAGCGCTTGCGCGGACAGCGTGCACACGTCGGTGCCGTCGAGCTTCACCGAGCCGCCGGCGATCCGGCATCCGGTGCGCGCATGGCCCATCAGCGACAGCGCGATCGTCGTCTTGCCGGAGCCCGATTCGCCGATCAGCGCGAGCACCTCGCCGCGCCCGATCTCGAAGTCGACGCCGTGGACGATCGTCGTTTCCTCGCCGCCCGGCCGGCCGCCGACCACGCGCAGCCCGCGCACTTCGACGAGCGGGTTCGATTCGTGTCGCATCAGCGTCCTCCGGCGGCGCCGGCCGCGCCCTTGCGGCGGCCGCGATGCGGCAGACCGTCGATCATCAGGTTGACGCCCACCGTCAGGATCGCGATCGCGACCGCGGGCATGATCGCGACGGCCGAGCCGTCGCCGAGGCTCGCGATGTTCTCGCGCACGAGCGAGCCGAGGTCCGCATACGGCGGCTGCACGCCGAGCCCGAGAAAGCTCAGGCCGCTCAGCAGCAGCACGACGAACGTGAAGCGCAGCCCGGTGTCCGCCAGCATCGGGTGGATCATGTTCGGCAGCATCTCGACGCACGCGATGTACAGCGCGCTTTCGCCGCGCGCCTTCGCCACCTGCACGAATTCGAGCGTGCTGATGTTGACCGCCAGCGCGCGCGCGATCCGGTACGAGCCGGGCATGTAGCTGACCGCGGCGGTGAGGACCAGCAGCGGCAGCGACGAGCCGAACGCGGCGACGAACATCAGCGCGAACATCTTCGACGGGATCGACGTGAGTGCGTCGAGCAGCCGGCTCATCGTCTCGTCGACCGCGCGGCCCGACACGGTCGCGAGCAGCCCGAGCGTCGTGCCGGTCACCGCGGCGAGCAGCACCGCGGCCAGCGCGAGCAGCACGGTCAGCCGCGTGCCGTACAGGATCCGGCTCAGCATGTCGCGGCCGAGAAAGTCGGAACCGAACGGCAGCTTCGCGCCGAACGGCGCGAACACGTCCGGCGTGACGATCGCGCCGACGTCGTGCGGCGCGAGCAGCGGCGCGAACACCGCAACGAACAGCATCAGGCCGACCATCGACAGGCCGACGCGGCCGCCGGTGGTCAGTCCGAGGCGTGCCCCGCGGCGCTTGCGCGGCTGGTCGGGGGACGGCGCGGCGGGCGGCGTCGCGCCTCCCCACGGCGAGCGCGGTTCGCCTGACGGCGGCAGCGCGCTGCTGCGATGAACGGGGTCGGTCGGGTGCATGGGCGGCATCTCGGAAGGTGGACGGGGGCGCTCAGGTCCGCAGTCGCGGATTCGACACGATCGAGCACAGGTCGGCGAACAGCACGAGCGTCAGGTAAGCGACGCAGAAGATCAGCGTGCACGCCTGGACCAACGGGAAATCGCGGTTGCTGACGGCGTCGACCATCAGGCTCGCCAGACCCGGATAGTTGAAGATCGTCTCGACGACGATCACGCCGCCGAGCAGATACGACAGGCTCAACGCGATCGCATTGGCGATCGGGCCGATCGCGTTCGGCAGCGCATGGCGCAGCACGACGCGTGCGGGGCTCGCGCCCTTGAGCACGGCCATCTCGACATACGACGCGCTCAACTGCTCGATCACCGCGGCGCGCGTCATCCGCGCCATCTGCGCGATCACGACCGCGCACAGCGTCAGCACCGGCATCGCATATGCCCGCAGGAAATCGTGCAGGCTGTCGATCGGGCCGCCGTACGACAGCGCGGACAGCCAGCGCAGCTTCACCGCGAACACGAGCACGGCGACCGTCGCGATCAGGAATTCCGGCGTCGCGACGAGCGACAGCGTGCCGAGACTGATCGCGCGGTCGATCGCCGACTCGCGCTTGACCGCCGCGAGGATCCCGAGCAGCAGCGCGATCGGTACCGACACGGCAGTCGTGATCGCCGCAAGCATGAGCGACTTCGGCAGGCGTCCTCCGATCATTTCCGACACCGGCATGTCGCCGGACAGCGAGCGGCCGAAATCGCCGTGCAGCAGCCCGGCGAGCCAGTGCACGTAACGCACGTGCGCCGGCAAGTCGAGGCCGAACTGCTGGCGCAGCGCGGCGACCGTTTCCGGCGTCGCCGACTGACCGAGCGCGGCTTGCGCGGCGTCGCCGGGCAGCAGGTTCGTGATCGTGAAGATGATCGCGGACACGATCAGCAGCGTCAGCGCGGTCACTGCGATGCGCCGGCCGATCAGCCCGATGAGAATCCGGTTCATGGAGCGGCACTCCCCAAAAAACCGCGCGTGGCCGGCGCGGCGATCCGCACCGGCCGCGCGACGGCGGCCAGCAACGACGTCATGCGTTCCACCACACGTGTTCGGCGAACATGAAGCCCATCATCCCGCCGGTCGGGATCGAACCGAGGCCCGCGAGCCGCTTGTCGTATCCGTCGAGGAAGCTGATGAACGCCGGAATCCCGACCCGGCCCTGCTGCGACACGATCACCTGCATGTCGCCGTACATCTGCTTGCGCTTCGCGTCGTCGGTTTCCGAACGCGCGGCGAGCAGCAACTGGTCGAACTTCGCGTTCTTCCAGCCCGACTCGTTCCACGGCGCATCCGACTTGAAGAACTGCGTGAACAGCACGTCGGCGCTCGAGCGCGGGTTGATGTTGCCGAAGGTGAGCGGGTGCTTCATCCAGTGGTTCGACCAGTAGCCGTCGGGCGACGCGCGGTTGACCTGCAGGTTCAGCCCGATCTTCTGGCCGGCCTGCTGCAGCAGCACGGCCATTTCGATCGACCCGTTTGCGTCGGACGTCGCATAGATCGGCGGCAGCGAGGCGCCGAGCGCCCCCGCCTTCTGCAACAGGAACTTCGCCTTGTCCGGATCGTGCGGCCGCTGCGGCAGCGACGCGTTGAAGTAGCGATGCCCCGGCGGAATCGGCTGGTCGTTGCCGATCACCGAGTAGCCGCGGAACACCGCCGAGCGGATCTGCTCGCGATCGAACAGGTACTTCATCCCTTCGACGAAATCGGGATTCGAGACGATCGGATTGTCGCTGCGCGCGATCAGGTCGGTATAGAGCCCCGACTTCGTTTCCTTCAGCGCATAGCCGGACGCCGACGCGACCCGCTGCGTCGAACGCGGGTCGATCGCGTTGATCAGGTGCACGTCGCCCGACAGCAGCGCGTTCAGGCGTGCGGCGCTGTCGCTGATGCCGATCAGCTCGATCTCGTCGAGATACGGCATGCCCGGCTTGAAGTAGCTGTCGTTGCGCACGCCGACGGTCGACACGCCCGGCTTGAACGACTTGAGCTTGTACGGGCCGCAGCCGATGCCGGTCGCGAAGTCGGTCGTGCCATCCTTGACGATCACGAGCTGCGGCGTCGCGAGGATGACCGGCAGATCGGCGTTCGCGCTGGCGAGCGTCAACGTGACTTCGTCGGGGCCACTCGCCTTCACGTCGGCGAACTGGTCGGCAAGTGGCTTGACCTTCGACGCGGTGGCCGCGTTCTTGTGACGCAGCAGCGAAAACACCACGTCGGCCGGGCCGACGGGCTTGCCGTCGTGGAACGTGACGCCCTTGCGCAGCTTGATGATCCACGTCTTCGCATCTGCCGTCTGCAGCGACTCGGCGAGGTTCATCTGCGGCGTCAGGCTCGCGTCGAGCTGCGTGAGGCCGCTGTAGAACATGAAGAAGCGGATGTAGTCCGCACCCGTCGAGCCCTTGGCCGGATCCAGCGTATCGGCTGTCGAGCTGGATTCGTTCGCGACCCGGATCTTGCCGCCGCGCTTCGGCGCGGGCGCGGCGAATGCCGACTGCGCATGCATCAGCAGCCCGCCGCCCCCGGCGGCCATCATGCCGCTCGCCGCCATGACCCGCATCATGTCGCGGCGCGTGAAGCCGCCCTTGCCGCCATTGTCGATATCGTCGCTCATCCGAACTGCTCCTGACTGTGGAAAGTGGGTCCAAGGGTCCAGCGTGGTTGTTCAATCTCGCCGTGCCCGCTTGCTGGTGGCGGGCGCGACGTCGTGCACATGCAATTCATTTAAGCATCGCCAAAATGCCGGTTGTCGCGATTCGAGGCACCCTCACGATACGAATCGACCGTTTTGGGTAGCCTGCGCAGCATGATTCGCTGCATGCGCCAGGAATCGCCGGCGGGTGCCGCCCGCATGCCGACGCACGCGCGAAAGTTCAGAGGATTGTTCGCCGGCATCGACGCGTTCATCCCGACCGTGCGGCGCGAATGCGCGCAGGGCTTGCGCGACGCGGCGACGTGGCGACGTGGCGACGTGGCGACGTCGGCAGCCTGCCGCTTGCGCGGGTTTTCCCCGGGATCGCGACCGGCGGCGGCACGGCGTGCGCGACGTCGCCCCGGAGAAACGCGCCGCTTACAGCCCGAGCTGCGTCGCGAGATGGCCGATGTCCGACACTTCGTAATAGTTGTAGAACGGCGTGCCCGGCTCGTGGCCGCGGTTCACGAATGCCTTGTGCTTGATCCCGAGATCCTCGGCCGTCATCAGGTCGTAGCGCAGGCTCGATGACACGTGCAGCACGTCCTCCGGCTTGCAGCCGAGCTTGCCGAACATGTATTCGAAGCCCTGCATCCGCGGCTTGTACGATTGCGCCTGCTGCGCGGTGAAGACGGCATGAAACGGTGCGCCGAGCTTGTCGACGTTGCTCATGATCTGGTCGTCCATTGCGTTCGACAGGATCACGAGCTTGTACTTCGAAGCCAGCCGCGACAACCCGGCCGGCACGTCGGGGTGCGGGCCCCACGTCGGCACCGCCAGATAGAAGCGCTCGGCCTCGGCTTCGTCGAACGCCGTGCCGACCCGCGCGCAGGTGCGGCGGATCGCGTTGACGACGACGTCGCGGTACGGCTTCCATGCGCCGAGCACCTCGTCGAGCCGATAGGCGGCGAACGCACGCACGAATTCCTCCATCGCGACCGGCGACAGCCGGTCCGCATAGACTTCGCGCGCCATCTCGGCCATCCGGAAACGGGTCAGCGTGCCGTAGCAGTCGAAGGTGATGAACTTCGGTTCAAACTGGATCATGGTGACGTCCTGTCGGTGTGAAGCCCCGGCAGGGCCGGGGACGGGCTGGGTTGGTTGAAATTGAATCAGGGCAAAAAGTCGTTCGCACATCGTTCGACGCGGCTCAAAGCGCAGAATCGCCGCGTGTTGCGCGGCACATGCAGCACGATCTGCGGCGCGATCGGGTGTGGCGCGGCGGGTCCGGCCGACGAACACCGCGCCACTGCGACGGGCTCGCCTGCCGGCGCGGCCTGGCGGCAGGCGGCGTCGCCGTACATTCATCGTAGTGGCATTCGCACAGCAGGCGTTGCCGGATCGACCGGCCGCGCCGGCACGGTCGGTGCGTTCGTTCGTGCCGATCGTGCGGGTTTGCATGGGTCCCGCGGGCGCCGGCCGCAGCCGGAAAACAGGCGAATCGTCCTATCCGTGCCGCCACCGCGCTGGCAGAGTGAACGGGTCATTCCCACCCATCCGGAGTCCGGCGTGTCCGACCTCAACCCATCCCGCACGCTCATCTATCGCACGTTCGCCGAAACCGACCTGCCCGCCGCCCATCGACTGTCGGAAGCGGTCAAGTGGCCGCACCGGCTCGACGACTGGCGCTTCGTCTTCCGGCTCGGCAGCGGCTTCGTCGCCGAAGACGAAAGCGGCGTCGTCGGTACCGCGTTCGGCTGGCGCTTCGGCGAATCGCACGCGTCGCTCGGCATGGTCATCGTGTCTCCCGAGCGTCAGGGCCGCGGCATCGGGCGCGAGCTGCTCGCGCGCGTCGTCGACAGCCTCGGGGCGCGCACGATCTTCCTGCATGCGACGCCGTCCGGCGAACCGCTCTACGTGAAGTTCGGCTTCGAGGCGATCGGCACCATCGATCAGCACCAGGGCGCCGCCTTCCAGCCGCCGCTGATCTCGCTGCCGCCCGGCGAGCGCCTGCGCCCGCTCGGCACCAACGACGGGCCGCGCCTCGCCGCGCTCGCGTCGCGCGCGGCCGGTTACGAACGCGGTGCGGTGATCGAAGCGTTGCTTGACGTTGCGAACGGGATCGCGCTCGACCGCGACGGCGAGCTGCTCGGCTTCGCGCTGTTCCGCCGGTTCGGCCGCGGCCACGTGATCGGCCCCGTGATCGCGCCGGATGCGCTGCGCGCGCAAGCGCTGATCAGCCACTGGCTCGCGCTGCACGAGGGCATGTTCGTGCGGCTGGACGTGCCCGGCGACAGCGGGCTGTCCGACTGGCTGCAGGGGCTCGGGCTGCCGCGCGTCGACACCGTCGTCGCGATGGCGCGCGGCACGGCGCCTGAGCGCGACCCGACGCTGCGCGCGTTCGCGATCGTGAACCAGGCGCTCGGCTGAGCGGCACGCACGATGAGCTTTCTCTACAAGGCCGACCCGGTGCGCGGCGCGCAGTGGGCGGCGCGCTTCGCGCAACAGGCGCCCGATCTGCCGTTCCGGATCTGGCCAGACCTCGGCGACGCCGAAGCCGTCCGCTATCTCGCCGCGTGGCAGCCGCCGGACGATCCGGTCGCGCTGCTGCCGAATCTCGAAGTCGTGTTCTCGGTCGGCGCCGGCATCGACCAGTTCGACCTGTCGCGCGTGCCCGCGCACATCCCGGTCGTGCGGATGATCGAGCCGGGCATCGTCGAAGGGATGGTCGAATACGTGACGCAGGCCGTGCTGACGATCCATCGCGACCTGTTCGACTATGCGGCCCAGCAGCGTGACCGGACGTGGCGCGAGCGGCCCGTGCGCGCGGCCGCGTCGCGGCGCGTCGGCGTGCTCGGGCTCGGCACGCTCGGCCAGGCGGTGCTCGACACGCTGCGGCGCTTCGGTTTCCCGTGCGCCGGCTGGAGCCGCACGCCGCGCACGCTCGACGGCGTCGACTGCCATGCAGGCGACGCGGCGCTCGACGCGTTCCTCGCCCGCACCGACATCCTGATCTGCCTGCTGCCACTGACCGACGGCACGCGCGGCCTGCTCGGCGCGCGCGTGTTCGACGCGCTGCCGGCCGGCGCGTCGCTCGTGCAGGTCGGGCGCGGCCCGCAGCTCGATTCGGCGGCGCTGCTCGCCGCGCTCGCGAGCGGCCGCATCGACAGCGCGATCCTCGACGTGACGGATCCCGAACCGCTGCCGGCCGGACATCCGTTCTGGACGCATCCGCGCATTCGCATCACGCCGCACATCGCCAGCGCGACGCGGCCCGACACCGCGGTCGACGCGGTGCTCGCGAACCTCGCTCGCCATCGCGCGGGCCAGCCGATGATCGGCGTCGTCGATCGCGCACGCGGCTACTGACGTGTATGCCCGGCCCGCCGGACACGCAGCAGAAAATGCCGAAGCGCCCCGCACAAACGCCGCGCGCATACGTTTCGGACCGCAAATTGAAGACGCATGCGAATGTCTCGCCCGGTAGCATGAACTCACCGCTGACACCTGACGAGAGTCCCGCCCTCCCATGAACCAAGCCGCGCTGATCGAAGCCGATCGTCAACACCTGATCCACCCCGTCGTCAATTACCGTGCGCACGAGGCGCGCGGCGTCACCGTGCTGGAATCCGCGGACGGCGTGTTCCTGCGCGACGCCGCGGGCCACACGCTACTCGACGCGTTCTCGGGCCTGTGGTGCGTGAACGTCGGCTACGGCCGCGACAGCATCGTGAAAGCCGCCGCCGACCAGATGGCGAAGCTGCCTTACGCGACCGGTTATTTCCATTTCGGCTCGCAGCCGGCGATCGAACTCGCCGAACGGCTCGCCGCGCTCGCCCCGCCGTCGCTGAACCGCGTGTACTTCACGCTCGGCGGCTCGGACGCGGTCGACTCGGCGGTGCGTTTCATCACGCACTATTTCAACGCCACCGGCCGCCCGTCGAAAAAGCAGATGATCGCGCTCGAACGCGGCTATCACGGCTCGTCGTCGATCGGCGCCGGCCTCACCGCGCTGCCGGCGTTCCACCGTCATTTCGACCTGCCGCGCGCGGACCAGCACCATATTCCGTCGCCCTACCCGTACCGCCATCCGCTCGGCGACGATCCGCAGGCGCTGATCGCCGCGTCGGTCGCCGCGCTCGAAGCGAAGGTCGCCGAACTCGGCGCGGACAACGTCGCCGCCTTCTTCTGCGAACCGGTGCAGGGTTCCGGCGGCGTGATCGTGCCGCCGGCCGGCTGGCTGAAGGCGATGCGCGACGCGTGCCGGCGCCTCGGCATCCTGTTCGTCGCCGACGAGGTGATCACCGGCTTCGGCCGCACGGGCCCGCTGTTCGCATGCGAGGCCGAGCAGGTCGATCCGGACCTGATGACCGTCGCGAAAGGCCTGACCGCCGGCTATGCGCCGATGGGCGCGGTGCTGATGTCCGACGAGATCTACGAAGGGATCGCGGGCCAGCACGCCGATGCGCCCGTGGTCGGCCACGGCTATACGTATTCCGCGCACCCGGTCAGCGCGGCGATCGGCCTCGAGGTGCTGAAGCTCTATCACGAAGGCGGGTTGCTCGCGAACGGCCAGGCGATGGCGCCGCGCTTCGCCGCGGGGCTCGACGCACTGCGCGCGCATCCGCTCGTCGGCGACGCACGTTCGGTCGGCCTGCTCGGCGCACTCGAACTGGTGACCGACAAGACCCGCAAGACGCGCTTCGACGCGGCGCTGAACGTGCCGGACAGGATCGCGGCCGCCGCGTACGCGAACGGCGTGGTGTTTCGCGCGTTCGGCGACGGCGTGCTCGGCTTCGCGCCGGCCCTGAGTTTCACCGCGGGCGAGTTCGACCTGCTGTTCGAACGCTTGCGCAAGACGCTCGACGACGTGCTGGCCGACCCGGGCGTGCAGCGTGCGCTCGACGCCGCGCACGCGCAGCCGGCCTGACAGGCCAAGGGAAAGCCGGGCTTGTGGCCGCCATCGTTCGACTCTAAAGTAACCGGACATTCCATTTTTGCCCTTTCACGTGAACATGACGGACAGCAAGCTGGATCGCATCGACCTGCGCATCCTCTCCCAGTTGCAAAAGCGCGGCCGCATGACCAACGTCGAGCTGGCCGATGCGGTCGGGCTGTCGCCCAGTCCATGCCTGATCCGCGTGAAGCGGCTCGAGAAGGCCGGCTACATCGGCGGCTACGGCGCGCACATCCAGCTCGAGAAACTCGGCGACGTGCAGGTCGTGTTTACGGAGGTCACGCTGGCCGACCACCGGCGCGAGGATTTCGAGCGTTTCGTCGCGGCGATCCGCAACGTCGACGAGATCGTCGAATGCCACCTCGCGAGCGGCGGCTACGACTACCTGCTGAAGTTCATCACGCGCAGCGTGAGCCATTACCAGACGATCGTCGAAGGGCTGCTCGAGCAGAACATCGGCATCGAGAAGTATTTCAGTTACGTGATCATCAAGTCGCCGTTCGTCAAACGGCACTACCCGCTCGAATCGCTGTTCGGCGAACGCCACTGATACTCGGCGTGCGTCGCTCCGTCACGCGGCAGCCGGCTGTCCGCGTGGGCGGAGTCGCGCCCGCGCCGCGCCGCCGTCGTCGCCGAACCGCTTCATTCAAGGACCTGTCATGCCGCTTACGCTGTCCCGAACCGAACTCGTTCGCACCGCCAATCTGATCGACGGCGCCTGGCGCGATGCGCTCGACGGCCGCCGCTTCGCCGTCACCGATCCGGCCACGCTCGAGACCGTTGCCCACGCACCCGACAGCGGCGCCGCCGACGCACGCGCGGCAACCGACACCGCGGCACGCGCGCTGCCCGCATGGCGCGCGACGCCCGCGCGCGAACGGGCCGCGATCCTGCGTGCATGGCATGCGGCGATCATCGCCCACACCGACGATCTGGCGAAGCTGATGTCGCGCGAACAGGGCAAGCCGCTTGCCGAAGCGCGCGGCGAAGTCGCGTACGGTGCGTCGTACGTGCTGTGGTTCGCGGAGGAAGCGACGCGCACGTACGGCGACCTGATCCCGCAGCAGCAGCGCGGCAAGCGGCTGAGTGCGGTGAAGGAACCGATCGGCGTCGTCGCCGCGATCACGCCGTGGAATTTTCCGCTCGCGATGATCGCGCGCAAGATCGCTCCCGCGCTCGCGGCCGGCTGCACGGTCGTCGCGAAGCCGGCGGAGGACACGCCGCTGACCGCGCTCGCGCTCGCGTTTCTCGCGCAGGAAGCCGGCGTGCCGCCCGGCGTGCTGAACCTGATCGCCGCGTCGCGCGAACGCGGCATCGACGCCGCCGCCGACTGGCTCGCCGACGGCCGCGTGCGCAAGATCACGTTCACCGGCTCGACGCCCGTCGGCAAGCTGCTCGCGCGCGAATCCGCGGCGACGTTGAAGAAGCTGTCGCTGGAGCTCGGCGGCAATGCGCCGTTCATCGTGTTCGACGACGCCGAGCTCGATGCCGCGGTCGACGGGCTGATGGCCGCCAAGTTCCGCAACGGCGGGCAAACGTGCGTGTCGCCGAATCGCGTGTACGTGCAGGCCGGCGTCTACGACGCATTCGCCGCGAAGCTCGCGGCGCGCGTCGCCGCGCTGAAGGTCGCGCCGGCGACCGACCCGGCCGCGCAGATCGGCCCGATGATCAACGCGCGTGCGGTCGACAAGATCGCGCGCCACGTCGGCGATGCCGTCGAACGCGGCGCACGCGTGCTGACGGGCGGCCAGCGCCTGACCGAACTCGGGCCGAACTATTACGCGCCGACGGTGCTCGCCGACGCCACCGCCGACATGCGGCTCACCTGCGAGGAAACCTTCGGCCCGGTCGCCGCGCTGTTTCGCTTCGAGTCCGAGGACGACGCCGTCGACGCCGCGAACGACACGCCGTTCGGACTCGCCGCCTATTTCTACACGCAGGACGTGCGGCGCATCGCGCGCGTGTCGGCGCGGCTCGAAACGGGGATCGTCGGGATCAACGAAGGCGCGCTCGCGAGCGAGGCCGCGCCGTTCGGCGGCGTGAAGGAATCGGGCTATGGTCGCGAGGGCTCGCGCTACGGCCTCGACGATTATCTGTCGATCAAGTATCTGTGCCAAGGCGGGCTCGACTGAACCGGTGTCGCCGCGCGTTCGATTTCCCGTCGGGCGTGCCGCTCCCGCCGGCATGCCTTACGGATTCGGGCGCGACGAAGCGGTCGGTGCTGACGTCATGCCGAATCGCGCGTGCCCGCCGCGCCATCCGCGGCGCGACCGCAGCCACGGCCCCGGCCCCGGGTAAAAACGCATTGCCAACCGGAATTTGTGTGCGCATTGTCGGCGGACGCCTCCTCCATCGCCCCGCTCGCCATGCATTCCGCTCCGCAGCCGCTCGCCGCAGGCCTCGCCGACACCGCGCCCGACGCGCTGCCGTTGATCCGGCGCTTCTCCAGCGAGGACGTCGATACCCACGCGGAATGCACGCACGGCTGGTCGATCCGGCTCGATCAGCTGTCGCCGGGGCCGTTCCATGGAACGCTGCACGAAATCCGCTTCGACGGCATGCAATTGCTGCGCGAACGCGTGAACCGCGCGCTGCTCAAGCGCGGCGACCAGTGCGCCGGCAAGACGTCGTTCAGCATCCCGCTGGAAACCGCCGGCGCCGGCTTCTGCGGCGGCGCGCCGCTGCGCGACAAGGCGTTGCTCGTCTCCGGCGGCACGTCGCTGCCGGAGTTGCGCACGCCCGACCATCAGGACGTCGTGCTGTTGACGGTGCCCAGCGACACGCTGCACCGGTTGGCGTGGCTCGGCGATCGGGACAATGATGGCGACGGCGTATCGTCGAGCGAAACCAGCATCCTGCGGGTGCCCGCCGCGCGCCACGACGCGCTGACAGCGTTGCTGATGGCCGGCTTCGGGGCGGCCGATACGCCGGAGCGCCCGCTCGCGCGGCCGCAAACGCGCAAGACGCTGCACGACGCCATTCTGGTCGAACTCGTGCACGCGATGGAGGCGGCCGGCCGCCCCGTCCGGCTCGATCCGTCCGCGCGTCGCCGCGTCGTCGATCGCGTGCGCGAACTCGTCGCGTCGCGGCCCGGTGTGGCGCTGACGGTGCTCGACGTGTGTCGCGAAGTCGGTGCGAGCCGGCGCAAACTGCAGTATTGCTTCGAGGAAATCCTCGGCACGCACCCCGCGTGGTACCTGCGCGTGCTGCGGCTGAACGCGGTGCGCCGCGAGCTGCGCGAGCATTCTCCCGCAAGCGCATCGGTCAGCGACGTCGCGTGCCGCTGGGGTTTCTGGCACCTGAGCCGGTTCGCGTCGCACTACCGGGAACTGTTCGGGGAACTGCCGTCCGACACGCTCAAACGCC
Organism: Burkholderia sp. BE12; assembly: GCF_002959955.1. Lineage (NCBI taxonomy): Bacteria > Pseudomonadati > Pseudomonadota > Betaproteobacteria > Burkholderiales > Burkholderiaceae > Burkholderia > Burkholderia sp. BE12. Next base: position 331,330 of record NZ_PREY01000001.1, on the reverse strand, counting down.
CGTCACGATAATTACCAAAAGCGGATAACGCCCCGGATTTTGACGTTCCTAGACTCCGTACACATTTCAACTGTACGGGGAACGGCACGATGGAAATCCTCAGACGTCCGCACGGCGTGCGGCGCTGCCGCACACGCACCACCGCCGTCGCGATCGGCGCATTGGCGGCCACGCTCGCATGCCAGAACGCCCGGGCGCTCGAAAGCGACGGCCCGATCACGCCGTTCGGCGTATTCGATTTCGGCGCGGGCATCATGCCGCCGCCCACGCCGAACGGCACGCTCGCCACGCGCTTCGCGTACTACTCGACCCGCACGATCCGCAACGGCGGCAACGCCGACTTCTCGCTGACGGTCGCGTCGTGGAGCGTCGCGTATATCCGGATGACGAACGCGAAACTGTTCGGCGCGAACGTCGGCTTCGGCGCGGTCGTGCCGTTCCTGAACCTGAACGGACACGTGAACGTGCCGACGCCCGCGGGCACGCTCGCGATGTCCGCCGATCCGACCAACATCGGCGATGCGGACTTCCAGCCGCTGATCCTCGCGTGGACATCGCCGAATCTGTACGTCAACGTCGCCCTGCAGGTGCAAGCGCCGACGGGCGCGTATCGCGCCACCCGTCTCTTCAATCCCGGCGTCAATCACTGGACCTTCTCGCCGATCGTCGGCGCGACCTACATCACCGACGGCGGCTTCGAAATCTCGACCAGCATCGAGATCGATCAGAACACGACGAACCATGCAACGAACTATCGCAGCGGCACCGGATTCCGCCAGGAATTCGCGCTCGGCCAGCACGTCGGCGCGTTCACGGTGGGCCTGGGCGGCTACCTCGAGCGGCAGTTGAGCAACGACCACGGCCCGACCATCGACGGCAACCGCGCGCGCGTGAACGCGCTCGGCCCGGCGATCAGCTACGTCGAGCCCGGCAAGCCCGCCGTCTGGCTGCATGCCTACAAGGAATTCGGCGCGCAAAACCGCGCGCAGGGTTACCAGATCGCGCTACGTGCCGCGCTGTCGTTCTGATGTTCCGATTCGGGAGCTGTCGATGAATCCGCTTTCTTCAACGCAATCCGCGCCGCCCTGTACGCGTGCCGCCCGACAGGCCGGCGCAAGCCAGGGTGCCGTGCTGCTGCTCGGCAGCAGTCTCACGGTGATGGGCGCGGTCATGATCGCGCCGGTCCTGCCAAAACTCGCGGCCGAATTCGTGCCGGCCGACCCGCGGCTGGCCGCGCTCGTTCCGCTCGTCGCGACGGGCCCCGCCCTCGCGATCGCGCTGTGCGCGCCGCTCGCCGGCTGGCTGGCCGATCGCGTCGGACGCAAGATGCTGCTGTTGCTCGCGACGCTCGTGTACGGGCTGGTCGGCGCCGCGCCGGCGTGGCTCGACAGCCTCACCGCGATCCTCGTCTGCCGGTTCGCGCTCGGCGCGGCCGAAGCGTGCGTGATGACGTGCTGCACGACGCTGATCGGCGATTACTGGCATGGCGAGCAACGGGTGCGCTACGTGAACCGGCAGGTCGTCACGATCGGTATCGTCGGCACGGTGTTTTTCGTGCTCGGCGGCGCGGCCGGCGAGCACGCGTGGCGCTATCCGTTCTATCTCTATCTGTTGCCGATCCTGCTGCTGCCGGCGATTGCGACCGTGCTGTGGGAACCGCTGCGCGAGGGTCAGCCCGCGCAGCCGGCCGACCACGGCACGCCGCCGGCCCATGGAACGCTCGGGCGGACGCTCGCGGTCGGCTACGTGCTGATCTGCATCGGCATGATCAGCTCGTTCGTGGTGCCGGTGCAGATGCCTCAGTTGATGGTCGACATCGGCCAGCGATCGTCGACGATGATCGGCGCGGTAGCGGGCGTCGGCCTGCTGTCGACGCTGGCCGGTTCGATCGCGTGGCCATGGTTGCGCGACGCGATCGGCCGCCGCTTCGTCAACGTCGTGCTCCTTGCGCTGCTCGCGGCGGGCCTGACGCTGCTGGCCCGCGCGCATACGGTGCCGGCCATCGTCGTGGCGGTCGTGATTCACGGCTTCGGCGGCGGCATGCTGGTGCCCAACGCCATCCTGCCGCTGATGCGCACGCTGTCGCTCGCGATGCGCGGCCGCGGCCTGGGCGGTTTCACGGCCGCGCTCTATCTGGGTCAGTTCGTCAGCCCGCTCGTCGTGCTGGGCTGCGCGCACGCATTCGGCGGGCTACGCGCGGCGGTGTTCGCGATTGCGGCAGGCACGGCCGTCGCGGCGTTGTCGTGGTCGTTACCGGCGTGTCGCCGCCGCGACGACGAATGACCCATTCATGTTTTCCTGTTCCTGAACGATAAACCCATGAAAGACTTTCAGACGCTCATCGCCACGCACGACGGCATCGCGCTCGCGGCGCTCGTTCGAGCCAAAGAAGTGAAACCGACCGAATTGCTGGACGCCGTGCTCGCCAGTCTCGACGCGCTCGACCCCACGCTGAATGCCGTGGCGGAACGCCTCGACGACACGGCAAGACAGGCCGCGTCGTCCGTCACCGGGCACGAAAGCGTGCTCGCCGGCGTCCCGACGCTGATCAAGGACCTGTTCATGCCGGTGCGCGGTGCGCGGATGTCGAACGGATCGTTCCTGTTCGGCGACTACCGGCCCGACTTCGACGGCGAACTCGTGGCCCGCCTGCGGCGCGCGGGCATACCGATCGCGGGCACGTCGCTGTCGCCGGAGCTGGGCACGTCGTATTGCACGTCGTCGGCACGCTTCGGCATCACGCGCAACCCCTGGAATCCGCAGGTGAGCGCCGGCGGATCGAGCGGCGCGGCGGCGGCGCTCGTCGCCGCTCGCGTGCTCCCGTTCGCGCACGGCAACGACGGCGGCGGCTCGCTGCGGGTACCCGCGTCCTGCTGCGGCGTGTTCGGATTGAAGCCGACGCGCGGCCGAACGCCGAATGGCCCGATGATCGGCGAGGGATGGGCCGGCATGGGCATCAACCACGCGATCACGCGCTCGGTTCGCGACAGCGCCGCCCTGCTCGACCTGACCGCCGGCGCCGATACCGGTGCGCCGTATGCGGCGCCGCATCAGGCCGACACGTTTCTCGCGGCCACGCAGCACGATCCCCGGCCGCTGAGAATCGCCGTGATCGAGCAAGCGCCGCCCTGGCCGCTTCATCCGGCATGCCGGGCTGCACTGGAACATACCGTCGCGTTGCTGCGCTCGCTCGGACACGACGTCGAGCCGCTCGGCAGTCCCGTCGATTCGGCCGCTTTCTATGGCCACGTGTTCACGATCATCGGCGCGCAAACGCGCGCGCTGCTCGACACGATCGGCACCCAGCGACGCGCGCCGGTGCGCGACGACGAAATCGAGGCGCGCACCCGCATCATCCTGCGCGAAAAAGGCAACGTGAGCGGCGCCGAATACGCGGGCGCGGTCGACTGGATCCATGCGTTGGGCAGGACGTTCGGCCGGCTGATGGAACGCTACGACGTGTTGCTGACGCCGACGCTCGCGATGCCGCCGCTGCCGCCGGCCGCACTCGCGACGGTGGACGCCGCGCAATCGTTGAGCGACGTCATCGATCGGTCGCACCGGTTTTCGCCGTTCACCGCGTGGTTCAACGCGACCGGCCAGCCGGCGATGTCGGTGCCGCTTTACTGGGACGAGCAAGGCTTGCCGATCGGCAGCCATTTCGCGGGGGCCTTCGGCGCGGAGTCGCTGTTGTTCTCGCTCGCCGCCCAGCTCGAACGCGCCGCACCGTGGGCCGAGCGTGCCCCGCTGGTTCGCGTCGGGCCGTCGGGTGCGTGAATGGTCCGGCGGCAGGCGACGGGATGGCGGCACCCAGGTTGATCGTCGCGTGCCGCGCGTGCCACGATCATCGGCGCCCGGCGCAGCCGGTGCACCAGCCGCGCGAACGCGAATCCGCGTCTCGGATCGCGTCAGAGCAGCCCCAGCGCCGACGCCTTGAGGGTCGCCGCGGCGCGTGTCGAACATTCGAGCTTGCGAAACGCCTTTTCGACATGGGTTCGCACCGTGCTCGGACTCATCGCGAGCGCCTGCGCGACCTGCTTGTTGCTCGCGCCGCGGGAAATCGCCCGCAGGACGTCGATTTCCCGCGCGGACAGGCGCGGGCCAGCGGGCGACGGACGCGTGACGGTGCGCCGGAGCGCGGGCGCCCCATTCGTCACGAGCGCGGCCACCACTTCGCCGCATAGCCGGCCGCGCGCCGCTTCTTCCTGCAACTGGCCGGCGGCGGCCGCATCGCTCAGCGCCGCGCGCCACGGGCGCGCCGAGCGCAACGCGACCCATGCCAGCGACGCCGCCAGCACGCGCGCTTCCAGCGTCAGCGCCGCGTCACGCACGCCGCGAAAATAGCCCGAGCCGTCCTGCCGTTCGTAGGCATACGAAGCAAGCACCGCGGCTTCGCCGAGCGCGCCGGTCTGCCTGCCGGCGCGTTCGGTCCAGTACGGCACGAGCCGCACCTTTTCCCATGCGCTCGCAGGCAGCCGCGCCGGCAGATTCCACACGTCGTTCGGCACCGCGGCCCTGCCGATGCCATGGATCAGCCCCGCGCGGTACACGCGTTCGCGCGCTGCCTCGTCCGACGAGAGACGGCCGTAACAGGCGGCCGCCGTCGCGGCGACCGCACGCGAAAAACCCGTCATCCACGGCAGTTTCAGATCGATGACGTCCGCAATCAATTCAGCGGACGTCGCGCCCTGCATGTCCGGCGTGGCCAATGCGGCGTCCAGTTCGGCGGACGTCATGTGCTCGAGCGCCGCCAGCCAGCGCGTTGCGTCGCGCGCAGCCGTGTCGACGAGCACGGCCGGATAGCGTGCCCCCGCCCGTTGCCCGATCAATTCGAGGGCCCGCTCGACGCCGTACGTGCGGCTGAACACGTCGAGATCGCCCGCAAGCGCGACGATCGACACGGCGGCCGGCACCTCTTCCCGCGCGAGCCGTGCGGGCAGCCCGTTGCCGTCCCAGCTTTCGAAAATATGCCGCAGCGCGGTTTCCGTCGCGTGGGGCAGACCGAGTATTCGTGCAACCTCGCCCGAGACTTCGCAATGAATCTGCGCGAGCGGGATCATCGCGACGCCCGCGCCGCCGATCGCTTCGGCGATGCCGGACCGGCTCTCGAGCATCGCGGCGCGGATCGCGACGTCGTCGCCGAATACCTGCGCGAAACCCGCCGCGTTCGCCGTGCAGCCCGACCAGCGCAACAGCGCCACCTCGCGCGCCGTGTCGCACACCGATGCATCGAATCGTGCCGCGTGCGCGAGCCGTGACGCCAGCCAGCCGGTGCGCGGCGAATGGTCGGTCGGCTGCCCCATGCTGAGATCGCCGATGAAGGCCAGCGCGCGTACGGCGTCGAATATGCGCAGCGGGGCGTGACGGGCTTCGGCGTCGGACATCGGGTGGGCAGAGACATTCGCGAGGACGGGAAAACGATCATACGCGACGGCGTCGTGTCATGCACGAGCATGCGCGTGGCGGCTCACCGTGGCCACGCCGGCGCGAGGTTGGCCCGCATCGGCGCAGACGGCCGGCGGACTTCGCCATCGGACATCTGACCGATAGCGGGAGGCCTGGACGATTGCGATACTCGGCGCACTGGAGATTCGGTCGGCGCCACATCGGCATCCGCATGGCGGACACCTTGCGCACCGGCCGCAACGACGATTCGATGTAAGAAGGAGTGCAAATGGTTGATCGTTACCCCGAATTCCGTGCCCTTGCCGACGAACCATGGCTGAAGCGGTACTACTTTTCCAGGGCGATATTCTCGCTGATCTGGGTCGCACTGGCGTTTTCCGTCGGCCGGCAAAGCGCGGCCGGCGCGGCGGTCCTGCTGGTCGTTTATCCGGCCTGGGATGCACTCGCCAATTTCGTCGACCTGTCCCGCAGCGGCGGGACGGCGGCAAACCGCACGCAGGCGATCAACGTCGCGATCAGCGCCGTCACGACACTGGCGGTATTTCCGGCGTTGAATGCGGGCACGCACGCGGTACTCGCGGTGTTCGGCGTCTGGGCGATTCTCTCCGGCGCGCTGCAGCTCGGCACCGCCGTCCGGCGCTGGAAGCATGCCGGCGCCCAGTGGGTGATGATACTGAGCGGTGCGCAATCGGCGTTGGCTGGGTTGTTCTTCATTTTGCAAAGCCACGCGCCAATGCCGCCGGCGATCGTGAAGATCGCAGGCTATGCGGGAGTGGGTGCGCTTTATTTCCTGATATCCGCCATCTGGCTGCAGGTGCGGGGGATGCGGCGTAGGGTGTCGTGAGCCTTCGGTCGAAATGAAGATGTCACGCGACAAGCCACCTTCGCTGTGCTTGCGGTCAGGACCCTTACATTTTTTCCTTCATACCCGAATTGATCAGCCACCAGTTGACGGGATAGCTGGTGGCGAATCCTGCAAGCATCGCGAGCTGCATGGCGAACCAGAATTCGGGGCTCGCAACTTTCGCGATACCGCCGTAAGCCGGCTTGAACCACAGGAACTGGATGATGGCCATAACGCCGTACATGCCGACCTGCCACGCGGTAATCGACGCGATATCCGCTCTGACGGCCGCAATCAAACCTGCGCGTGCCGAGAGCCCCCGCATCGGTTTGATAGTGAAGTACTGAAAAACGATGCCGAACAGAAAGGCGACGATGAAATCGGGGATCCAGACAGCAAACGTTTTTTCATCAAACACCGTGTGCCACCCGAACCAGACTGCCAAGGCGGGGAAGGCAAAAGCCGACCACTCGACAACGATGTCTCCGAGCGTACAGCCCGCGCCGCAGTGACTCGTGCCTTTCATCACCATCGCGACGAACGGCTGCTCGTCGACCTCGTGTCCCGCGTCAGTGACATTCCGTCCCCACACGTAGTAGGCGGCAACCCACAAGACCGTCCCGAACAACGCCGTCAGGGGCCAGACGACGTTCATGATCCACATCTTCTGAGGGTGTCGAGCTTCGTCAACGACGATTGCAACGGCACAGGCCGCACCCAAAATGATCGATGTGACCGATAGCGTATGCAGCCAAGGTGGAAAGGTTCCGTAAATCATCGATATTCCTGCTGGCGAGTCAAATGCCAAACACCCAGCAAGGCACGTTCCGTTCGCCGGATGAAGCTTTCCGTCGTCAGGTCCGCCGATTCACTTGGCCGAGTGTCGTCTCTTGGCCGGAAGTCGCCGGTCGGCACCCGGTGCGGCCGACCGGCGACTTCCGACCCGAAGCGGTCTGTCGAGCGAACGCGCGCTCAGTGGCTGCTCACGGACTCAAACGGGCAACCGTCTTTACACCGACGGTACAACGGCTTCTTGACAATGTCCGACATTCGGGCGGTGGCGTGGCTTGCTCATCGTGGCTAGCTGACAACCGTAACGCGGGGCCAGCGGTCGCAGTATTTTTTTGCTCGATCCGTCTACGGTATGTCTCGATGCTGACGCGCGTCGGGTTGCGTCGTATAACCATAGAAAAAAGATCGTCGACGCCGTGCGGCGCGCAAACATCAATTGTCCCATCCTGGAGAAGGGATAATCCGACTGCCGTCGCGTACTCCGGCCACGATGCGATAGCTTCTGCCAAGGAAGTCAATGGTGGCACCGGGTGGCCGAATACACTCTCAAACCATAGATGAACAGCCGCTTGGTTGGTGACTTCCCAGGGAATCTCAGGACACCTTGCGGCGAGTCGCTGTTGAATCTCCGCGTCGCGAGTTGAAGACAGATCGGACGAGTCGAAATACGCCACATCGACATCTGGTAGGTATGTTGGAGTCTCATATCCGTGGAGTGAATCCCACACCAGATTGCGAATCGCTCCTCCACCGATGCACCACGAATCCAGCTGCATCTCGCGTACCGCCGATAATGCAGACATACACCAAGTGGAACGACTGGCTATTCCAATCAGTTTTTCATAAGAGTTCATGTAAATCTTCGCTCCAAACTTAGGGGAGTGCTGGCATTTTTGGCAATTCCGGTGGCACCGCATGGAACAAGTTCTCGGGTAATATCGCGAGAATGTATTTGCTGTGGGGTGCCGAAAATCTCGGTTTCGTCGTCACTCAACGATCGACTCGCCGCATCGGCGCACGAGGGGCCACACGATGCGGTAACACCCGAGTATGTACAAGTGTCAACTGCTCCAGTTAGAGCCTCAGTGTCTGCTTAATGACATCCCACTGTGTCGACAGGTCGGCATTGCGTTTTTTGAAAATTCGGTCAGAAAGTGTTACTCCCGCCATGGCCTTTCCAGACTCGTATGAGTTCAGGCCACCAATCGTCTCGGCGGTGAAAGTCGGATCTGTTGGATTGTGGAGAAACAAGTCGTGAAGCTGTTTATAAATTGATTCGCAGCGACTGCGAAACCATTCTAGTCGTAGATAACGCACTATGACTTGCTCACCAAACACGGTAGCAGCAGCAATCGCCCCAAATGCAAGATCGTCCTCTCTCATCAAAAAAATAAATATCAGGAGCGCAACTCCGGCGCGGAACCGTTCAAACCTGAGCATTGATTTAGAGATTTCCTTGCTAAAGAACGCGTTTTCTAGCGCCATTGCCGCCAACCTTCTGTGGCCAGCCGGCATTTGATTATTGTAGTATCCGACAGTCGTCTCATGCGACAACGCTACTCCAAAGCTCTGAGATATCAAGTCAGCGGATCTTGCGGCTAATGCACGGGGTTGAAGATAGAGTCTGACTGCGGTGCCGATGATAAACGCCAGAACCGCTGCAATGACCAGACCCATTTGCAGCCTATCGTACAACTGCGCGTGGGTGGCTCGGTCAACGAGAATCAGGGTCGCCGACAGCCCAGTTGTGATCCAGAACAGCCACTCACCGAAGGCTTCGCCGATTTCGACGGGGCGATAGTACGTAGCGCGAATAGGGTCGTGACGCTGATTGTTAGCCATAAGAAGGATAGGGATCTCCGAAAATCGCTCGCCATTCGGCTATTGCAAACTCGTGGTTGCCGAGAAAACCATTCAGCCACGCCGAGTTTGCGTGGGTGCACGCGCTACGAAGTCTGTCGGAGAGTCCAATCCGATCTTGCGCCGTTAGGTAATCGTCGATGCGCGCCCCGTCGTAATGCACGGCTGTCAAAACACTGCCATGTACTGCATCAAAAAATCTGTGAAGGGCGAGCGGCAGGCTGCTGCAATCGCCTATTCCGAGAAACAGCACCGCAAGCGCCTCAATGTGGAAGCTTCGCAATATATCTCCGTGCTTCCAATTCCAGTACTTCATCATCTTTATGGCGCGCCGAAAATATTTACCATATGCAGCCGCAGCTTGCTCGACGCGTGCCGTATGTAGCTTCGGCATCGAGCGGATCCATGTCTCCGTGTTCATGTCGGGCACGTTCAGATACTGCGCATCTTCATATCGCTGACCATCGTGACTTGTGAAATACACGGGAACGACGTCGACGTCAGGAAAAGCAGTGTAGCGAAGCGTCACCGCTTGTCCGTTGCGCCTAACGCGCTCCTTGCCCGATAGCGCGGTTCGGATATCAAGTAATACTTGCGAGGGAAGACGGCCGGCGCAGTGCTTCCCATAGTGGAGGACGACAAAGATGTCCATGTCAGCACGGCCATGAAGCGCTGTGTATTTGGGGATTGAGCCGCCAGCGAAAGCATCGATCAAGTGGAATCGATTACCGAGTAGATTGAAAATGTGATCCCGGCGCGCCGACGCTAACGCGCGGAAGTCGCCTGAAAGATTGATCTCGTCGTAAAACTCCGCGAATGCTCCGTCTACGGTGTATGCCACGTAGAGCCCCCGATTTGTTGTCGGAAGATTATAAGCCCGCAGGATCGTCATTGCACTTGGACTGGCACGACGTTGGTGGCCGCTTAGTGCGGTGCAGCTGACGTTCCAGTGCCAGTCTGAAGCGGCTGCGAACGACTGGAACTAGCCGAATGCCGCCCCACGCGTTCAGCTATAACCAACCCGCAGAAGACGCCAGCCATTCCCAAAACCGGCCTTTGGGACCGCTTGACGCCCCCGTCTCGACCTGCATCCCTCTACCGCCTGCGCAACGCCTGAGCCAGTGCGTCCCCCGCAGCCAGAATATGCGAGGACAAGGCCGCACACGCTGCGTCCACATCCCCATCACGTATCGCCCGGACGATGTTCCGATGCTCGTCGTTCGAGCGATCGTGCCAGTCAAGTTGCTGCCACGTCGCGTACAAATGCCGTGCGCTTGCGCGATGCATGTCGCCAATCGCGTCGACGAGCCGCGGCATCCCGCACCGCGCGGTCAGTGCGCGATGAAATCTCAGGTTCAGCGTACCCAGCACGGCTATACCATGCGCCGCCGCCTCCTGATCGAGGATCGCATCGAGTTCCTCCAGCGCACGTGCGTCGAGAGCGGAAATCGCCTCGCGCAGCGCCAGCCCCTCGAAAGCAGCACGCATCTTTGCCATTTCAAGCACGTCCGCCGGCTCGAGCGGCGCCGCCCGCACGCCTCGCCGCGGTTCCACCACGGCCAGCCCCTGCGCTTCCAGGCGTCTGAACGCCTCGCGTACCGGCACATGACTCGCCCCGAACTCCGCCGCGATGTGGTCCTGACGCAGCCACTCCCCCGGCGCGATGACGCCCGAGATGATGCGGTCCCCCAGCGCGACGGCGATCCGATCGGCCAGCGAGCGATCCTCCTTGACTTCAAAGTTCATGCCGACCACCATGCATATATTATCTATTAAATTGTAACAAAATCGGAGGCTCGATGCGCCACCACCGTCCTGCACGCCTGCAGCACATTGCCGGCATCGGCGTCGATCGCATGGGTTCGATCGCCGATCATGCCGACGTCGACCTTTTGCGACTCGAGAATCTCGATACCGACATCCCACCCACTTCCGAGGCGCTCGCCTTCACCCGCGAGGCAATCCAGCGAGACGCGGCCAACTCCTATTTGCCATTCGTCGGCCAGGATCGGCTACGCGCGAGCGCTGCCGCCCACGTGTCGGGGCTTTCGGGGCAATGCTTCACGGCCGACCAGGTGGTGGTGTCGGCGGGCGGACTCTCCGGCATTCTGAACACGCTGCTCGCCACCGTCGAGACCGGCGACGAAGTCATCGTCACCGATCCGACGTACGCAGGCCTGCTGAACCGCGTCCGCCTTGCGGGCGGCGTGCCCAGGCAAGTACCGTTCGCCTTCGCGCCGGGCGGCGAGTGGAAGCTGGATCAGACCGCGCTGCGGGCAGCGATCGGTCCGCAAACACGGGCCATGCTGCTGATGTCTCCGTCGATGCCTTCGGGCGGGTTCTTCGATGCGTCCGACTGGCAACTGATCGCGAGCCTGTGTGTGCAGAACGATCTGCTGCTGATCCTCGACAGCGCGATGGAACGGCTGCTCTTCGATGGACGCACGGTCATCCATCCCGCCGGCCTGCCCGGCATGGCCGAGCGTACGGTCACGGTCGGCGCCGCGTCGAAAGAGCTGCGCATGATTGGCTGGCGCGTCGGCTGGATCGTCGCGCCGGAATGGCTGATTCCCGATCTTGTGGCCGTGTCGCTCGCCAATGTCGTGGTGCCGGTCGGCATTGCCCAGGAGGCCGCGGCGGTTGCGCTCGAACATTCTGCATCCGATCTGCCTGGCTACGTGAGCGAACTCGAGAGGCGCCGGGATACGGTCGCCGCCGAACTGTCAGGTCTTCCGTTCGGCATGCCGGCGGGCGGCTGGTCGATGCTGCTGCGGGTGTCCGATTTCGGCCTGACCGGATCGCAGATGTCGGAGCGGTTGCTGCGCCGTGGCGTATGTGCGACGGCCATGACCGGATGGGGCGTCGCACACGGCGAGCAGTACGTCCGATTCGTGTACTCGAACGAACCGGTCGAGCGGTTGCGCACGCTCGGGGACAAAGTACGCTTCGCCCTGGAAGACGCATGACGGTCGCCCACGAGAAAACTGAGTCGCGCGCAGGGCGTCGCCGGTTGGAGGCATCCGGCATTCCGTCCGTGATGGTCGAGCGAATTCACACGAGATCAATCCACATGACGTGATGCATCCGGCGCCGGGGCGGCGCGATGTCCCGGCCCCGGCTGGACGTGACATCGCGCGAACGCCCTACCGCCCCGCCGGCGGCTGCAGGATGTCCCGCGGAATCAATGCGATCAGCACGCAACTGATCAGCAGGCAGGCGCCGAGCGCATAGGTGCCGTTGTTGATGTCGCCGGTCATTTGCTTAGCGACGCCTGTGATCATCGAGCCCGTGAAGCCGGACAGGTTGCCCACCGAGTTGATCAGCGCGATGCCGGCCGCCGCGGCCGTGCCGGACAGGATCTGTCCGGGGAAGGTCCAGTAGATCGGCATCAGCGCGAGGATGCCGCACGTGGCGACGGTCAGGAACACGATCGACAGCGCCACGTTGTGGGCGAACGCCGCGCTCAGAATCAGGAAGACGCCGCCGATCAGCGCGGGAATCGCCGCGTGCAGGCGGCGTTCGCCGGTCCTGCGCGAGTGCGATGCGTTCCACACCATCGCGAAGATGGCCGTCAGGTACGGAATGGCCGTCAGCAAACCGATATGCAGCGGGCTCCGCACGCCCGACGCGCGGATGATCGACGGCAGCCAGAAGGCCAGCCCGTAGAAGCCGGTATTGAACGTGAGCAGGATGAAGGTGAGCAACCAGACGCGCGGGCTGCGCAGCGCGGCGCCGACGCTGTGCGACTTGTGCGCGGCCTCGGATTCGAGGTTGCGCGACAGCACCGCCTTTTCGTCGGCGGACAGCCACTTCGCCGACCGCGGGCCGTCGCCGAGGCACGCCAGCACGATGAACGCCACCACGATCGACGGCAGCCCTTCGAGCAGCAGCATCCATTGCCAGCCGCTCATGCCCGACAGGCCATGCGTCTGCTCCATCAGCCAGCCGGACAGCACGCTGCCCAGCGTCAGGCTCAGCGGGATCGCCACCAGGAAACCCGACATCGCCACGCTCTGGCGGCGCGCCGGGAACCAGTAGTTCAGGTACAGGATGACGCCCGGGAAAAACCCGGCTTCGCACAGCCCCAGCAGGAAGCGCAGCGTGTAGAACATCGTGGTCGTCTGCACGTGGAAGAACTGCGCGAGCGGCACGATGAAGGCCATCGACGACGACACGATGCCCCACGTGATCATGATCCGCGCGATCCAGAAGCGTGCGCCGTAACGATGCAGCAACAGGTTGCTCGGCATCTCGAACAGGAAATAGCCCCAGAAGAAGATGCTGGCGCCGAGCGCATAGACGCTGTCGCTCAGGCTCAGGTCGTCGAGCATCTGCAGCTTGGCGAAACCCACGTTGACGCGATCCAGATAGGCCACGACGTAGCACAGCAGCAGCAAGGGCAGGATGCGCCGCATGACCTTGCGATAAAGGGCGTCCTCGGACGAGTCGGCCGCGGCCGGTGCGGCAGCGGCCTGCGTAATGGATGGCATCGGTCTGTCTCCTGTTCGTTTAGGTCTTCTTCGTACCGGCGAGTGCGCTTGACGCATCGATGTTACCGATAACATCCGGTGGCAAAAAAAAGCCGACGAGGCGACGGGAGCGAGCAGTGCTTTGATACCGGTAACAAACGCCAAGGTAGCATGCAGCGACAGGCGCGTACAAGTCCCGCCGAACGCGTGGTTTCCCTAGTACGGGCGTCGCTTCGACGAGCGCATCGCGGCCGGCCTGCACGATATGCCGCACCGGTATGATGTAGCCTTTCCGGCTTTCTCCCGATCGCGATTCCGATGCCCAGTCCCACCGCCGTCCGGCCCGCCGGGCCGCCCCGCATGTCCGACGTAGCGCGCCTGGCCGGCGTATCGAAGATGACGGTGTCGCGCGTGCTCGCGGGCCACAGCGTGGCCGCCGAGACGCGCGCACGGGTCTGCGAGGCCATCGACCAGCTCGGCTACGTGGCCGACGCGGCCGCCGGTGCGCTGTCGTCCGGGCGGTCGGAATTCGTCGCGGTGCTGGTGCCGTCATTGTCGAGTTCCAACTTCTCGGACACCGTGCGCGGCCTGACCGATGCGCTCGAACCGCATGGCCTCCAGCTGCTGCTCGGCGACACCGACTACGACCTGGAACGTGAAGAACGGCTAGTGCGCTCGATGCTGCGACACCAGCCGCGCTGCATCGCGCTGACGGGTGCGCAGCACACCGATGCGACGCGCAAGGTGCTGGAGCGCTCGGCGATTCCCGTGGTCGAGATGTGGGATCTGCCCACGCGCCCCATCGACACCGCCGTCGGCTTCTCGAACGTGCGCGCCGCCCGTGCGATGGTGCGCCACCTGGCCGAGCGCGGTTACCGACGCATCGGCTTTCTGGTCGGCGCCAGCGAACTGGATCGCCGCGGCCTCGACCGACTCAAGGGTTACCAGGCAGAGATCAAGGCGCTGGGGCTGGGCGAACCGCGCGTCGTGCGGCTGGGCGAATCGCCGATCACGATGAGCCACGGCGGGCCCGCGATGGCGGCGCTGCTGGAGCAATGGCCGGATACCGATGCGGTGATGTGCGTGAGCGACATGTCGGCATTCGGCGCGATCATGGAATGTCACCGGCGCGGGCTTGCCGTACCCGCCGATATGGCCGTGGCCGGCTTCGGGAACTTCGAAGTGGCGGCGTGCTGCCACCCGACCATCACGACCGTGTCGGTGGACGCGTACGGCATCGGGCTACGCACGGGCGAAGCGTTGCTGGCGGCGCTGCAAGCGCGCGACGGCGGCGAGCGGACCGAGTCGCACAGCATCCGTATCGACTACACGATCGTCGCGCGGGAAAGCGCCTGACGGGTCGACGGCCGCCCACGTGCCGGCGCGCGACGTGCGCGGCGTTGCTCCGGCCCCCTGCCCTCACCTCCGCCACGCGCGCACAAATCCCTTCCGCAACGCAAAAAACCCGTGCTAACATCCAATCGATGTTACCGGTAACTATCCGGCACGCACAATCAAGAAGGCCCTTCGGAGACAGCCTGCCATGTCACAAATCCCTCGCCGCTTGCGCAGCCAGGAATGGTTCGACGATCCCGCGCACGCGGACATGACCGCGCTCTATGTCGAGCGCTTCATGAACTACGGGTTGACGCGCGAGGAGCTGCAGTCGGGCCGCCCCGTCATCGGCATCGCGCAGACGGGCAGCGACCTGGCGCCGTGCAACCGCCACCACATCGAGCTGGCCGAGCGCACCAAGGCGGGCATTCGCGACGCGGGCGGCATTCCGATGGAGTTCCCCGTGCACCCGCTGGCCGAGCAGAGCCGCCGGCCCACGGCCGCGCTCGACCGCAATCTCGCCTACCTCGGGCTGGTGGAAGTGCTGCACGGTTTTCCGCTGGACGGTGTGGTGCTGACGACCGGCTGCGACAAGACCACGCCGGCCTGC
Source organism: Burkholderia sp. BE12 (assembly GCF_002959955.1). Taxonomy (NCBI): domain Bacteria; kingdom Pseudomonadati; phylum Pseudomonadota; class Betaproteobacteria; order Burkholderiales; family Burkholderiaceae; genus Burkholderia; species Burkholderia sp. BE12. The sequence continues at coordinate 316,014 of NZ_PREY01000001.1, read as the reverse complement.
CTGATGGCGGCCGCGACCGTCGACATGCCCGCGATCGTGCTGTCGGGCGGCCCGATGCTCGACGGCTGGCACGAGGGCAAGCGGGTCGGCTCCGGCACGGTGATCTGGCATGCCCGCAACCTGCTCGCCGCCGGCGAGATCGACTACGAAGGCTTCATGCAGCTGACCACGGCTTCGTCGCCGTCGATCGGCCACTGCAATACCATGGGCACGGCGCTGTCGATGAACAGCCTCGCCGAGGCGCTGGGCATGTCACTGCCCGGGTGCGCGAGCATCCCCGCCGCCTATCGCGAGCGCGGCCAGATCGCTTACGCTACCGGCAAGCGCGCGGTCGAACTCGTTCGCGACGACCTGCGCCCGTCGACGATCATGACGCGCGCGGCGTTCGAGAATGCGATCGTCGTCGCGTCGGCGCTCGGCGCCTCGACCAACTGCCCGCCGCATCTGATCGCCATCGCGCGCCACATGGGCGTCGAGCTGAGTCTGGACGACTGGCAGCGCTTCGGCGAAGCCGTGCCGCTGCTCGTGAACTGCATGCCGGCCGGCGAATACCTCGGGGAGAGCTTCCATCGCGCCGGCGGCGTGCCCGCCGTGCTGCGCCAGCTCGACGCGGCCGGCCTGCTACGGCGCGACTGCCTGACCGTATCCGGCCGCGCGATCGGCGAGATCGCCGACACCGCGCAGGATGCCGACCGCGATGTGATCCGTACGCCCGACGCGCCGCTCAAGCACGGGGCCGGCTTCATGGTGCTGTCGGGCAACTTCTTCGACAGCGCCATCATGAAGATGTCGGTGGTGGGCGACGCCTTCCGCCGGACCTACCTGGCCGAGCCGGGCGCGGAGAATACGTTCGAGGCGCGCGCGATCGTGTTCGACGGCCCCGAGGACTACCACGCGCGTATCGACGATCCCGCGCTGAACATCGACGAGCGCTGCATCCTCGTGATCCGCGGTTGCGGCACGGTCGGCTACCCGGGCAGTTCGGAAGTCGTGAACATGGCGCCGCCCGCCGAGCTGGTGAAGCGCGGCATCACGTCGTTGCCGTGCATGGGCGACGGACGCCAGAGCGGCACGTCGGCCAGCCCGTCGATCCTGAACATGTCGCCGGAAGCCGCGGTGGGAGGCGGCCTCGCCTTGCTGCGCACGAACGACCGCGTGCGTGTGGACCTGAATCGCCGCAGCGTCGACGTGCTCGTCGACGCGGACGAACTCGCGCGCCGTCGCGAGACCGCGAGCTTCACCGTGCCGGAGGCGCAAACGCCCTGGCAGGAACTCTATCGCCGGTTCGTCGGCCAGTTGTCCACCGGCGGCTGCCTCGAACCGGCCACGCTGTACCTGAAGGTCATCGAGCAGCGCGGCAACCCGCGCCATTCGCACTGACTGCCCCGCCCCCGACTCTTGCCGAGCTGACCATGCGTACTCCTTCCGTTTCCGATTGCCTGCCGCACGACCTCGCCCACGCGCTGCTGATCGGCCGCGTCTGGCGGCACGACGGCGCCCACGCGGGGCCGAGCGTCGTCGCCGTGCGTGGCGGCGAAGTGTTCGACATCACGCGCACCGTGCCGACCACCGCGGACCTGTTCGACCGCCCCGATGCAGTCGCGCTCGCGCGCACGGCTCCCGGCGAATCGCTCGGCCGCGTCGAGCCGTTGTTGCAGGCGACGCTGGACGGCACGCCCGGCGCCACGCGCCTGCTCGCGCCGTGCGACGTGCAGGCCATCAAGGCGTGCGGCGTCACCTTCGCGGTCAGCCTGATCGAGCGCGTGATCGAGGAACAGGCCGGCGGCGATCCGGCCAAAGCGAGGGAGGTACGCGACACCATCGCCGCGACCATCGGCACCGATCTGTCGAAGATCGTGCCGGGCTCGGAAGCCGCACTGCGCCTGAAGGCGGAACTCGAGCGCCGCGGTGCATGGTCGCAATACATGGAAGTGGGCATCGGCCCGGATGCCGAGGTGTTCTCCAAGTCGCAGCCGATGTCCGCGGTCGGCTTCGGCGCGGACGTGGGGCTGCTGCCCGTGTCGGTGTGGAACAACCCGGAGCCGGAGATCGTGCTGGCGGTCGCCAGCGACGGCAGGCCGGTGGGCGCGACGCTCGGCAACGACGTGAACCTGCGCGACATCGAAGGCCGTTCGGCGCTGCTGCTCGGCAAATGCAAGGACAACAACGGTTCGTGCGCGATCGGCCCGTTCGTGCGGCTGTTCGACGACGGCTTCACGCTGGACGGCGTACGGCAGGCCAGCGTGTCGCTGCGCGTCGAAGGCGCGGACGACGGCTTCGTCCTCGACGGCATCAGCCACATGCGCGAGATCAGCCGCGACCCGGCCGACCTCGTCGCGCAGACCTGCGGCGCGCATCACCAGTATCCGGACGGCTTCATGCTGTTCCTCGGCACGATGTTCTCGCCGATCCAGGATCGCGACGCGCCCGGCGGCGGATTCACGCATCACCTCGGCGACCGCGTCACCATCTCCACGCCCGCGCTCGGCGCACTCGTCAACACCGTGCGGCTTTGCACGGAGATCGCGCCGTGGACCTTCGGCGTGCGCGCGCTGTATGCGAATCTGGCCGCGCGCGGGCTGCTTGCTGCGTGAAGGCGGCAGACGGGGCGTGCGAACCGCCGCGCATTGCTCGGTGGCGGTAGCCTCGTCGACGATCGGTCCGTGAAGCACCCGCGCAACGTCGCGTGCGATCGAACCCGCTTCACGTGCCGTTCGCCTGCTCCGGCGCCTCTTGTCGCGTATCAACCGCGACGCACCACGCCGCGCGAAGCGCGAAGGCAGAAGCGGGTCTGTCGGGCGCAAACGGAGCCCTTCGCCCCCTCGACGTGACGAGCTCGGATCGCTGTCGAAATTTTTTTTCGATGGCAGGTCACGCGCAAACGATTGCGCTCGGCAACCGTCCTAAATTGTTCACTCACCGTACCGATAATAAGGAAAGCTATTTGATACTGGACTTTCCCCATGAACGATCGACGGCTAACGGTTCGCACGAAGCTGATCATGGCTTTCGGACTTCTTACGTGCATGGTTGTGGTCGTCTCTCTCGTCGGCATCGTATCGCTCGCCAACGCGAACGCGGCATTCGATAACTATGTCAACGGCACCAACGCCCGCGCGACCCTCGTGGACAAGGTTCGCGTCGCGGTCGACCGGCGTGCGATCGCCGCCCGCAACCAGGTCCTGGCGGCGGGACCGCGCGATGCGGACCTCGAGAAGGAAGCGGCACTGCAGGCCGACCGCGAAGTCGGCACGCTGCTGGGCGAGCTGACGAATGCGGTCCGCGAGGGGAGCGGCGCGTCCGACAAGTCTCGTGAACTGGTTCGGCAAATCGCGGCGGTCGAGGCGCAGTACGGCCCCGTGGCGCGCGCGATCGTCGAAGCGGCGGCGAACAACCGGCGCGATCAGGCGATCACGATGATCAACGAACAGTGCCGACCGCTGCTGGCCCAGCTCGTCGCGGCCACCGAGGCATATGCGACGTACTCGCGCTCGCGGGCCGCCCAACTGGTGAAGGAATCGGAAGACCGATATACCTCGCGGCGACTGATGCTGATCGTGATCTGCATCGCCGCGGCGGCGGCCGCCGCGATCTCGGGCCTCTTCATCATCCGCGGCCTGCTGCGCTCGCTGGGCACGGAGCCTGCCGCGCTCAGCGAGATCGCCCGCCATATCGCCGCCGGCGATCTCGGCGCCGAATCCACGACCGGCGCCGCGCCGGCCGGCAGCGTACTGGCTTCCATGCGCGACATGCAGGCGAACCTGATCCGCCTGATCTCGGAAGTCCGTACCGCATCCGGCAACGTCGCGACGGGCGCCGGCGAAATCGCGTCCGGCAACCAGGACCTCTCCTCCCGCACGGAACAGCAAGCCGCATCGCTGCAGGAAACCGCCTCGAGCATCGAGCAACTGACATCCACCGTGCGTCTGAACGCCGACAACGCGCAGCAGGCAAGCGGCCTGGCCGACAACGCATCGGAAGTCGCCCAGCGTGGCAGCACGGCGGTCGGCCTGATGGTCGACACGATGACGGACATCAGCGCGAGCTCTGCCAAGATCGCCGAGATCACCGGAATCATCGAAGGGATCGCGTTCCAGACCAACATCCTCGCGCTCAACGCGGCCGTGGAGGCCGCCCGCGCCGGCGAGCAGGGCCGCGGCTTCGCGGTGGTGGCCAGCGAAGTCAGAAGTCTTGCGCAGCGCTCGTCGAGCGCCGCGAAGGAAATCCGCGAGCTGATCTCGCAATCGGTCCGGAAAATCCAGGACGGCTCGCATATCGCGAACAACGCGGGCGATACGATGAGCCAAGTCACGCACGCGATCTCGCGCGTGACCGACATCATGGGCGAAATCGCCGCCGCGTCGAACGAGCAGAGCCGCGGCATCGAGCAGGTCAATCTGGCGATTACGCAAATGGACGAAGTCACCCAGCAGAATGCCGCACTCGTCGAGCAGGCCGCCGCCGCATCGAAGTCGCTCGAGGAACAGGGGAACCGGCTTGCCGAGGCCGTATCGCTGTTCCGGCTGGACACCGGCACGGCGAAGGCGTAGCGACTCGACGCGCAGCCGCATATCCGCGACACGCGCATCGAATCGGCGTCCGCCATGTTCAGCACCCGAAATTAACCAGATAGTGGGAATTCACACCCGCCGCGTACGACGCGCAACAATTCCGTAACGACCGCGTAACGATCGCTCACCACAATCCTCCCTCTTCGACCATCAGGATGGAGTCTTGCATGTTTGCGTCACGAAGCCGTTTCCCGCTGCACGTCGCGGCATTGTCGAGTGCGATCGTATTGGCCGCCTGCGGCGGCGGCGACGACGTCGCGTCGACCGCCACGATCGCCGCGGCCGTTCCGGCGCCCCCCGCCGACCCCGGCTTCGTCGACAGCGCGCCGATCCCGAGCGCGCCCGCTTTCGTCGACAACGTCGCGACCAACCAGCGCGGCGATGCGCGCTATGCGACGCTGTCGACCAACGCCGCGGTGCGCGTGTTGAGCCGTTTCCTCGATCTCTGGCAACCGTCGACGATGCTGGTCGACGCGGGCGTGAGCGCGCCGGCGAACGGCGCGTTCCCGGCCATCTCGCCGTCGACCTGCTCCGGACTGCCGAACAGCGGCGTGCCGTGCGGCACGATCCTGAACGATGCGGTGCTGTCGGCCAACGTGCAGTACGTGATCGACGCGACGACCGCCCGTACGCCGCAGCAGGCCGATGCCGCGTACTACGACGACCGGCGCGGCAAGGGATACAGCGTGACCGACGGCATGGGTCCGCTCACCGCCGCGTGGCGCACCGCGGCCCAGCAGACGACCAGCATCACCAGCGTGCCCGCCGATGCCACGACCGTGCTGTACAACGACTCCGGCAACAACGTCGGCGTCGGCAGCAGCGGCAACGCCAGTTTCGGGAAGGTCGTCGACCTGCTCAACGAAATGGGCAACAACGCGTCGACCGAACCTTCGAAGCGCTTCTTCAAATACGCGCGTCCGTACCGCTGGAGCACGAGCGTGATCGTCGCGCCGACGCTGGTGCCGGCCGAAAGCGCGACGCCCGCGACCGACGGCGGCTTCATCAGCGGCCACACGGCCGAAGCGATGCGCGATGCGACGACGATGGCGTGGCTCGTGCCGGAACGCTTCCAGGAAATGGTCAGCCGCGGCCTCGAGCTCGGCGAGAACCGGATCCTGGCCGGCATGCATTCGCCGCTCGACGTGATCGGCGGGCGCATGCTCGCGCTGGCCGTCAGCGCGGCGAACCTGACCGCGTACGCCGGCGACGCGCAGGCCGCCTACACGCAAGCCCATCAGACGTTGCAACAACTGACGGGCACCAGCGCCACGACCTTCTCCGCATTCGCGCACGCCGGCACGACGGCCACCGACCGGTTCGCGGACTACACGACGAACAAGAGCGCGTTCCTGCGCCGCATGACGTTCGGCTTTGGCGCGATCGAATCGACGAACGCACCGCCGGTCGTGCCGAAGGGCTCGGAGATTCTGCTGCAGACGCGCTTTCCGTACCTGAGCGCCGACCAGCGGCGCGTCGTGCTGAAAACAACCGAACTGCCGTCCGGCTATCCGGTCATGGACGACGCGGAAGGCTGGGGTCGCCTGAACCTGTTCGCGGCGGCCGACGGCTACGGCGCGTTCAACGGCAACGTGATCGTGTCGATGGATGCATCGCAGGGCGGGCTCAATGCCGCCGACCTGTGGCGCAACGACGTCGCTGGCGCCGGCAAGCTGACGCTGCAGGGCAGCGGCACGCTGACGCTGGCGGGCAACAACGGCTACACGGGCGGCACGCAGGTGAGCGGCGGCACGCTGGCAGCCGCGTCGACGACGGCGTTCGGCAAAGGGGACGTGTACGTCGGACCGGGCGGCAGCGTGCGAATCGCGGCCGCCGCGCCGGTGACGATCGCCACCCGCTACACGCAGCTCGACAACACGACGCTCGAACTCGACATCGACGGCAACGGCGGCGGACGGCTGCGCGTGGGCGGCCCGCTCACCGTCGCGGGCGGCACGCTGCACGTGAAATTCGTGAACGGCTACGCGCCGAAGGCCGGCGACACCATCGCGCTAATCGACGGCGCGGCGGCTGCCGCGAAGTTCTCGACGGTGACGGTCGACGGGTTCAAGGCCACGCCGGCCTACACCGCGACGGGCGTGTCGATCACGCTGTCGGCGGCGTAGCCGACAACGATCGCCTGCCGGCTCGTGCCGGTTTCCGTCACGGGTGCTCCTTCGCGGCCTGATCGCGCGAGGAGCGTGCGCGGCGCGTCACATGATCGCGCCGCGCAGCCACGGTACGAACTCGCGTTCGCCGATACCGTTGTCCTCGCTGCGCGATCGTCGTCCGGAGGCGACGTCGAGCATCAGCCGAAACAGCCGCGCGCCCGCTTCGTCGACCGTGAGCGAACCGGCGACGATCCCGCCGCTGTCGAAATCCATGTCCGATTGCATCCGCTCGAACAGGCCGGTCGTCGTCGCGATCTTGATCGTCGGCACCGGCTTCGAGCCGAACACCGAACCGCGGCCCGTCGTGAAGCACACGAGATTCGCGCCGCCGGCGATCTGCCCGGTCGCCGACACCGGGTCGTAGCCGGGCGTATCCATGAACACGAGCCCGGCTTGCCGCACCGGCTCCGCATAGTCGTAGACCGCGCGAAGCGGCGAGCGCCCGCCCTTCGACACCGCGCCGAGCGACTTCTCGAGAATCGTCGTGATGCCGCCGGCAAGGTTGCCGGGGGACGGGTTGTTGTTCATTTCGCCGCCGTGATCGGCGACGTAGCGCTCCCACCATTGCAACCGGCCGAGCAGACGCTCGGCGACGTCGCGCGAGGCCGCCCGCGCGATCAGCAGATGCTCCGCGCCGTAGATCTCGGGCGTCTCGGACAGAATCGCCGTGCCGCCGTTGCGGACCAGCAGATCGACGGCCGCGCCGAGCGCCGGATTCGCCGTGATGCCCGAATAGCCGTCGGACCCGCCGCATTGCAGGCCGACCGTCAGCCGCGATGCCGGCACCGCGCTGCGACGCGCGCCGTCGGCCACCTCCAGCAACGCGCGCACGATCGACACGCCTCGGGCAACGGTGTCGCGCACCCCGCCTTCGTCCTGGATGACCAGCGTGCGCACGGTGCCCGGCGCGGCCGCGTCGAGCCGTTCCGCGAGCGCGCCGACCTGATTGACCTCGCAACCGAGACCCACGAGCAGCACGCCGGCGAAGTTCGGGTTGCGTGCATAACCGACGAGCGTGCGGCGCAGCAGTTCGATGCCGTCGCCGGTCGCCGACATGCCGCAGCCGCTCTGATGGGTGATCGCGACGACGCCGTCGACATGACCGAACGCATCGAGCGCGCCGTGCCGGTACGCATCGGCGATCGCATGACAGACGCTCGCCGAACAGTTGACGCTCGCGATCACGCCGACGTAGTTGCGGGTGCCCACGCTGCCGTCGGGCCGCACGAATCCGTCGAAGGTGTCGCCGCGATCCGCCGGAACCTCGTGCGCATCGCCGGCAGGCCCGTCGTCGTGCGCATGACGCTCGGGCATCCCGACGTTGTGCACGTGCACGTGCTCGCCCGCGGCGATGTCGCGCAGCGCGATGCCGATCGGCTGCCCGCATTTGACGATCGCGTCGCCGCGCGCGATCGGCGCCGTGGCGACCTTGTGGCCGGCCGGCACCGCGGCCGCCGGCCGCAACGGCGCGCCGTGCACGTCGATCGGCACGTCCGGCGCCAGCGCGTCGAGTGCGACGGCGACGTTGTCGTCGCCGTGAAGGATCACGATTGCCGGTTGCTTCACGATGCAGTTCTCCCTGTCGTTGCGACGCCTGCCGGGTCGCCGGCCGGGTCGCCGGCCGCCGGATCGCCGGCCGCCATGCCATGGCGGGCGACGAGTTGCCGCAACCGAGGCTGTTCGGCCGGCAGCGCCAGCGAATCCGCGAGCGCGAGCAACGGCTCCATTCGCCGCGCCACCTTCTCGCGATGATTGACCGCGATATCGGCGATGCGATGCGCGAGAAACGGATTGAGAAAGCGCTCGCGCACGCTGTCGACATAGTGTTCGGCCGTTTCGCGCAGGCCCAGCGCCACGAATACCGGCGCGACTTCATCGCGCCACACCGCCTCGAGACCGTCGCGCAGCCGCGCATCGTTCATCGCGTCCAGCACCGTTTCCGATGCGTCGCGCCCCGCCGCGAGCCACTGCTCCGCGAGCCAGCTGTGCCCGAGATTGAGGAAGAACAGCTTCAGGCGCTCATGGCTGCGCAAATCGTCGGTGACGACGATCTGCGCGTGCCGGCACGGCAACGCCATGCCGGCACGCCGTTCGATCGCCCATAGCGCGTAGGGCTCCGCGATCGCGCCGACCGGATGCAGCGGCTCGGACACGATGCGGTCGACGAGCGAGTTGACCCACACGCAGCGGTGGCGCAGATAGTCGGCGAACGCGTCGGGCAGCCGCCACCGGCGCGCGAGGTCCAGCACGATGTCGCGCAGCGTGTCGCCGTTGTTCGTCACCAGCTCGCAAGGCAGGATGGAGATGCCATCGTCGGGACGCACCTGCCAGCGCGCATGCAGCAGCACGAGCAGCTTCGCCGGAAAGCCGCGCGGGGTCTGCTGCGGCCGGTCCGGCAGGTCCGCCGCGTCGCGCGGATCGGTGCGATAGCCTGCGTCGCCGGTGTTCGATACGATCACGCGGACCGTCTCGATCGCGGCGCGGCGTATCTCCGCCCAGTCGCGCTCGGCGTCCCATGCGCGATGCACGGCGCGGCATTCGACGACTTCGTCGACGATGCCGCCGCGGTCGCGCCCGCGAATCCGCACCGGATAGCGACCGGTCGCGCGCAGCGCGTCGATGCGGGCGCGGCTGGCCGGATTGCCGGTCGTCTGCACGATGCCGATGCCGCCCATCGCGTTGCCGTCGTCCAGCGCCTGGGAGACGAACAGGTCGACATGCGCCAGCAGGAAGCGGCTCGTGCCGAATTGCAGGATCGGCGGCGTCATCGCATGCGCTCCACGTGCCGGATTCGACGGATCAACATTCGACGAGCGCCTTCACGACGGTCTGCCCCGCTTCCAGCAGACGCGGAAGCGCGTCCGGCACCTCGTCGAGCCGCATCCGGTGCGTGTTCAGCGCACGGTCCGGAATACGCCCTGAACGCATCGCGTCGAGCACCGTCGCGAAATCCTCGGCGGTGGCATTGCGGCTTGCGAGCAGCGTGGTTTCCCGCTTGTGGAATTCGGGATCCGAAAACGCAACGTGCCCGCGCACGATCGAGATCAACGTGTATTTGCCGCCGTGCGCGACGAATTCGAAACCGCGATTCATCGCATCGAGGTTGCCCGTCGCGTCGAATACCGCATCGAAATACTCGCCGTCGGTCAACGACGCGAGACGCGCCGCGTCGTCTTCCCCCACTTCCACCGCCGCATCGACCGCCAGGTGCTCGCGGCAAAACGCCAGCCGATCGGCCCGCGTGTCGAGGCACGTGACGTCGGCGCCGCGCAGCTTCGCGAAGATCATCGCGGCCATGCCGATCGGCCCGGCGCCGACGACCAGCGCCCGCTGTCCGGCACGGACGTCGGCGCGCCGCACCGCATGCGCGCCGATCGCAAGAAATTCCAGCATCGCCGCCTGGTCGAGCGAAATGCCGTCGGCCTTGTGGACGAACTGGGCGGGCACGCTGAGGTATTCGGCCAGCGCACCGTCGCGATGCACGCCGAGCACCTTGATGTTGACGCAGCAGTTCGTGTTGCCGTGACGGCATGCGATGCAATGCCCGCACGACAGATACGGCATCACGTACACAGCGTCCCCGACGTCGAGCCCCGACTCGGGTTCCGCCTCGACGACCACCGCGGAAAGCTCGTGACCCATCACGCGCGGATAGTCGAGGTATGGCTGGTTGCCGGTGAAGATGTGCAAATCGGTGCCGCAGATGCCGACACGTTGCACGCGCAACAATACTTCGCCGCTGCCGCGCACGGGCAGTTCGCGATGCTGCACGCGCAGCACGCCGGGGGATTCGCAAATCACGCTGAGCATGTCGGGTTCCTTTCGTTCTGGTTCATTCGTCGTGGCGTGCGGTGTCGATCCGGTAAAAGCGGCGCGCGTTGCCGCCGAAAAGATCGGCCAGTGAAGCCGAGCCAAGCAACCGCGTGCAATCGTCCTCGCACGCAGCCAGCCATTCGCCGTAGCCGCCGCATGCCGACGCCAGCCGCAGCACCGGCCAGTCGCTGCCCCACATCAGGCGCGTCGGCCCGAACAGCTCGGCCAGCGCGTGGACATACGGCCGCGTGCGCGCCCGCACGGCATCCGGGCCGGCCGACGACCCGGCCTCCGTCCAGAGGCCGGACAGCTTGCAATGCAGGTTCGGCAGGCTCGCGAGCCGGCGCATCGACGACAGCCACGGCTGCAACTCGCCGCGCTCGACGAATGGCTTGGCGCCGTGGTCGATCACGATCGGCAGATCCGGATGGCGTCGCGCGAACGCATGCAGCGCATCGAGATGGCGCGGCATCACCAGCGCATCGAAACCGAGCCCATGCTCGAGCATCGCGGCGACTGCGCGATCCAGCCGCGGATCGTCGATCCATGCGTCGTCGGGCAGATCCTGCAGCATCGGTCGCAAGCCGCGCGCCTTCGGCGCGGATGCAAACGCCGCGATCCGCGCCGGCGCGTCGTCGGCCTTCATGTCGACCCAGCCGACCACGGCGCCGACGCTCGGCGTGGCGGCCGCGAGATCGAGCAGAAAGCGCGTGTCGGCTTCGCTCGGCAGCGATTGCACGAGGACGGTGGTATCGATGCGCGCGGCATCGAGCAGCGGCGCCAGATCGGCGGGGCCGAAATCGCGGTGAATCGCGTCGAGTTCGGCCGGCGGCCAGCAGCCGGCCCGCGCGCCGATTCGCCAGTAATGCTGATGGGCGTCGATGCGTGCGGTCATGCGCGTGCCCCCGGAACCGGCGCGCGCGCGTCGATCAGACCTTCGTCGCGCAGCGCATCCCACAGTTCGGCCGGCGCGGGGCGCTCGAACCATTCGATGTTCTGCTTAAGCTGAGCCACGCTGCGCGCCCCGACCACGCACGACACGACGGCCGGATGGCCGAACGGAAACTGCAATGCAGCGGCGGGAAGCGGCACGTCGAAGCGGTTGCACAGCGCGCCGAGCCGCGTGGCCTTGTCGATCACGTCGGCGCTCGCATCCGCATAGTTGAACTTGCCGTTGCCGGCAAGCACGCCGGAATTGAACACGCCGCCGATCACGATACCCGTCCCTTCACGGGCGCACGCATCGAGCAGCGGTTCCAGCGCCGTCTGTTCGAGCAGCGTGTAGCGGCCGGCCAGCAGCACGGCGTCGAGCGCCGCTTCGTTCAGCGCATCGGCCGCGACTTCCCATTCGTTCACGCCAAGACCGAACCCGCCGATCTCGCCGCCCGCGCGCAGCGCGTCCAGCGCGCGAAACCCGCCGCCGCGGGTCAACTGCTCCCAGTAGTGCGCGTGACGATCGCCGTGCGTCATCGCGCCGATGTCGTGCACATACAGCAGGTCGATCCGCGCGAGCCCGAGCCGTTGCCGGCTGTCGTCGTGCGAACGCATGATGCCGTCGTAGCTGTAGTCGTAGACCGGCCGGAACGGCAACGGCTCGGCCCAGCCGTCGTCGCCTGGCCGCACGCTCGCGTCGGCGCGCATCAGCCGCCCGACTTTCGTGCTGAGCGTGAAGGCGCCGCGCTCGCGCGGGGCGAGCCCCGCCCCCGTGCGCCGCTCGGACAGCGTGTAACCGTAATAAGGCGCGGTGTCGAAGTAGCGCAGGCCGGCCGCCCACGCGGCGTCGACGAGCGCGGCGGCGTCGGCGGCCGACATCGGACGATAAAGGCCGCCGAGCTGCGAGCAGCCGAGACCGAGCGCGGACACCGTCAGCCCGCTGCGCGGCAACATGCGCGTATCGTTTGCATTCATGCGTCGTGACTCGATGCGGGAAAGCGGCACGGCCGGTCAGTACAGGACATTCTTCGCCGCCTGCGAATCGAGGTTCTGCTTGTCGACCATCACGACGCCGGTATCGATCAGCTTCGGCGCGGGCTTGCGCTCGATGACGTCGAGCGCCGTGCGCACGCCCTGGTTCCCCATTTGCCACGAGCCCTGCACCGCGATCGCCTGCACGGTGCCGTCGCGCACGAAGCCCTGCAGGTCCTCGTTGCCGTCGAACCCGATCGCCACCACCTTGCCCGCCTTGCCCGACTGCTTCAGTGCGCGGCCCATCCCGACCGCGGTCGGCTCGTTCGCGCCGAAGATGCCCTTCAGGTCCGGATTCGCCGACAGCACGTCGGTCGTCTGGTTCAGCGCGGTCGCCATTTGCGATTGCGAGTAGTACGGACCAACGACCTGCAGCTTCGAATGGCTCTCGATATACTTGCGGAACCCGCCGACGCGGCTGACCTCGGACCCGGCGCCCGGCACGTACGACATGATCGCGATCTTGCCGGACTGCCCGACGCGGTCGATCAGCGCCTTCGCGCACAGCGCGCCCGCCTTCTCGTTGTCGGTCGACAGGAACGCCTGGTAATACGGCTTGCCGGCATCCGCGATGGCCGAATCGATCAGCACGACGGGAATATGCGCTTCCCACGCCTTCTTGATCGCGGGTACCAGCGCATCGGGGTCGGACGGCGCGAGCACGATGCCCGCCACATGGCGCGTGACCGCGTTGTCGACCATGTTCACCTGTCCGCTGATGTCGGACTCGGCCGCCGGCCCCTGGAACGTCATCGTGTAGCCCTTGGCCCCGTCGAGCGCCGCCTTCGCGCCTTTCTGCACGTTCTGCCAATAGTTCGAATTGACCGTCTTGACGATCACGGCGATCTCGCCGCCCGCCGCATACGCGCCGCTGTTGCACGCCGCGAATACGCACGCCGATGCCGCCAGCAGGATGGGTTTGTTCATGTCTCGCTCCGCTTCTCGTTGGTAGGGACTGCTTGCTGCCGGTCAGGGCCGGCGACTGCGCAACTGGTCGATCCAGACCGTGCCCAGGATCACGACGCCGATGATGATCTGCTGAATGAAGCTCGACACGCCGTTCATGTTCAGGCCGTTGCGCAGCACGCCGATCACGAACGCGCCGATCGCCGTGCCGGAAATCGTGCCGACGCCGCCCATCAGCGACGTGCCGCCGATGACCGAACTGGCGATGGCGTCGAGCTCGTACATGACGCCCTCGTTCGGCTGCCCCGTGACGAGCCGCGACATCAGCACGCAGCCGGTCACGCCCGCGAGCGCGCCGGACAGCACATAGGTGAACAGCTTCACGCCCTGCACGTTCACGCCCGAGAGCCGGGCCGCCTCCGCGTTCGACCCGACCGCGTAGATATGACGGCCGAGCGACGTTCGAGACAGCAGGACGGACACCACGACGAACAGCACGACCATGATCACGACCGGATACGGAATGCCGGGAAAGGTCGTGTCGGGGAACCCGTCCGCGCCGATGCGCGAGATCCGCAGCAGCGCACCGTTGCCGAGTGCGCCGAACGCGTCGCCGAGATCCGATACCGGCCGGGCGCCCGTGATCTGGAGCGCGATGCCGCGCGCGACGAGCATCATGCCGAGCGTCGCGATGAAGGGCGGCAGGCCCATGCGCGTCACGCAAATGCCGTTGACGAACCCGCACAGCGCGCCGACCAGGATGCCGGCCGCCATGGCCGCCGGCACCGGCACGCCGGCCTTGACCAGCAGCGCCGCGCACACGCCGGCCAGCGCGAGCACCGAGCCGACCGACAGGTCGATGCCGCCCGTGATGATCACGCAGGTCGCGGCCACGCCCAGATAGGCGATGGACGTGACCTGCAGGCCGACGGTCATCAGGTTGTCGACCGAGAAGAACGCCGCGCTCGAAATCGAAAACGCGAACACGAGCACGACCAGGCTGCCCAGCGCCGCGAACTTCTGGATCAGGTCGCGCCGCCGCTGTCGCGCCGCCCGTTCGTCGGCCTGGCTTCGATCGGATGTCATTTCAAGCATGGGAACGCCCCGACGCGTAGTGCATGATCTCCTCCTGACTGGTGTGTTTGGTGTCGAGAAACGCGGTCAATCGACCTTCGTGAAAAACGGCGATCCGATCGGTCATGCCAAGCAGCTCCGGCAGTTCCGAACTGATCAGCACCACGCCGACGCCGTCGGCGGCGAGCCGGTCCATCAGCCCGTAGATCGCGAATTTCGCGCCGACGTCGATCCCGCGCGTCGGCTCGTCGAAGAACAGGATCTTCGAACCGCGGTAGAGCCATTTGCCGATGACGACCTTCTGCTGGTTGCCGCCGGACAGATTGCGCACGCGCTGATGCACGGACGGCGTGCGAATCGCGAGGTCCTGCACGTAGCGGCGCGCCACGTCCAGCTCGGCGTCGAAGCGCAGGAAACCGAGGCGCGACGAGATACCGCGCACGTTCGCGAGCGTGAGGTTCGCCGCGACGGGCATCGGCAGCGCGAGCCCTTCTTTCTTGCGGTCCTCCGACAGATACGCGATGCCGTGCCGGATCGCCTCGCGCGGCGAGCGGATCGTCACGGGCCGGCCGTGCAGCGCGATCGTGCCGCCGTCGGGGCGGTCCGCGCCGAAGATCGCGCGTGCGATCTCGGTGCGCCCGGCGCCCATCAATCCCGCGAAACCCAGGATCTCGCCGCGGCGCAGCGCGAACGACACCGGCCCGAACACACCGTCGCGGCGCAGTTCCCGCACGTCGAGCAGCACGTCGTCCGTCGGCACCGATTGCCGTGACGGATAGGCGTCGTCGAGCGTCCGCCCGACCATGCGCGCGACGATGTCGTCGATGCTCACGTCGGCGAAATCGTCCGTCGAGATGTGGCGCCCGTCGCGCAACACCGTCACGCGATCGACGATCTGCGCCATTTCGTCGAGCCGGTGCGAGATATACAGAATCGCCACGCCGTCGGCGCGCAGTTCCTCGATGATGCGAAAGAGCTGCACCGTTTCCGTTTCGGTCAGCGACGACGTGGGTTCGTCCATGATCAGCACGCGCGCATCGAGCGACAGCGCCTTCGCGATCTCGACCATTTGCTGCTGCGCGATGGACAGCACGCCGACCTTCGTCGTGGGCGCGACATTCAGGCCGATTCGCGCGATGCAGCGCGCCGCATCCGTATTCATGCGCCTCGTATCGACGAACGGCCCGCGCCGCGGCTCGCGTGCGAGAAACAGGTTCTCCGCCACGCTCAGGTGCGGGACGAGATTGAGTTCCTGGTGAATGATCGCGATGCCCGCCGCCTGCGCTTCGGATGCCGAACGAAATCGCACCGGCGCGCCGCGATAGCGAATCACCCCCTCGTCGGGCAGGTACTGACCGCTGATGATCTTCATCAGCGTGGATTTGCCCGCGCCGTTTTCGCCGCACACCGCATGCACCTCGCCGCGGCGCAGATCGAGGCGAATCCGGTCGAGCGCGACGACGCCCGGGAAGCATTTGCGAATCCCTTCCAGGCGCAGGATCTCCCGGTCCGCTTCGTCCTGAGCGGCCTGACCGGGCAGATTGCGAGGCATTGCCATTGCGTCTCCTTGGGGTGGATCGACCTCGGCAGGCTCTGGTCAGTCCAATTTAGACGAATTACAGCAATCAAACCAATTTTGGTCAAGCCAATTTAACTATTCACATCTGATCTTACCAATGGTGAAAACCCGCACATCGGGATGAACGGGCCGCCGCAAAGGGCGAAGCAGCGTGCGTGATAGACTCCGCGACACGCGCTTGCGCCGAAAGCGCATTGACCCCATTGCATCGAATGAAATCGACAGAACCCAAGCGGCTTTACCAATCGGTCGCGGCCCAGATCGTCGCGTTGATTCGTCAGGGCGAATTCGCGATCGGCGAGCGGCTGCCGCCGGAACGCGAGCTGGCGCTGACGCTCGGCGTATCGCGCCCGTCGCTTCGCGAGGCGCTGATCGCGCTGGAAATTGGCGGCCAGATCGAAATCCGGATGGGCTCCGGCGTCTATGTCCGCGACACGGCGGCCGACGATGTCGGCACGATGGTCACGCTCGGCGACAGCCCGTCGGAATTGATGCAGGCCCGCGCGGCCGTCGAAGGCAGCGTCGCCGCACTGGCCGCCGCGCGGATGACGGCCGCGATGCTCGAGCGCCTGCGCCGCACCGTTCAGCGCATGAAGCGGCTCGCGGAGGCCGGCAAATCCCCGGTCGAAGCCGACCGGCAGTTCCACATGCTGATCGCGGAAGCCGCCGGCAATTCGGTGCTCACCCGCTTCGTCGGCGAGCTGTTCGACAGCCGTCACGACCCGATCGCGACGGCCATGCGCGGCCACGCGGAGAATCCTCAGACCTGGACCGCCGCCGTGCGCGAGCACGAGGACGTGCTCCTCGCGCTGCAGGCCGGCGACCCGATCGCGGCGCAGACGGCCATCCGCGCGCATCTTCGCGCGTCCGAGGCGCGCTGGATCGACGGCGGGCTGAAAGCCGATCCCGACTGATCGCGCACCGGCGCCGGCACGCGTCGGCGAGCGCGTCGTCATGTGACGCCAGCCCGGTTTCCGTCCCTCTCTTCCCCTCCTTCGCGGCCGCGTGCCGCGCCGTTTCGCGTTGCGCGTCCGTTCTGAAAATTACGATTGCAAATGCCTCTCATTTGCATTAAATTGCCGCGCAAATGTACTGTTTGGAACACAGATGTCGGCGCGAGGCCGCCCGCCGTGCCCGAACGCGAAACACACCAACAGGAGGCGTATGAGCAGGAGCAACTGGGCGGCCGCACCGATGGCCATCGTGGTCGGCACGGCGGGCATGGGCGCCGCCGACGCGCAGGAAACGTCGCTGCCCACCATCGAGGTATCGGCGCAACGCGCGACGGCGCCGTTTCGCATGCGCGAATCGACGAGCGCGACGCGCGGCGAGGCGGACGTGATGGAGATTCCGTTCGCGGTCAGCAGCGTCGATACGAAGCTGATCCAGACCGTGGCCGCCACGCGCGGCGACGATCTTTACGACTGGGTCGCGGGTGTCTCGCGCCAGAACAACTTCGGCGGCCTATGGGACAACTACGCTGTGCGCGGCTTCGCCGGCGACGGCAACACGTCCGGCACCGACTATCTGGTCAACGGCTTTTCGTGGAATCGCGGCATGAGCGTGCCGCGCGACACCGTCAACCTCGAGCGCATGGAAGTGCTCAAGGGGCCGGCGTCCGCGCTGTATGGCCGCGGCGATCCGGGCGGGATCATCAGCTATACGACGAAGCAGCCGCAGTTCGCACGCGCGAACACCATCGGCGTGTCGGCCGGCAGCTACGGCGCATTGCGCCAGACGCTCGATTCGACCGGCCCCGTCACGAAATCGCTGGCGTACCGCTTCGTCGCGATGAACGAGAACAACGGCAGCTTTCGCGACACGGTGTCGAGCAAACGCTACCTGTTCTCGCCGTCGTTCACCTGGGACATCGGCGCCGACACGACGCTCCACTACGAGTTCGAGAGTGCGCGTCAGCGCGCGCCGCTCGATCGCGGCGTGCTGGCGGTCAACGGGCAGCTCGGCGTGATCCCCGCGTCGCGCTTTCTCGGCGAGCCGCGCGACGGCGACTACGACGTGCGCAACACGGGCCACCAGTTCACGCTCGAGCATCGCATCGATTCGCGCTGGTCGATCAACGCCGGCGTCGCGCAACGCAACACCGACCTGTCGGGGCGTTCGTCCGAAGCCTTCGCGTTGCAGCCGGACGGCCGCACGCTGTGGCGCCGCTACCGGCAAGTCGCGTTTCACTCGAACGACCTGCAAGGCCGCCTCGAGACGACCGGCACGTTCCGCACGGGCGGCATCGGCCATACGCTCGTGATGGGCGTCGATGCGTACCGCTTCAACTACGACCAGTTCGTCACGCGTTCCACGCCGACCGCCGCGGCGCCGTATGCGATCGACATCTTCGATCCGGTCTACGGCCAGCCCGCGCCGACACCGCGCACCGCGACCAACCTGCTCGAGCGCGACGACGGTCAAGGCGTCTACGCACAGGACACGCTCGCGTTCGGGCCGCACTGGAAAATCCTTGCCGGGCTGCGCTGGGATCGCTTCCACCAGTCGATCGACAACCGCCTGAAGGGCGTGACGACGAGCCAGTTGCAGACCGCGGTGAGCCCGCGTGTCGGCGTCGTGTATGAAATGAGCCCCGCGTTGTCGCTGTATGCGAACACCGCGTATTCGTTCCGGCCGAACAACGGCGCCGACGTCGGCGGCCGCGCGTTCGATCCCGAAAAGGGCCGCGGCTACGAAGCCGGGGCGAAATGGGCAGGCGCGCGCTGGCTCACGACCGTCTCGGCGTTCTACGTCACCAAGCGCAACGTGCTCACCGCCGACCCGGCGAACGCCGGCTTCTCGCGCGCGGCCGGCGAAGTGCGCAGCCGGGGCGTCGAATTCGAGTGGAGCGGCGACCTCGGCCACGGCTTGCGCGGCATCGCCAATTTCGCGTACGTCGACGCCGAGGTCACGCGCGATACCGTGCTGGCGCCCGGTTCACGTCTCGTCGACGTACCGCGGCTGAGCGGCAGCGCGCTGCTCATGTACGAGACCACGCTGCCGTTCGCGGACAAGGCCGGCGCCGGCGCGGGCCTGATCTACGTCGGGCGCCGGGCCGGCAACACGGCCAACACGCAGGACGGCTTCGAGCTGCCGGCCTACGCGACCGTCCAGCTCAACGGCTACCTTCAGGTCAACAAGCACCTGCGTGCGTCGGTGGTGCTGAACAACCTGTTCAATCGCACCACCTACGTCAGCTCGTACAACAGCCTGTGGGTCACGCCGGGCGCGCCGCGCAGCCTGTTCGCGTCGCTCGCGTACTCGTTCTAGGCCGGCCGGGACGGCTGACGCATCGCGCGTCAGCCGCCGACCACGAATCGCGCGCCCAGCGCGAGCAGCAACGCCGGCGGCATCACGCACGCACCGACCGCGAGGAATGCGCGGAAACCGACCTGCAGCCCTTCGCGCCGGATCGCCCTCAGCCACAGAATCGTCGCGAGCGATCCGGTGACCGACAGGTTCGGGCCGAGGTCCACGCCGATCAGGATCGCATCGACCACCGTTCGCGGGCTGTGCGCGGCCTGGATCGTCGAGCTCGCGATCAGCCCGGCGGGCAAGTTGTTGACCCCGTTCGACACCAGCGCGACCGCGACGCCCGCCGCCGCGGCGGCGACGTGCTCGCCGCTTTGCATCAGCGCGTGCAGCAGCCCCGCCAGTACGTGCACCGCGCCGGTCCGGTCGAGCGTCTCGACAACGACGAACAACCCCGCGACAAGCGGCAGCACGCTCCATGAAATCGCGCGAACGATCGGCACGCACGCCGCGCGATCCCGCATCGCCACGCACGCGACCGTGACGACGCCCGCCAGTGCGGTCGGCAATCCAAGCGGGCGATCCAGGACCGACACCACCATCAGCGCGACGGCCGTTGCCGCGATGCCCGCCAGCGCGATGCGCCCGCCGCGCGTCAGCGGTTGCACCGGCAGCCCCGACTCGCAACCGCCGGAAAGCGCACGTCGCTGCACGATCCGCAGCATGACGAACGTGCACGCGATCGACGCGACGGACGGCGCCGCGAAGTGCACGAGCCATGGGCCGAGCGACGGCATGCGCGCGCCATACAGCACCAGGTTCGCCGGATTCGAAATCGGCAGCACGAAACTCGCGGCATTCGCGACGAGCGCACAACTGTACAGCAGCGGCATCGGATCGGCCTTCGCGCGGCGCGCGGCGGCAAGGACCGCGGGCGTCAGCACGACGGCGGTCGCATCGTTCGACAGGAACACCGTGGTGACGACACCGACCAGGTAGATCAGCGCGAACAACCGCCGCGGCGAGCCCTGCGCGAGATTGACGACGTGCGTCGCGACCCAGTCGAACAGCCCCTCGCGACGGGCCGCCTCGGACAGCAGCATCATGCCCGTCAGAAAGAGGTACACGTCGCCGCCTTTCGCGACGGCGTCCAGCGCCTGGGCAGCGGGCAGCAGGTTCAACCCGACCAATAGCAGCGCGCCGCTCACCGCCCACGTGGCCTCGGGCCAACCGAACGGACGCGTGATGACGCCCGCGGTGGCGAGCGCGGAAATCAGCCAGGCAAGCGAAACAGGGTTCATGAGCAAAGGGACGGAGGCATGGGAATCGACATCGCTGTCACGACGATGTCGCCGATAGATCGGCGGGCTTGCCGCACACGCTGCTCAGCGATCGCGCGTGGCCGAGCCACAGCGCGAGCGAGCCCGTCGACACGGCGCCCAGCACGACGAACGCGGCCGGATAGCCGAAGTGCTGCGCGAGCACGCCGCCCAGCACCGGACTGAGCGCCGCGCCGATGCCCTGCGCGGTCGCGACGGCGCCCTGCCCGGCATTCACGCGGCCGGAGCCATGCAGCAGGCGAACCACGAGCGCGGGCACGACCACGCTTTGCAGGCCGGCGCCGATACCGTCGAGCACCTGCACCGGCCACACGCCCGCTTCGCTCATCCACGTCGCGGCGACCAGCCCGCGCACCGGCAGCACGAGGTACGAGCACAGCAGCACCCGCCAGTAACCGTGCGTGCGAATCAGTCGGGGCGCGAGCCACGCCGCCGCAATCATCACGCACTGCGCGATAACGATGGTCTGTGCAGTGAACGCGCTCGGGTTGCTGCGATGCGTGACGACGACGCCCATCCCGTAGAGCGGCAGCATCGCGGCGTTGCCGAGATGAAACAGCGCGAGCGACGCGCCGAGCAGAACCAGCGGCCGGTTTTCGGCGAGCGTGCGCAGGCCGCCGACGCGCGACGTCGACGCCGTGTCGAACGCATCGGGATGCGTCGCGTCCGTTCCCGGCGTAGCGCCGGCAGGATCGAGACCACGTGCGGACGCATGATCAATCGCGTGCCCGGGAATCGCCAGGGTGCTCACGATCGCGAGGACCGTAAACACGCCGACGAGCGCGAACACCGCGTCGAATCCGACATGCCAGCCGAGCCACCCAGCGAGCGCCGCACCGGCGACGTTGCCGGCATGGTTCGCCATCTGGTTGCGCCCGAACTGCCGATCGAACCCCTGCCGGCGCACTATGCCGAGCGTCACGCCCGCGGCGGCCGGCGCCAGCACCGCGCCGCTGACCGCCGCCAGGATCTGCGACGCCGCCACCGCCGGATAGCTGTGGACGAAGATCAACGCCAGCGACGCAAGCGCCGTCACCGCGGTCGCCACGACGATCAACGCCTGCTTCGCGCGCACCGCATCGACGAGCGCGCCGGCCAACGGCGTCGCGGCCATCGCGGCGAGCCCGGCCAGCGTCATGACCGAGCCGATCGCATCGGCACCCCAGCCGCGCGACAGCAGAATGACGCCGATGAACGGGCCGATGCCGGCCTGCACGTCGGCCAGGAAGAAGTTGAGCGCTTCGAGCGCGCGTGCCGCTCTCATGTCGTCTCACCGTCGCACGATCATTCGATATCCGCATCGACGAGCTCTGCGATCTCGCTCACGTCGAGCATCGTGCCGTGCGGCGTGACGATGCCGTGGCCCCACGCCTGCACATGGACACCGGGACGCAGATAATCGTGCAGGGCTTCAGCCGCATGCGGCGGTACCCGCAACGCGACGCCGCTCGTCAGCAACGCGCCGTTCAACTCGCCTTTCGGGCCGTGCAGCGCAAACGCGACTTCGCCGCTCGATTCCATCGGTTTTCGAGTGGCGTGCGTCGGCTTCGGCGGTGCAGCGTGCGCAGGCCCGTCGTCGACGATGTCGACGCCGTCGCGCCCGGTCAGTTGCACGGCCGCGATCATCGCCGCTCGACGCGGCTTGACGCCCCGCACGCGAATGCGGTCGCCGACCGCCACACGGCGCACCAGTTCGCGGCCCAGATGCGGCGGCACGTGAACCTGCAGGTCGCCGTTCAGGATCAGGCCGTCTATTTCTCCGTGCGGATTGAGCAGGAACTGCGTGACGCGGCCGCGCGTTTCGGGCAGGCAGGCGGGATCGATCCAGTGCATGGCAGGACTCCTTTCGATGGATTGGGGAACAGCGTCGCGCGATCAGCGCGCGACATCGTCATAGAGATTCACGACATGGCCCGGTGCGCCGAACGCCGTCGCCTGCAACGCTTCACCGTATGCGTTGCGCGTGCCGTAACCGACCGCGGCCACGCGCTCGCCGGGGACGAGCAGCGCGCCGAATTGCTGGGCGGCCGGAACGGTCAGCTTGACGATTGCACCGCTGTCGAGCATTACGCCGTCCGGCTCGCCGCGCGGCGCGCGCGTCACGCGGCGCACGACGCCGGACACGCTCAGGCGGGCGAGGTGGACGCCGCGCAGCATGGGCGGCACGGGCGCGACGGGCGCGGGCGGCTGATCGGACAGCGATGCACCGGTGTCGTCGTTGCGGACGATGCGTGCGCGGATTTCATCGTCGACGCGTCGTTCGCCGGCTACCGTGACACGCTGGCCCGACCGCACGAGCGCTGTCAGTTGCGAACCGAGATGCGGCGGCAGTCGGACGAGCGTGCCGTCGGCGAGCACGAAGCCGTCGACGGTGCCTTCCGGATTGATCGTCAGGCGCGACAGCGTGCCGGAAACCAGCGCATCCGATGCGGTGTCGTTTCCGGGCCCGGCAGGCACGAGCGTGCGAGGCCGAGGAGGAGCAGGAGACGGAGGCGGCACGGCGCCGGGCGGGTCTTCCGCGCGCGGCGCCGGCGGCACCTGCGCCAGGCCGACCGTTGCGACGGCAACGAGTGCGGCGGCGCAGAGCATGCGATACGACCGGCGCACGGCGCCACGGCACCGCGGCCGCGATCGAACGACAGGCAGGTACGACTTCATGACGGGGTCCGGCGACGGATTGCGATGCATCGATATCCGCAATACCCGTGCCAACCCGTGACGCCCCGCGTGGTCATGCGCCGAACGACGACGCGCGCCAAACATGTCGGATTTCCCGACACGTCGCTTCGCCGGATGTCGGCATTCCCGACAGTCGAAACGGCGCGACTAGTCGTCGCGCTCGATCCCGAGATTCGCCATGCGTGCATAGAGCGACTGGCGGCCGATCCCGAGCTGCCTCGCGGCTTCCGCGCGATTGCCGTTCGCGCGCTCGAGCGCATGCATGATCGCCGCGCGCTCGACCGTCGCCAACGCATCGGGCAGCGGCATGTCGAGCAGGTGCGCCGGCACCGCATCGGCGCCCGGCTGGCGCGCCGGCACGGCGGCCAGGCCGAGATCGGCCGCGCTGACGGCCGGCCCGGGGGCGAGCGCGGCCGCCCGCTCCATCACGTTGCGCAGTTCCCGAACGTTGCCCGGCCAGCGGTGATCGAGCAGCGCGCGTTGTGCGTCGTTCGTCAGGTGCAGCGGGCGCATGCCCGCCGCGCTGCCGAGGAAATGCGCGGCCAGCGGAAGGATGTCGGCCACACGCTCCGCGAGCGGCGGCAGGTGCAGCGGAATGACGTTCAGCCGATAGAAGAGATCTTCGCGGAACGTGCCGTTCGCGACCGCCGCGGCGAGGTCGCGGTGTGTCGCGGCCACGACGCGAATGTCTATCGCGGTCGGGCGATCCGCGCCGAGCGGCATCACCTGACGCTCCTGCAGCGCGCGCAACAGCTTCGCCTGCATCGCGGCGGGCATGTCGCCGATCTCGTCGAGAAAAAGCATCCCGCCGTCGGCCTCGACGAGCCGCCCCGCGCGATCGGCATGCGCCCCGGTGAACGCGCCGCGACGATGCCCGAACAACTCGCTTTCGAGCAGATCGGCCGGGATGGCCGCGCAGTTGACGGCGACGAACGGCCCCGCATGCCGCGCCGATGCCGCATGCAGCACGCGGGCCGCCACCTCCTTGCCCGTACCCGTCTCGCCGGTCAGGAGCACGGTCGCATCGCTCATCGCGGCCCGGCCGATCTGCTTTTGCACGTCGCGCATCGCCGCGCTCACGCCCAGCAAGCGCGGTCGGTCCGCGGCAGGTTCGCCCGCGAAACCGCCGTCGGATGGCGCCGGCGCCGGCGGCTGATTCGCCGACACGATGCGTTCGAGCAGTTGCGCGATGTCGCGACGCCCGATCGGCTTCGTCAGGTGATCGAATGCGCCGAGCCGCATCGCTTCGATCGTGTTGTCGCTGGTCGCATGGGCCGTCAGCATGACGACCGGAATCGCGGCCAGGGTGGCATCGTCGCGCAGTTGCGCCAGCACGGCCAATCCGTCCAGATCCGGCAGGCGGAAATCCAGAAAGATGCATTCGATACCGTTGCCACCGCCGTCGCGCAGCACGCTGAGCGCGGCCCGGCCGGTTGCGGCCTCGACGACGCGATGACCGAGATCGGCGAGCGTTTCGGCGAGGCCGTCGCGAAAGGCCGCGTCGTCGTCGACTATGAGGATGTTTGCCATGGAATTTCAATCACGAATGCGGCGCCTCCATCGAGGCGCGCGTGCCCGCCGTGCGCCGCCGCCACTTCGCGGACGACGGCAAGACCGAGACCCGTGCCATCCGCGCGGCCCGTCACGAACGGCTCGAAAATCCGCTCGCGCTGCGCGGCCGGCACGCCGGGGCCGCTGTCCGACACGATGATGCGCAGCCAGTCGCGCCCGGCGAACGCGCGCCGCTCGGCGGCGAGCGTGACCGCGCCGCCGTCGCCCGCGTGGTGCAGCGCGTTGAGCAGCAGATTGTCGAGCGCCCGCCGCATCTGGTCGGGATCGAAAGCGGGAAAATCCGACGGCCACGCGAGCCGTTCGCCCTGCCCCGCGAGCGACAGCGTCAGATCGATCGCTTGCCGCTGCGCCAGCTCGCGGTGCGCATCGACGACCTGCGCGAGCCACGCGTCGACGTCGACACGTGTCGCATGCGGGCGCACCGGCTGCGTCAGCGCGAGCAGGCTCGACAATTGCGCGTCGATGCGCTCGATCTGCGCGAGGATCACGCGCAACGCGTCCTGCTGCCGCCGGCCGTCACCGGCCAGCGCGTTTTCCGCCTTCAGCCGCATCGCGCCCATCGGATTGCGAATCTCGTGCGCAACCTGCGCGGCAAGCTTGCCCAGCATGCCGAAGCGCTCGGCCTGCGCGAGGCGCGTGCGCAGTTCGTCGGCCTGCTGTTGCAACAGGTCCGCGCGCCGCGCCCGCTCGTTGAACGCATCGATGACGCGGTCGAGATCGGGTTCGCCGACGTACGGCAGGTGATGCTCGCGACCGTCGGGCCCCAGCCCCCTCTCGATCCGTGCGAGATTGCGCTTCCATCGGCGCAGCGCCACGGCCAGCGCCGCCGCGATCGCCAGAATCACGGCGAGCACGGCCGCGAGGCCCGTTGCCAGCAGTTCCCCGTGCCGGCCCAGCGGCGGGCGCGCACGCGTCAGCATCCACACGTACAGACCCGAGCCGCCGCGTACCGGGCAGGCCGCCGCGATCACGGCATCCTGCGCGCCTTCGACGACGTTCGCCGTCGCGGCATGCGTCGCGGCCGAGGCACGCAGCGTGCGGAGGATCAGCGGCGTTTCCGCTTCCGGAACGTCGTGTTTGGCGCCGCTGCCCTGATAAGTGGGAAAGGAATACGCGAGAAAGCCGCTCGCCGCAGGGGCGGCGCCGGGCATCCAGAACCCGCCCTCCATGTCCGGCGCACGGGAGAGCACGATATCGAGGATCGCGTGCATCAGCTCCGGCCCGGGCGCGGCGCCCGCCGACGCGGAAGACGCGCTGTAACGCGACGCGACCGCTTCGCATGCCGACGCGCCGGCGGCCTTCGCGCTGGCCACCTGCTGGCTCTCGGCGGAACTCGCCATGACCCAGACGACCGCGACCAGCGTCGCGTACAGCGCCGCGACGAGTGCCCAGAGCATGACGAGTTGGGTGGAAAACGACGGGCGCTTCATCGGATCGGGCTGGCGGTCGAGGACGACAGAATAGCGTATTGCATGTCATGCGAAGCCGTCACGACCGCCATCCATCGCGCCGACGGCTGGCCCGACCGGATGGGAACGGCGACGGCGCGCGCCGCTGCCATCACGCTCGCCGCTTGCATTTCGGAATCGGCGACCGATCCCGACGACCGCGCACCAGGAATGGTCGGCCAATCTGTTCACCACGGCTTCGGACATGTTTCCCAAGGCAGCCGTCGGTTCGGTGGTGGGTATCGGCGGACTGGCGGGTGCGCTCGGCGCAACGCTCTTCCCGCTGCTAGTGGGCGCCGTTCTCGATCACTTCAAGGCGCTCGGGCACATCGGCGCGGGCTACAACATCCTCTTCATGATCTGCGGCTCGGCTTACCTCGTCGTGTGGATCGTCATGAGGGTGATCCGCTCGTCCCACCAGACGGTCGATCTCGCGCGGCTGTCGTCGAAGGCAAGTATGTAATCCGTTCGGGACACAAGGCAGGGCATGATCAGGCTTAAAGGTGTCCGACCGAAAAAACGAACGGGAATCAAAAACGCCCGCCGCCGGAAATCCGGCGCCGGCCATCTCGGCCAATCCTGGCGTGTGGGGCGCCCCTACCGCGCAAGCGCGGCGACTTGCGCCGCCGTCAGCGCCCCCTGGTACACGCGGAAATCGCTCACGAGGCCGTCGAAGGCCGGATCGGCCGCAAACTGCGAACGCCCGATCCAGTTGTTCGCGGTCGAACCGAGTCGCCAGGGCGCGAGAAACGCGTCGGTCGCGCTGCCGACGGCTGCACCGTCGACGTAGAGCGTCGCCGTCGTACCCGCCAGCGTGACGGCAACGTGTGTCCACTGCGCGGCCCGCAGCGGCGCCTTCGCATCGATGCGCCGTTCGCCGTGCGGCCCGTTGACCGTGATCGCGAAGCGCAGCACACCGGTGTCGGCCAGCGGCGTGAGCATCATGTAGCGCCCGGTGCCGGTGCCGAAGTCGAACACCCGCGACCATTTCCGCACGGTGCGCGCGCACACCCACGCGGCAACCGTGAAATCCGACACGTCGGCCAGCACGCCCGCCGCAAGCGCGACATGGCTGCCGGCACCGTCGAGCGACAGCGCATTGCCGTTGCGCCCCGGCGCGAATGCCGCCGCACCGACCAGCGTACCGGCATGCCCGTTGCCGCTGCGATCGGCGGCGGTGGCGCCACGCGACTCGTCGAACGGCAGCCAGATCTGCAACTGCTGGCCGGTCACCACGCGCGCTGGCGCAGAATTCGCCGTTTCGCCCGTCGGCGTCGTCGCGCTCACCACGTAATACCAGGTACCCGCGGCCGGGCTGTCCGTCCACGTCAGCGGATCGACGATGCCGGTCGCCACGGTGGCGTACGGGCCGCCCGATGCCGCGCCGCGCTTGACCGTGTAGTGCGTGGCGTTCGCGACGCCCCACCACGACAACACCGCGCGCCCGGTGCTCGCATGCGCGGTCAGGCCGCTCGGCGCCGGCGCGGCCCCGGCCGGATCGCGCGTGTGCATCAGCGTGCCGTAGCCGAGCTGGTCGTAACCACCGCTGTTGGGCCCGTAGTTGCCGCCCCCGCCCTCGGGCTGCGCCGCGAGCGCGAAACGTTTCGACCACGGCGCCGCGAGCCCCTTGCGGTTCACGTAATGGTTGTACACGAGCGCCCAGCACGGCCGAACGCCGCCCTGTCCGCCGGTCGCGAACTGCGTTTGCGTGACGTTCACGTTCGCGTAGGTGACGTAGGGCACGTCGAAGAACGGACCGTCGGGCGATTGGCGCAGGTTGGCTTTCGCGACGTATTCCGCGCCGGCGAGAAAGCGGTTGTTGTCGTATCCGTACAGGTCGACGCCCTGGTTCCAGGCCATCTCGCAGATCGCGCCCGCCAGCGCGATGCCGAGCGTGTTGTGCCCCTGGTCGCGGCCGCTCTCCTGCCACTGGCCGAGATGGCCGGGATGAAGGTAATACACCGCCTGCGGTATCGCGCCGTTGCCGGGCCCCGACCGGAAATAGTCGATCGCCTCGTCGAACAGCGCGCGGTCGTCGCACAGCACGCCGATCGCGAGAATCGACGCGATATTGCACAGATCCCAGTTCGCCCAGTAGTGCGTGATCTCGGTATTGTTGTGGCGATGCAGGAAATCGGTGTTGATCGGGTAGAACACGGTGCGCATCATCTTCTGGAACGCGGCGAAATCCGCCGCGGCCCAGTTCGGATAGCCGCGCATGATTTCGCCGGCATTCGCGAACTCGTAGCCGTACAGGCCGGCCGCGAGATCGACGTTCGAATCGCCGCCCAGGCGCTGCAGCGTCGACGCCCATTCGTTCATGATCCGCACCGCCGTGTCCGCATACGCCCTGTCGCCGGTCACTTTCCAGCGCAGCGCGCACGCATAGGCGGCGGCGACGTCGTTGTACAGGATTCCATAGTTTTGCGACCCCTTGCCGCCGCGATCGATTTCGACCTGCGGCCGCGGCTTCCACGACGAGTTCGCGTGGCTGTTCGCGATCAGCACCGACCAGCCGTCGAACCACGGCTGCGCGTGCGTCATCATCTTTTGCGCGACGCGATCGAAATCCGCCTGCGTATGCAGCAGGCCCGGATGGACGAAGGCCGGCGACGAGCCCGTCGATACGGCGGCGAGTGCGGTGCTTGCGCCGCCGAACGTCTCGCCGCAGGCGAGCACCGCCAGCGCGCCCAGACTGTGGAGAAACGTGCGCCGCGACATCGCGTCGTCCGACGTCCATTCCGCTTGCGAAGCGTCGCCCGTGCGATGCGCCAGCGCTTCGCGCATCGCCTTGTCCTTCGTCCCTTGCCTGCCGCTCATGCGTCTCCCTTCGTCGTTGCGGCCACGCCCGCGCGCGGCCCTGGGTTCGAACTTCATCGAAAGCGTGCCGCGCGCCGGGAATGCCGGCACGGCGATCGGCGATCCGGAGGGCTGTCGATCGGGCATCCTCCGAAGCGTCCCCGCTTCGCCTGCCCAGCTTCCGGCCGCCACGGCAACACGCCATGCGATCCTAAACGTGAACGGTGACAGTGGTGGGAAGCGGCGGCGACCGCGCATGGTGCGCGTCGGGATCGGCTGGGTCAATTACGTGTTGTAAGCAACGGTCCCGTCGGCTCGCGACGTGGGCAAGCGTCGTCGCCCGATCGGCGTGCGATCCGGTTCGCCGCGTTCAACGTCGACCGTACGGCATGCGTGGCGCTTTCGGCCTGCAGTCCGCGCATCGGCCCCATTGCCTTTCAGCGTGCGTTCGCGGGGACGGCAGCGCGCTTCGCCGCGCCGTCCCGCTCGATCCGCTCGACGATGCGCGCGAGACGAATGATGTCGGTCAGCGCGAAATCGGCCGCATCGGGCCGGGGCCGGCCGCACTGGTCGGCCATGCGCATCGCGAATGCAAGCGCTTCGGAACGCTCGCGCAGCAGCGCGCGCAGTGCATCCGCGATCACCTGCCGGTCGCGCGGGTCACCGAGGTCGAGCATGGAGCCGGCATCCGGCATCGCGAGCGGCCGGGCCGCCCCGAGCACGGAAACATCCGGCAAGCGCATCGTGTCTGGTTCCATGGTCTTCCTCTTTTTCGACTGGCGACCGACCGGCCCGTCACCGCCGGTTCGATCGCGACACCACGTCGATCCACACCGCCAGCACCAGCACCGCGCCCTTGACGATCATCTGCCAGTACGCATCGACGTCCAGCATCGACATTCCGTTGTCGAGGCTCGCCATCACGAGCGCGCCGATCAGCGCGCCGTAGACCGTGCCCGACCCGCCGCGCATCGACGTGCCGCCGATGAAGCACGCGGCGATCGCGTCGAGTTCGCCCAT
This sequence comes from Burkholderia sp. BE12, assembly GCF_002959955.1. Taxonomy (NCBI): domain Bacteria; kingdom Pseudomonadati; phylum Pseudomonadota; class Betaproteobacteria; order Burkholderiales; family Burkholderiaceae; genus Burkholderia; species Burkholderia sp. BE12. The sequence continues at coordinate 285,825 of NZ_PREY01000001.1, read as the reverse complement.
CGAGCCGGCGGACGGCGACCCAGCCGCGAGCCGCGCCGTATTGACGAGGCCGGCAAACGCGCACATCAGCCCCATCAGCGCGAAGATCACGAGCTTCACGCGGTCGGTATCCACGCCCGACAGCCGCGTCGCCTCCAGGTTCGAACCCACCGCATAGATACGCCTGCCGAACACCGTCTGCGTGGCGATCCACGAGAACACGCCGAGCAGCACGAGCAGCAGCAGCACGGGCACCGGAATACCGCCGTAACGGTCGAGCGTCGCGACGAAGGCGAACAGCACCGCCCCGGCGCCCACGATCTTCGCGACGTCCTGCCACAACGGAGCGACCGCGAGCCGGTAGCGCCGCCGCGTGCCGCGCTGCCGCACCACCAGCAGCGTCGCGACCACGAACAGCAGCACCGCGAGGGCGTCCCCGGCCACACGCGGCAGATAGCCCTGCCCGATGAACACGAAGCCGTCCGACACGGGTGCGATCGTCGAGCCGCCCGTCACGCCGAGCAGGATGCCGCGAAACGCGAGCATTCCGCCGAGCCCGACGATGAACGACGGCACGCGCCGATAGGTCGACCACCAGCCGTTGAAGAGCCCGATCACCACGCCGAGCACGAGCACGGCCGGAACCGTCGCCGCGACCGGCCAGTGGCGGTTGACGTCGAGAATCGCGGCGACGCCGCCGAGCAGCCCGAGCAGCGAGCCGACCGACAGGTCGATCTCGCCCGCGATGATGACGAACACCATGCCGCACGCGAGCATGCCGGTGATCGACATCTGCCGCAACAGGTTCGATACGTTGCGCGGCGTGACGAACGCGCCGTCCGTGAGCACCGAGAAGAACGCCCAGATCGCGACCACCGCGAACAGCAGCGCGAGCACCTTGTAGCGCGTGAAGACATGGCGCAACGGCAGCCGCGGCGCGCGGCCGTCGGGACGACGCGCGTTCGCATCCGGCGTCGCCGGGGTCGAGGAAGAAAGTTCGGAATTCATGTCGCACTCGCTGCGGTGGGTTCGGCGGGCAGCCGCGCGGGCTTCAGCGCGGCGCCGAGAATCTGTTCTTGCGTGAGGCCCTGGTTGATGAAATCGCCGCGTAGCTCGCCTTCACCGATCACCAGCACGCGATCGGCCAGGCCGAGCACCTCCGGCAGTTCCGACGACACGACGATCAGTGCGACGCCGCGCTTGGCCAGCGCGAAGATCAGCCGATAGATCTCGGCCTTCGCGCCCACGTCGACGCCGCGCGTCGGTTCGTCGAGGATCAGCACCTGCGGCTCGGTCAGCAGCATCTTGGCGAGCACCGCCTTCTGCTGGTTGCCGCCCGACAGGCTCGCGATCGACAGAAACGGATGCGCGGCGCGCACCGACAGCCGCTGCATCTCGGTGCGGATCGTATCGAGTTCGGCGGCCGCGTCGATCCGCCCGCGCGCCGAGAAGCGCCGCAGCACCGCCAGCGTGATGTTGTGGCCCACGCCGAGCTGCGGCACGATGCCGTGGCGCTTGCGGTCCTCCGGCACCATCGCGATCCCGGCGCGAATCGCGTCGGCCGGCGAGCGGATCGACAGCGGCCGGCCGTTCATCGTCACGGTTGCCGTGCACGCGCCCGGATACGCGCCGAAGATCGCCTGCATCAACTCGGTGCGCCCCGCGCCGACGAGCCCGGCGACGCCGAGAATCTCGCCGCGCCGTACGCTGAACGACACGTCGTCGACGCGCTTGCGGCGCGCGTTCGTCACGTCGCGGCACGTCACGTGGCGCACGTCGAGCACGACGTCGCCGATCTCGTGCGGCTCGCGCGGATACAGGTCGCGAATCTCGCGGCCGACCATCATCGCGATGATCCGGTCGGTGGTCAGCGCGGCCATCGGCTCGGTCGCGACATGGCGGCCGTCGCGGATCACCGTAACCGTGTCGCACACGGCCGCCACCTCGTCGAGCTTGTGCGAGATGTAGACGCAGGCGACGCCGCGGCGCTTCAGGTCGCGCACGATGTCGAGCAGGATGCGCGTCTCCGACGCGCTCAGCGACGACGACGGTTCGTCGAGGATGAGCAGCTTCGCTTGCTTGTTCAGCGCCTTCGCGATCTCGATCAACTGCTGGTGGCCGCCGCCGTAGTTCATCACCGGCTGCGCGACGTTGATCGTGTCGATCCGCAATTCGTGCAGCAGCTCCTCGGCGCGCTGGACCATCGCCGCGAAGTGCATGCGCCCGCCCGGCAGCGTGATCTCGTTGCCGAGGAAGATGTTCTCGGCCACCGACAGCTCGGGCACGAGCATCAGCTCCTGATGGATGATCGCGATGCCCGCGCGCTCGGTGTCGCGCACGCCCGATGCCGTGAGCGGCGCGCCTTCCCAGCGGATCTCGCCGTCCCACGTGCCGTGCGGGTACACGCCCGACAGCACCTTCATCAGCGTCGACTTGCCCGCGCCGTTCTCGCCGCACAGCCCGACGCATTCTCCGGGCCGTACGGTCAGGTCGATACCGTCGAGCGCCTTCACGCCGTCGAATGCCTTGACGATGCCACGCATCGTCAGCAGGGGTTCCGTCATTCGTTCATGCCTCGCAGGATGCGCGCGGGTGCGCCGGTGAAGCGCCGCCCGCGCGTCGCGCCGTTACTGGCTCGCCAGCTGGGCCTGGGTATAGAAGCCGTCCTTCACGACGACGTCGACGTTACGCTTGGTCAACAGCGTCGGCTGCAGCAGCACCGTATCGACCTTCTTCTTGCCGTTGTCGTATTGCGCGTTGAACGCGGGCTTCGTGCCCTTCGCGAGATCGACCGCGAGCTTCGCGGCTTCGCTCGCGATCAGCTTCAGCGGCTTGTAGACGGTCATCGTCTGCGTGCCGGCGATCACGCGCTTGACCGCGGCCAGATCCGCATCCTGCCCGGACACCGGCACCTTGCCGGCCAGATGCTGCGCGGCGAGCGCCTGGATCGCGCCGCCGGCCGTGCCGTCGTTCGACGCGACGATCGCGTCGATCTTGTTGTTGTTCGCGGTCAGTGCGTCCTCGACGATCCGCAGCGCGGTCGACGCGCTCCATTCGGGCACCCACTGCTGGCCGACCACCTTGATGTCGCCGCGGTCGATCGCCGGCTTCAGCACCTTCAGTTGTCCTTCGCGCAGCATCTTCGCGTTGTTGTCGGTCGGCGCGCCGCCGAGCAGGAAATAATTGCCCTTCGGCTTCGCGTCGAACACGCCCTGCGCCTGCAGCTCGCCGACCTTCTCGTTGTCGAACGAGATATACGCGTCGACGTCCGCGTCGAGGATCAGGCGATCGTACGACACGACCTTGATGCCGGCCTTGCGCGCTTCGGCGACGACGTTGCCGAGCGTCTTCGAGTTGAACGGCACGATCACGATCACGTCGACGCCGCGCGAGATCAGGTTCTCGATCTGGGAAATCTGCCGCTCCTCGCTCGCATCGGCCGACTGCACCGACACCTTCGCGCCGAGCTTCGTCGCGGCCGCGACGAAATAGTCGCGATCGCGCGACCAGCGCTCGACGCGCAGGTCGTCGATACAGAAGCCGATCTCGGGCTTGTCCTTGCTCGCGTGGGCGAGCGGCGTGCCCAGCGCGAGGATCGCCAGCGCGGCGGCGCCGGCAAGCGAACTCAATACGGTACGACGCGTCACGGATTTCATGTCTCCACTCCTTGTTATTGAACCACTCACGAACCGCGGGCGGCCGCCGGATGGCACCGCCCGCATCGAGTCACTGCAACGTGCGTCGCGCGCCCGTCGCAAACACCGGTTCGAGCGCACGATACAGCGCGCGAAACGTCGGCCGCCGCACGTCGCGATACCACGCGTGCCGCGCGGGATCGGGCTCGCGCACCGCGACGACCGGCGGTTGCGGACACACGTCGGCGAGCGTCGCACCCGGTTCAAGCGCGAGACGGGCAAGGCGCGCGGCGCCGAGCGCCGGCCCCACTTCGCCGCCCGCGCGCAGCGTCAGCGCACGGCCGCTCAGGTCCGCGAGCATCTGCGTCCAGTACGCGCTGCGCGAGCCGCCGCCGATCACCGTGATGCTGTCGGGCGCGAGCCCGGCCGCATGCAGCGCGTCGATGCCGTCGAGCAGCGCGAAGCCGACGCCTTCGAGCGTCGCGTTCGCGAGATCCGCGCGCCGCGTGTCGGGCTCGAGCCCATAGAACACGCCCTTCGCGTTCACGTCGTTGTGCGGCGTGCGCTCGCCGCTCAGGTACGGCAGGAACCACGGGTGGCTCGCGCGTGCGTTCGTCTCGGCATCGTCGAGCAGCGCCGCGACGCCGTCGTAACCGGCCAGTTGCGCGGTGAAGTCGACGCAGCCGGCCGCGTTCAGCATCACGGACATCAGGTGCCACGTATCCGGCAGCGCATGACAGAAGCTGTGTACCGCCGATTCGGGATTCGCGCGAAACCCGTCCGACACCGCGAAATACACGCCCGACGTGCCGAGCGACAGCAGCGCGTCGCCGGGCCGCACGATGCCGACGCCCACCGCGCCGGCCGCGTTGTCGCCGCCGCCGGCGACCACCGGGATCTCGCGCAGGCCGAGCTCTCGTGCGACCGCCGGAAGCAGCGTGCCGGTGATGCGGTTGCCCTCGAATACGGCCGGCATCTGCGTGCGCGACAGCCCACAGGCGGCGAGCAGCGTGTCGTCGTAGTCGCGCTTCGCGACGTCGAGCCACAGCGTGCCGGCGGCGTCCGACGGATCGGTCGCGAACGCGCCGGTCAGTCGGTAGCGCAGATAATCCTTCGGCAGCAATACGCGGGCGATGCGCGCGAACACGTCGGGCTCGTGACGACGCACCCACAGCAGCTTGGGCGCCGTGAAGCCCGGCATCGCGATGTTGCCGGCCACCGTGCGCAGCGCGGGCGCGAGCCGTTCGAGTTCCTCGCACTCCGCGTCCGCGCGTCCGTCGTTCCACAAGATCGCGGGGCGCAGCACGTCGCCGTCGGCATCGAGCAGCGTTGCGCCGTGCATCTGTCCGGTCAGGCCGAGCGCATCGATGTCGCGCGGGTCGATGCCGGCCGTGCGCGCGTCCGACACGAGTGCGGCAAGCGCGCCGCATGCGGCGTCCCACCAGTCGCGCGGGGCCTGCTCCGACCAGCGCGGCTGCGGCCGGCTCACCGCGAGCGGGCGGCTCGCGCTCGCGCGCACCGCGCCATCGCGGTCGAGCAGCACCGCCTTCACGCCCGACGTGCCGAGATCGAGTCCGATGTACATGGCGTCAGCGCAGCCCGTAGATCGCCTGATTCACGATATTCTCGAGCCGCTCCTGCGCACCGCTTGCATGCCGCGGGTTCACGCCCCGCGCGAGCGCGTCGGCCGCGAGCGACTCCAGCGTATAGCCGCCCGACAGGATCTTGCGGCCGAATGCATCGTCCCACTGCGCGTAGCGTTGCCGGCGCAGCGCGTCGAGCCGGTCGTTCTCGACCAGCACCGCCGCGCGTTCGAGCGCGAGCGCGAGTATGTCGATCGCGCCGACGTGACCGTAGAACAGGTCTTCCGGATCGATGCTCTGGCGCCGCACCTTCGCGTCGAAGTTCATCCCGCCGGTCGTGAAGCCGCCGTGGCGCAGGATTTCATAGAACGCGAGCGTCAGTTCCTCGACGCTGTTCGGGAACTGGTCGGTGTCCCAGCCGTTCTGCGCATCGCCGCGGTTCGCGTCGACGCTGCCGAACACGCCGAGCGCGAATGCATTCGCGATCTCGTGATGAAACGAATGGCCCGCGAGCGTCGCGTGATTCGCCTCGATGTTCACGCGGATCTCGTTCTGCAGTCCGTACTGCACGAGGAAGCCGTGCACCGTTGCCACGTCGTAGTCGTACTGATGCTTGGTCGGCTCCTGCGGCTTCGGCTCGATCAGCAGCGCGCCCTTGAAGCCGATCCGGTGCTTGTGCTCGACGACCATCGACAGGAAGCGTGCGAACTGGTCGCGCTCGCGCTTCAGGTCGGTATTGAGCAGCGTCTCGTAGCCTTCCCGTCCGCCCCACAGCACGTAGTTCTCGCCGCCGAGCCGGTGGGTCGCGTCGAGCGCATGGCACACCTGGGTGGCGGCCCATGCGAACACGTCGGGGTTCGGGTTCGTCGCGGCGCCGGCCGCGAAGCGCGGGTGCGAGAACAGGTTCGCGGTGCCCCACAGGAGCCGCACGCCGCTTGCCTGCTGGCGCTCGCCGAGATAGTCGACCATCCGCGCGAAATTGGCCGCGTATTCGCGCAGGCTGTCGCCTTCCGGCGAGACGTCGGTGTCATGGAACGTATAGAACGGCGTGCCGAGCTTCGTGAAGAACTCGAATGCGGCGTCGGCCTTCATCCGCGCGCGTTCGAGCGCGTCGCCCGGCTGCTGCCACGGCCGCTGAAACGCGCCCTGCCCGAACATGTCGTGGCCGGGCCATACGAACGTGTGCCAGTAGCAGACCGCGATCCGCAGATGCTCGGCGAGCGTCTTGCCCAGCACGCGCTTCTCGGGGTCGTAATGGTGATAGGCGAGCGGGTTGTCCGACTGCGGACCTTCGTAGCGAATCGCGGGAATGTGTTCGAAATACGACATGGCGTCTCCGTGCAGGTTCTTGTTGCAGCGCAACGCACGTCGCGACGACGCACGCGGCCGAGTTCGGTTGGCTGGATCGTGCCCGCACGCCTGCCGGCCGGCAATTGCGAAATTGCGCAGCGCGCTTGATGTTTCTTGCCAGCCGCGCTCGCGCGGCGCACGTTCCGTCCTACAATCGCCGTACACCAGACCACCGCGCCGCCTCCGCGAGCGCGCCCCGGAGACAACGGCACGGCGCCCCCGACGCGCTCACCCGACACCGACATGACACGCGCCCCTTCCGCCCAGACACCGCACCGCATCGCGCTGCTGTTCAACGCGAACAAGGTCTACGACCGCGAGATCATCAGCGGCATCGGCCAGTACCTGCACACGACGCGCGTCGTGTGGGACCTCTTCCTCGAAGACGACTTCCGCTGCCGGCTCACCGGGATCGAGCGTTTCGACGGCGACGGCATCATCGCGGACTTCGACGACCCCGCCGTCGCCGACGCGCTCGCCGGTTCGCCGCTGCCGATCGTCGCGATCGGATCGTCGTACGAGGATCCGACGCAATACCCGGACGGCGTCCCATATATTGCGACGGACAACTCCAAGCTCGTGTCGCTCGCCTATACGCATCTGATCGGGGCGGGCCTCGCGCATTTCGCGATGTACAGCCTGCCGGTCGCGCAGGAGAACCGCTGGGCGCAGCAGCGCGAACTGGCGTTCGACCGGCTCGCGCGCGCGGACGGGCTCGACGCCCCGATCTACCGCGGGCTGTCGACGAGCGCGTCGGGCTGGAATCACGCGATCGAACAACTGGTCGGCTGGCTGCATGCGCTGCCGAAGCCGGTCGGCGTGATCGCGGTGACCGATGCCCGCGCGCGCCACCTGCTGCAGGCGTGCCTGATCGCCGGCATCGCGGTGCCGGAGCAGGTCGCGATCATCGGTATCGACAACGATCCGCTCACGCGCACGCTGACGCGCATTCCGTTGTCGTCGGTGATCCAGGGCACCGAGGAAATGGGCCGCACCGCCGCGCACTTGCTGCACCGGATGCTGCGCGGCGCGCGCTTTCCCGGGCAGCGCATTCTCGTGCCGCCGGTCGGCATCAACGTGCTCGAATCGACGCGCCACCAGCCGCTCGCGAGCCCGCACGTGATGCGTGCCCGGCATTTCATCCGGCAGTACGCGTGCCAGGGAATCAAGACCGAACAGGTCGCCGACTATGTCGGCGTATCGCGCTCGCTGCTCGAGGAGCACTTCCGGCGCGAACTGCAACGCACCGTGCACCAGGAGATCCTGCGCCACAAACTCGAAGCCGCGCAGGCGCTGCTCGCCGGCCGGCAGGCATCGAGCGCCGAAGTCGCGATCCGGTGCGGGTTCACGTCGATTCAGTACATGTACGCGGTGTTCAGGCGTGAACTCGGCTGCACGCCGCGCGAATATCAGGAACGCGCGGCCGCCACGCACTGACGAGCGCCGCCCACCCGACATCCACTCATGCATATCGATACCGATTCCTCATACCTGACGCCCGGCGTGGCACGCGTGCATGCCGAGCCGTGGGGCACGTTGCCCGACGGCGAGCCCGTGCGGCGCTATACGCTGCGCAATGCGCACGGGATGCGTGTCGTCGTCAGCGACCTCGGCGCGACCGTCGTGTCGTGGCTCGCACCCGACCGCACGGGACGCTTTGCCGATATCGTGCTCGCGCACGACACGCCCGCCGAGTACCTCGAATCCGGGGTCTACCTGGGCGCGACGATCGGCCGATGGGCGAACCGGATCGCCGGCGCACGCTTCACGCTCGACGGCGTGGACTACCTGCTCGACCGCAACGAGAACGGCAACCTGCTGCACGGCGGCGCGAACGGTTTTCATCGCGCGCGGTGGGACGTGCTCGACGATAGCGGCGGGCTGACGCTGCGGCTCAATTCGCCGGAAGGCGACGCGGGATTCCCCGGCAACGTGAGCGTGCAGGTTCGCTACACGCTCGACGACGACGGCACGCTGACGATCGACTATACGGGCTGGACCGATGCGCCGACGCCGCTGAACCTGACGAATCACAGCTACTTCAACCTGAACGGGCGCGCGGGCAGCGACGTGCGCGGCCATCTGCTGCACATCGACGCCGACGCGTTCCTCGAAGTGGACGACGCGCTGATCCCGACCGGCACGGCCGACGTGACGGGCACGGCGTTCGATTTCCGGCAAAGCGCGCCGCTCGGTGCACGCCTCGACTGGCCGCATGCGCAACTGGCGCGCGCACGCGGCTTCGATCACTGCTTCGTCGTGGGCAACGGCGCGCGCGAGGTCCGGCCCGTCGCACGGGTCTACGATCCGGAGAGCGGCCGCGAATTGATCGTGTCGACCGATCAGCGCGGACTGCAGCTCTATACGGGCAACTATCTCGACGGCGTGCGCGTGAGCGGCGGCACGCCATGCGCGCGACACGCGGCGCTGTGCGTCGAGGCGGGCGGCTTTCCGGATCAGGTCAACATGGACGGCCTGCGCGACGATGCGATCCTTCATCCGGGCGCCGTCTATCGGCAAACCACCCGGTATCGGGTGGGGGTTCAGGCATAGGAGGCGCACAGGACGCGCGAGCCGCATCGTCGCGCGTCAGGCGGCGTCGACGTCGCCCCGGGCGACTGCCGGCTCCGCCACGGCATCCGGGCCGTCGTGGCGGCGGGTCTTACGCATGACGAACGACCGGTTGCCCCACCGGATCGGCGTCAGCGATGCGCGGTCCCGGTTGTCGTTCCTTCGGTTCGCGTCTCGATGCCGATACGGTGACGATCCCCGTGGTTGCCTAATCGCGCTGGGCAAGAGCGGCGGAAAAGAAGTCGGTCACCATGCGGACGCGTGCCGGCACATACCGGCGTTTCGGCCACACGAGGCTGATGTCCCTCACTTCTTTCAAAAATTCGTCGAGAACCGTGATGATGCCGGGATGCCCGAGTTCGTCGGTAAGCGAAGCCTCAGTGAAGAGGCCAATTCCGACACCCGCCAGCACGCCCGCCCGAATCGTTTCGACGCTGTTCGACGACAAGTTGCCGCGAACGGTCACGCTGAAATCGCCGGCGGGGCCGACGAACGGCCAACTGGCGGCCGATTCCGAAAGGCCCCCGTACAGAAGGCAATTGTGATCGACCAGTTCGTCAGGCGCCTTCGGGGTGCCATGGTGCTCGAAATAGTCTCGGGAGCCGACGCAAACAAGGCGAGTGCTTGCCACGCGTTTGACGACAGCGTCGGCATCGTCGACTCGACCGACTCGAATGGCGAGATCGATGCGATCTTCCACCATGTCTCGCACGAAGTCCGAGAGAACGAGATCGACCTGAAGCCCGGGATTCGATGACAGCAAGTCCGGAATAAGCGGAAGTACGTGCAGGCGGCCGAAGGTCGAAGGCGTCGCTATCCTGACCAGGCCCGTGACATTGAGCGTGCTGCTCGTCATCTCGCCGTCGGCTTCGTCGAACTCGTCGACGAGCGGCTTCATGCGATCGTAATAGCGCTGCCCCTGATCCGTCAGCGTGACACTCCGTGTGCTGCGGTTCAGCAGCATGACGCCGAGACGTTTCTCGAGCGAGCCGACCGCCTTGCTGATGGCCGACTGCGAGTGGCCGGTTCTACGCGCCGCGGCCGAGAACCCGCCTGCGTCGACGACGGCGATGAAGGCGCCGAGTTCGTCCAATCGATCCATTGCAGCCCCTGGCGAAACCGCTCGTTTCCGCGCTCGGATCGCTCACATTGAAGTGCGAGCGATTCTAACAAGGAATAGCGCTTATGAAGATTCGCCCGATTATCATTCGCGGCGCAGGCAGTTACGCTTTCTTCCGTCAACCACGAATACACGGAAGATTCCAATGACTTCTCTCGCAGGCAAGGTCGCCGTCATCAGCGGCGGCACAACCGGTATCGGTCTCGCGATCGCGCAGCGCTATGTCGCCGAAGGTGCGCACGTATTCATTTTCGGGCGCCGGCAGGCTCAACTCGACGCGGCCGCCGAACGGATCGGACGCAATGTCACGGCCATCCAGGCCGACGCGACGAATCTCGACGATCTCGAACGCGTTGCGTCGGCGGTCAGGGCCGACACGGGCGCGGTCGACATCGTCGTGTCGAATGCGGCGTTGGTCGAACAGGCGTCGATCGATACCCTGACCCCGGAACATTTCGACAAGACGTTCGACCTCAACGCCCGTGGCCCCGTCTTCCTGGTGCAGAAGCTCCTGCCGCTCATGACGAATGGCGGATCGATCATTCTGGTTTCGTCGGCCATGCACGTGATGGGTATTCCGGGTCACACCACCTACGCAGCGACGAAAGCGGCCTTGCGTTCGTATGCACGCACCTGGGCCGCCGAGTTCAAGAATCGCGGCATTCGGGTCAACACGCTGAGCCCGGGCGTCACCGACACGCCGATGCTCGACTCACAGGTGACGAATGCGCAGGAGCGTCAATCCTTGGTCGACATGTACCTGAACATGGTCCCCCTCGGCCGGCTCGCGCAGCCCGAGGAGATGGCGAACGCGGCCGTGTTCCTTGCATCCGATCAAAGCGTGTACATGACAGGCGCGGACATGATGGTTGACGGCGGCGTCGGTCAGGTTTGACGCTCGACGGCATCGCGCGGCCGTCGACCCGCGCGCTGCCGGCGTCCGGCCGCTGACGTTCAATTCCACGCATGGCGCGCCGGGCGCGCGCCGTTCAGGTAGTAGTTGCCGACGAGGTGATATTTCCAGCGCACCGGATCGTGCAGCGTATGCGTGCGCGCATTGCGCCAATGCCGGTCGAGGTTGTGCTCGGCGAGCGTCGATTGCGTGCCGGCCAGCTCGAACAGCTTCTCGCCCGCGAGCAGCGCGACCTCGGTCGTCAACACCTTCGCTTCACCGACCGCGACGGATGCCCGCGCGACATCGTCATCGGTCACGTCGCCCTTTGCCGCGATCTCGTCGAGCGTGCGCGCCGCACGCTCGAGCAACGCGTCGGCCGCGTGCAGCTGGACGTGCAGGCGGCCGATTTCGCGAATCGTCAGCGGATCGTCCGCCGCCCGTTCGACGCCGCTGTCGACCCATGGCCGCGAGCGGGTTCGCACGAATGTCAGCGTATCGTCGATGGCCGCCTTCGCGATGCCCGCGTCGATCGCCGCCTGGATGATCTGCGACAGCGGACCGTTGAGCGTCGGCACGTCCGATACGCGCTGCGCCGGCAGCACGTGCGACGCCGGAATGCGCACCGCGTCGAGCACGACCGTCCCGCTCGCGGTCGTGCGCTGCCCGAATCCCGACCAGTCGTCGATCACGGTCAACCCCGGCGTCGGTTGCGGCACGTACGCGAGCCATGCCTGGCGTGCGTCGTCGAGCCCGAGCACCGGCACGTAATGCGCGAACAGTGCACCGGTCGAGTAGAACTTCGTGCCGTCGACGACATAGTCGTCGCCGTCGCGGCGCACGCGCGTCTTCAGGTCGAGCACGTGCTTCGTGCCCTTCTCCGAGAACCCGTTGCCGAATCGCTTGCCGCTCAGCACTTCGGCGAAGAAATGACGCTTCTGCGCGTCGTTGCCGACGAGCGCGATCACGTCGACGAGCCCGAAATGATTCTGCGGAAGCTGCCCGAGCGACGCATCGGCCGCGGCGACGATCTTGATCACCTCGGTGAGCGTCACATGCGATACGCCCGCGCCGCCGTATGCCTTCGGCACCGTGATCGCCCACAGCCCGGACTGCGAAAACCATTCGATTTCCTCGCGTGGCAGGCGGCGCTCGCGATCGCGTTCGGCCGCCCCTTGCGCCAGGCGTTGCGCCAGCGCATGCGCGACCGCAAGCGCTTGCGCATCGTCGGCGATCACGTTCGCCGCCTGCGATGGCACGTCGGCCGGCCGCTCCTGAATCGTCGCGCTCGTGTCTGACATCGGGTTCTCCTGTCGAATGGCGAAAGCATTCAATCTAGCAGCGCCGCGCGGGCCGGAAAACCGAGCGATTCTTGAAACGATATTCCTTTGGATAACAAACGATGTCGAGCCTGACGCAGGCGAACCGGTGTCTTGGCGTCGAAACGGACGCGAGAACGTCGATGCGGCCCCACTCGGTCGCGGTCGCGGTCGCGGTCGCGGTCGCGGTTCCGGTCGCGGTCGAAGTCGCAGTCCCGGTAATACGCAGCGACGATAACGATCCGAGAATCCGTTATTGGAACGCCCGCGCCGCGCTTCCTATACTGGGCTCCCGGCGCACACGGCCCGTCTTTCGAGGAATACCGCATGACTTCGTCGCACGCAGCCTTCGACCTTTCCACCGGTACCGACTACGATGCGCTCGCGAGCCGGTTCCGGCCGATCTTCGAGCGCATCGCCACCGGCACCGCCGAGCGCGAACGCCGCCGCGAACTGCCGCACGAGGCGATCGGCTGGCTGAAATCCGCTGGCTTCGGCGCGATACGACTGCCGGTCAACGCCGGCGGCGCCGGCGCATCGCTGCCGCAGTTGTTCCGGCTGCTGACCGAGCTGGCCGCCGCCGATTCCAATTTGCCGCAGGCGTTGCGCGGACATTTCGCGTTCGTCGAGGATTGGTTGAACGCGCCGGACGGGCCGCAACGCACGACCTGGCTCGACCGCTTCGCGAGCGGCCAGCTCGTCGGCAACGCGTGGTCGGAAGCCGGCGACGTACCGCTCGGCCAGACCGCCACGAAGGTGTCGGAGCAGCACGGCCGGCTCGTGCTGAACGGCCGGAAGTTCTACAGCACCGGCAGCCTGTTCGCCGACTGGATCGACGTGTTCGCGCAGCGCGCGCACGACGGCAGCGACGTGATCGTCGCGGTTGCGACCGCGCAGCCCGGCGTGATCCGCGAGGACGACTGGGACGGTTTCGGCCAGACGACCACCGGCAGCGGCACGACACGTTTCGAGAATGCGACGGTCGACGCGGACAACGTGATCGATTTCGCGCGCCGCTTCAAGTACCAGACCGCGTTCTACCAGTTGTTCCACGTCGCGACGCTGGCCGGTATCGGCCATGCGATCGTGCGCGACGCGGGCGAACTCGTGCGCAACCGCACGCGCGTGTACAGCCACGGCAATGCACGGCGCGCGGGCGACGACGCACAGCTGCAGCAGGTAATCGGCGAGATCGCGTCATGGGCATACGCGGCCGACGCGCTCGCGCTGCGCGCCGCGCAACCGCTTCAGCAGGCGTACGAAGCGCGCTTCGGCGGCGACGAGGCGGCCGAGCAGGCCGCGAACGTCGCGGCCGAAATCGAATCCGCGCAGAGCCAGCTCGTCGTGTCCGAACTCGTGCTGCGCGCGGCGACGCGCCTGTTCGACGCGCTCGGCGCGTCCGCGACCCGCAGCACGACCGCGCTCGATCGCCACTGGCGCAACGCGCGCACGGTGTCGTCGCACAATCCGCTCGTCTACAAGGCGCGCATCGTCGGAGACTGGATCATCAACGGCCGCACGCCGCCGTTCGTCTGGCGCGTGGGCAACGGTTCGGGCGCCGATGCGGGCACCGGCACGCAAACGGGAGCCGCGCAATGAGCAAGACCATCCGCTTCAACGCGTTCGAGATGAACTGCGTGGGCCACCAGTCGCCCGGCCTGTGGGCGCATCCGCGCGACCGCTCGTGGCAGTACAAGGATCTCGACTACTGGACCGACCTCGCCCGCGTGCTCGAGCGCGGGATCTTCGATGCGATCTTCATCGCGGACGTGATCGGCTACTACGACGTGTACAAGGGCAGCAACTATCACGCGCTGCACCAGGCCGCGCAGATCCCGGTCAACGATCCGCTGCAACTGGCCGCGCCGATCGCGATGGCGACCGAGCATCTCGGCATCGGCATCACCGCGTCGACGACGTTCGAGCACCCTTACACGTTCGCACGCCGGCTGTCGACCGCCGACCATCACACGAAGGGCCGGCTCGCGTGGAACATCGTCACGTCGTACCTGGAGAGCGGCGCGAAGAACGTCGGCGATCACGGGCTGCGCACGCACGACGACCGCTATGCGGTCGCGGCCGAGTACGTCGAGGTGCTGTACAAGCTGTTCGAGGGAAGCTGGGAGGATGGTGCGGTGGTGCGCGATCGCGACGGCCGCGTGTTCACGCATCCCGAGAAAGTGCACGAGATCGGTCACCAGGGCCGCTTCTTCGACGTGCCCGGCTATCACCTGTGCGAGCCGTCGCCGCAGCGCACGCCGGTGCTGTTCCAGGCCGGCGCGTCGGGCCCCGGCAAGGCGTTCGCCGCGCAGCACGCCGAGTGCGTGTTCGTCGCCGCGCCCACCCGCGACCAGCTTGCGCGCTACGTGGCCGACGTACGCGCGCAGGCCGCTGCCGCCGGACGCGACCCGGCCAAGGTGCTGATCTACAACCTCGTCACGGTGATCGTCGACGAGACCGACGAGCGGGCGCAGGCCAAGTTCGACGAGTATCGCCGCTACGTGTCGTACGACGGCTCGCTGGTGTTCATGTCGGGCTGGACCGGTATCGACTTCGGCCAGTACGCGGCGACCGATCCCGTCAGGCGCGTCGAAACGAATGCCATCGTGTCGGCGGTCGAGCACCTGTCGGGCGGCGACACCGCGTGGACGATCGAGGCGCTGGCGGCCTGGGGCGGCATCGGCGGGATGGGCCCGGTATTCGTGGGGTCGGCGGCGACCGTCGCGGACATCCTGCAGGAATGGGTGGCCGCGACCGACGTGGACGGTTTCAATCTCGCGTATGCGGTCGCGCATGAAACCTTCGAGGATGTCGTCCGCCATCTCGTGCCCGAGCTTCAGCGCCGCGGCGTGTATCCGAGCGCGTATGCGCCGGGCACGCTGCGCGAAAAGCTCTTCGGCGGCTCGGCGCGATTGCCCGACGAGCATCCGGCCGCGCGGTTTCGCGATATCGAACAGGTCAAGCGCGAGGCCGAGCGGGAAGCGGTCGGCGCGTAACGAAAACGTCGGGCAATATCGAAGCCGGCCGGTCCGCATATGCGACTCCGGCCGGCTTCAGGACAAACGGCTTCGTGCGGTTCGACGAAGCCGTTCGTGTTTTCCGGGGAAGGCGAGCGTCCCCGTCAGCGCCCGTCAGCGCTTACGCGACGCTTTCGTCGTCGATGTCGTGCGCCGTCGGTTCGTGACGCACGATCAGCAGAAACACGATCGGCGTGACCGCACTGACCGCGACGACCCAGAACATGTCGGTGCCGAGTCGGGCTTGCAGGATCGGCAGCACGAACAGCGCCAGCGCCTGGCCGATGCCGCACAGCGACCGTCCGAAGCCGACGCCGGTGCCGCGGATCGCGGCGGGATACGACAGCGTCGGATAGATCATCATCTGCGCCCCCGGCCCGAACCCTTCCGCGAACAGCCACGTGCCGAGCATCAGCAGCACGACGCCCACCGCCAGTGCGCCATGCGGATGTCCCGCGAGCGCCAGCGCGACGAGCGCGACCGTCTGCAACGCGAAACCCGCGATCGCGACGTGGCGCGACGGATAGCGATACGCGAGACGCATGCCCAGCAAGCCGCCGGTGAACGCGAACAGCACGTTCAGCGCCAGCGATGCCGCGATCGTCTCGAACACGCCCGCACCCAGAAATTGCGACAGAATCGACGGCAGGAAGAACGCAATCGCCGTGTACTCGAACGGGATGCACAGGTTCATCACGCTGGCGACGATCGTGCGCCCCAGATACGGGCGCTGAAACAGCACGCGAATCCGCACGGGCGGCGGGCTCGGCTCGCGTCGCGCGTCCTCCGCTTCGTGCGCGTGAATGCCGTACGACTCGCGCAGGATGCGCGCGGCATTGGCCAGATCGCCCTGATTCGCGGCCCACAGCGGCGATTCGTTCATGAAGCGGTTGCGGAACAGGATGATGACGAGCGCCGGCACCGCGCCGAAAATCAGCGATGCGCGCCACAGCCATCCCGCATGCTCGGCCGGCAGCAGGAAATACAGGCCGAAGATCAGCAGGAAGCAGACCGACGACGCGACGTACCACATCGGGCACCATGCCGCGAGCCGCGACGCCTTGTTGCCGCGGCCGTCGAACTTCGAGAATTCCGCGAGGAACGCCATCGCGACGGGCAGGTCGATGCCGACGCCGAGCCCCATCACGAAACGTGCGGCGATCAGCACCCAGACG
Organism: Burkholderia sp. BE12; assembly: GCF_002959955.1. Classification (NCBI taxonomy): domain Bacteria; kingdom Pseudomonadati; phylum Pseudomonadota; class Betaproteobacteria; order Burkholderiales; family Burkholderiaceae; genus Burkholderia; species Burkholderia sp. BE12. The sequence continues at coordinate 269,184 of NZ_PREY01000001.1, read as the reverse complement.
TTCGGCGCGAGCCCGGCCGCGATCGCCGCGACCACGAAGAACAGCATGTCGGCCATGAACACCTGATAGCGGCCGATCCGGTCGGTCAGCCAGCCGCCGATCAGGCTGCCGAAGATCGTGCCGATCATGATCGCCGACCCGACCAGCCCGGTCAGCGCGGGCGTCAGCCCGAATTCGCGCGCCACGTCGTCGATGCCGTACGACAGCGTCGTCAGGTCGTACGCGTCGAGAAACACGCCGCCGAGCGCCAGCAGCACGATCATCCGTGCATGGCTGACCGAACTGCCCACCGTGTTGATCAGGCGCGCGACGTCGCTGGCCGAGCGGATGGGGGAAGAAACCGGCGTGACGGGGCTCAGATCGATCGAACTCATCGGATTCCTTAGTTTATTGCCGAATGCACGGCAAGGTCGTCGTGAAGCCGGGAACCGGGCAGGTGCCTTCGCGATCATCGCGGCGCCAAGCGAACGCGGCGCCGCTGTGGGCGGGTTCCGGCAGCAGAAATTCTGTTCCTCCGATCCGGCAATCCCAAGCGATATAAAGCGATAAATTAATCGGCGTGCGTCATAAACACGGCCGGAATCCCGGTCACGCCGGCCCGACATCGCCGGCCCGCACGGCACACGACTTCATGGCGAGGACGCCGACCGGACGAACTCGGCCAGATCGCGATTGAACCGCTCGGCTTCCTCGATGAACGGCGCGTGCCCCGACTCCGCGTACACCTTGCTGGCAATGCGTGGATTCAGCTCGGCCGCGCGGGCCAGCGTCGCATGCGTATCGACCAGCGCGTCGCGGCCGCCGTAGACGAAGAGCAGCGGCACGCGCGCGTTGCCGAGCCCCGCGGCGGCGAACACCGACATCGTCGGGATGGCCTTTTGCATGTCCCACGACGCCATCGCGGCGTTGGCGAGCAACCGCTCGAACGTGACGGCATCCGGCCGACGGTTGAAGCACAGACCGACGAACGTACGTTCGCCGTCGAGATGCGTTTTCAGATCCGTCGCGTTCATGTCCCGGTACACGTCCGGATGATCGACGATCTGGCCCGGCGCAAGCTCGACCACGCCGTCGACGTACACAGCGCCCGCGATCGCGCGATCGCCGTACCTGGCGAGGTAGTTCGAGATCACCACGCCGCCGAGCGACCAGCCGACCACGACGGGTTTGCGCGCATGCGCGCCTTCGATGACGGCGGCGAGATCGTCGCCCCAGCGGGTTCCGTCGCGATACGGCTGCGCGCCGGACGGCTTGTCCGACAGCCCGTGGCCGCGCAGATCGTACGTGATGATCCGGAATCCACGCAGTTCGGGGCTGCGGACCTGCGCGTCCCAGTTCAGACGGCTGCCGAGCAGGCCGTGAATCAGGATGATCGGTACGCCGTCGGGGTCGCCGCTTTCCTGAACGGCCAGCTTCACGCCGTCCGTCGACGTGACGGTATAGCTCAGCGGCGCGGCCGCCGCGTCGTACGCCCATGCGAAGGGCGTCGCCCACCAGATCGCGGCAATCAGCCAGTGGATCAGCATTCGGATATTCACGATTTTTCCTGTAAGGATGAACGGGCGTACAGTCTCAACCCTCACACTGATGTGAGAGTCAAGCGAATCGTGCTAACCTGCCTTTCATGAAAAACCCGCCTCCGCCACCGCTGCTGACCGTCCGCAAACTCGCGCAGCTCACCGGCGCGAGCGTGCGCTCGATCCGGCACTACGACGAGCACGGCTTGCTCGCGTCGGTGCGCGCCGGCAACGGCTATCGCCTGTTCCCCGACAAGGCGGTGACGCAGGTCAAACAGATTCAGCGCATGATCGCGACCGGTTTCACCCTCGACGACATTCGCGGCTTTCCGGACTGCATGCTGCTGATCGAGGGCGCGCGTTCGTGCGATCAGAACACCGACGTCCAGCGCGACCGCCTCGAAGCGATCGACCGTCAGATCGCCGATCTAGAAAAGCGGCGCGCGCGGCTCGTCAAGATGTTGCGGGATGGCGCGGTGCCGCCGCTCGATTGACGCGGTGGCGTTCGCGGCACGGATCGCCTCTCCTCGCCCTTCGGCTACTCATACGCGCATCTGCAATGGACGGAGATCACCAAACCGTCGCGTACCCGCGCGGTCATCGAGTCCCTCGCCCTCACCCGAGCCGGCGGTAGCGATTGCGATTGCGATTGAGCGCGGCACGGCACGAACCGCCTCGCGTCAATCGTCGAAGGTGCCCTGATATTCCGGCGCGGCATCCGCGCGCGTGTTCAGTTCGAACATCACGCCGCCCGGCGCGCGGCAAAAGAAGCGCGAACCGCGCCCGTTGTTGAAGACGCCCGTCTCCATCGCGACGCCCTCTTGCTTGAAGCGCGCGAACAGCGCTTGCACGGCATCGAGGCTCGGCAGTTCGAAGCCGACGTGGAAATTGGCGGGCCACGCGGGCACGCCGTCGCCGACGTGATCGATCACGACGTCGAAACCCGGGCGTTTGAGGATCCACGATTTCTCCCAGCTTCCCGCGATCGTGAAGCCGAGGTATCGCTCGAAGAATCGGGCGGTCGCCAGTGTGTCGGCGGACGGAAAGCTCAGGTGGTTGAGCTTCATCGTGGGTGTCGTTTCGGTCATTGTCGCGTGCTCCGATGCGGTGGTGGGCGCAGGCCCCATGCCGTGCCGCCCGGTGACTTCAGAATACGAGCGCGGGCTCGCATTCCACAACTCGCATTGGACGCACCCGCCGAAAGGACGCCCAGCCCGCGTGAGGCGGTCGTTCGGGCGGCGAGCGACGCTCGCAACGGATCGCGCTGCTCGCATTCGGCGTCGTGCGACCGATCGCACCGGCGTGCGTCAAACGACGAAGGCCCGGCGTCCACACTCGGACGCCGGGCCACCGATCTACGGCGAATACCGGGCTTTGCATGCATTGCCCGGCACCTGCGCATCGCTCAACGCGACGCGACCTGCATCAGAACTGATAACCCGCGCCGACCACCGCGCCGAAGTCCGACCGCGCGTTGCCCGTTACCGATGCCTTGACGACCCAGCGGTTGCTCTCCGTCACGTACGAGTAGCCGGCCGCAAAGCCCTGCTGGCCGTGATAGTTCGACGTCGCCGCCGATACCATCGAGCGCCCCGCCCCCGTCGGCTGCGGCAAGCCTGCCACCGCCATCGCCGACGCCACGCCGCCGTACATGTCCTTCTTCAGGTCGTTGAACGAGTTGTATACCTGTCCGATGCGCTGGTCGGTATAACCCTTCGCCTGCGTCGACGCCGTCGCGAGGTTGTCGTTCAGCTGCTGCACGTTCACCGCGTCGGTCGGCGCCGTGCCGGCCGCGACGTTCGTGATCTGGCGCTCGCTGCCCTTCGCGCCGACCGAGAACGAGTTGTCGCGATCGGCGACGGAGCCCTGCCCGACCGCCACCGCGTTCTTGCCGGTCGCGGTCGCCGTCGAACCGATTGCACCGGCATCGGCACGCGCGATCCACGTGGTGTTCGAATCGGTTGCGGCCGCACGGATCTTGTCGTTGGCCGCCACGTTCTTCAGCGCGTTGTTGAACTGACCCACGTTGACCGCGTCGTTGTCGCTCACGCCCGCCGCGACACCGGTCAGCACGCGGTCGCCCGCCGTGCCGGTGAAGTTCACGCTCGCGCCGCCGGAGTCCTTGCCGACCGTGATCGCGCCGTTCGGATCCTGCTGCTGCACGAGGCCGGCCTTGCCGTTCGCGATGTTGGTCACGCTGCCTTGCAGGTTCGAAATGTCGGTGGTGTTCTTCGACACCTGCTGATTGGTCGCGTAGAGCTGCGAACCGTTCACCGCGTCGGTGCTGGTCGCGCCGAGCGTGCCGGCCTGCACGTTGGTGATGCGCGTGCCGCCCGCACCGCCGAGCGTGATCGTGCTCTTCGAGCTGTCGTCGTACTGCACCGCGAGCGCGCCGAGCTGATTCAGGTTCGACTGCACGTCCTTCAACTGCTTCACGTTCACCGCGTCGGTATCGCTGGTGCCCGCCGCGACGTTCTTCAGCACGACCGCCGACGTTGCGTCGCCGCCGACGAGCGACACTGAATTCAGCCGGTTGCCGCTCGGGTCGACGTCGTACTTGACGACGTTTTTCACGGCTTCGCCGGCCTGGTTCGACACCTGCGTGATCTGCTGTTCGAGCGCGGTCTTCACGCCCGACAACTGGCCGCCGTTCACCGCATCCGTGCTGCCCGCGGCGAGGTTGCCGTCGGCCACGTTCGTCAGCTTCGTCGGCGCACCGCCGCGCGCGGCGTTGAACGCGCCGAGCGCCGGGTCGAATTGCAGCGCATCCTGTTGCAGCCCGGCAATCGCGGCCGTGTTGCCCGCGATATTCGTCTCGGCGTTGCCGATGCGCGTTTCGTGATTCTCGAGCGTCGTCGTGTTGCTGCCGACGCGGCCGTCGAGGTTCGTCAATGCGTCGCCGACGTTGTTGAACGCGCTGCCGCCGATCTTGTAGTTCGGTGCGCCGATCGAGCCGTCCGGGTTCGCGCTCGCGCCGCCGCCGAGCGCAGCCGCGGCGCCGTCGGTCGCGCGGCGCAGTTGCGCGCCGTTCACCGCATCGGTGCTGCCGGCCGCCACGTTGCCTTCCGCGACATTGGTCACGCGCACCGGGCTGCCGCCGTTGCCCGCGCCGAGCGACACCTGCTGCTTGCTTGCATCGTCGTATTTGACGGCGAGCGCATCGAGCTGGCTCGTCCCGTCGTGAATCGCCGCGGTCAACTGATCGACGTTGACCGCGTCCGTTCCGCTCTTGCCGGCCGCGACGTTGCTGATGAGTTGCGGACCGTGGCCGCCGTGGCTCGCATCGTAGGCGCCGAGGTCCGGGTTCCATTGCAGCGCATCCTGCTGAAGCGCCGCGATGTTGCCGGTATTCGTCGTCACCTGGTTGCCGACGGTCGTGATCGACTGGTTGAGCGTGTCGGTCGCCTTGCCGAGCTGGCCCACGTTCACGGCATCGCCTGCCGCCACACCGTCCGCGACGTTGTGCAGGCCGACCGGCGCCGCGGCGCCCGTGCCGCCGAGCGTGACGCCGCCGTGTGCATCGTCGTCGTACTGCACCGCGTTCTTCGTCGCGTTGCCGATCTGGCTGGTGATCGACGTGCTCAGGTTGCCGAGCGTCGTGCTGAGGTTGTTCGTCACGCTCGTGCTGAGCGATGCGAGGCCGCCCGTCAACTGGCCGACGTTGACTGCGTCGTGCAGGTCCTTGCCGTCCGCGACGTTGTGCAGCGTCGTGCCGTTCGGGCCGGCGAACGTCACCGAGTCGAAGCCGCTCGCGCCGTCGTACTTGACGTTGCGCGTATCGGCCGCCTGCAGGTTGACGATGTTCGACGCCGCGGTGCTCAGCGAGCCGTTGATGCCGGTCACGCTGTTCTGCAGGTTCGTGATGTTCGAAGCCGCCGTCGAAACGGACGTCTGCAGCGGCGCGATGCTGCCCTTCAACTGGCCGACGTTGACGGCGTCGGTATCGGCGACGCCGGCAGCCACGCCGCCGATCGTCGTGCCGGTGGCGCCGTCGAGCGCGATCGCCGCATGCGAATCGTCGGTGTATTTCACGACGTTCTGCGTCGCCGTGACGATGCTCGTGCTGAGGCTGTTGCCGACGCTGGTCACGCGTGCGTCGACGTTCGAGATCGAGGTCGACAGCGCATTGCCGACCGACGTCACGCGTGCGTCGACATTGCCGATGCCCGTGCTCAGCGTACTGTTCACGTTCTTCAACTGCTGGACGTTGACGGCGTCCGTATCGGCCGCGCCGGCCGCGACGTTCTTGAGCTGGCGTTCCTTGCCGAGCGCGCCGAACGACACCGCGCCGCCGACCGGCGCGGCCGTGCCGCCGAACACCGGCGTGCCGCCGTTGTTCGCGCCGACGCTGCCCGAGCCGATCGCCACCTGGTTGTTGTCGTTCGTCTGCGCGCCCGCGCCGATCGCCACCGACTGCGTGCCGGCCGCACGCGTCTGCGTGGCCGCGTCGTACGAGGCGCCGGCCGATACGCCGTCGCTCGACGTCGGGTTCGCGCCGCCGATCGCGACCGAACGGTCGCCGCTGGCCAGCGCCGAATGGCCGAGCGCGATCGAGCTCGTGCCGTGCGCATCCGCGACGTTGCCGAGCGCCATCGAGAAATCGCCGACCGCGGCCGACTGGCGGCCGATCGCCAGCGCCGTGTTGCCCTGCGCGACCGCCACCGTGCCGATCGCGGTGGACGAATTCGCCAGCGCCTGCGAACCGACCCCGATCGCGATCGCGCCGCCGCTGCTGCTGCCGCCGTTGCTGCTCGCATTCGACTGGTCGCCGATCGCGATACCGCTGGAGCCTGCCTTCGCATTGGTGCCCTGCGTCACGTTCGTGGTACTGACCGCGACGAAGCTGCCGTTCTTCGTTGCCACGCACAGCGGGTTGGTGCCGTCGATGCACTGGCCGTTCAGCGCGTTGTCCGGGTTGCCTCGGTCGACGAAATTGTCCGCGTGCGCGGCGCCGGCGATCAGCACACCCGCCCCCGTGAACATCGCGGCGGCGAGCGCCGAAATCTGCTTCCTCTTCATGGTCTTCTGCTCCGTTGTGTAGCGTCTGGTTTGAATATGGACTACTTACTTTTATTGACAGCTTCGACTTCGATTGCGACTTCGTTTCGGAAGCGGATTCCGGCGCCGGGCAAGCCATGTCGACACGACACGCGTCGAGCATCCGTTTCGACCGGGCGTTCGAACGCCCGGGGCATGCCGTCGGCCTGACGTCCCGTTCCGTTAATTCGACAACTGCATTAGGAATACGTATCGATTTCCATGGACGAGTCTTTCCCCGACTGAATCCGGAGATTCAACCCGTCGTCATGACCATCCCCGATTTGTCGCCGCACCGATCGCGGCTCACTCCGCTTCTTTTATTTCATCCCCGGCGACCGGGTTTCACTTCGTGCAGCGAGCACATGCCTGGACAATCATCAATTGATGCGCCGGCCCCGGGTCAGGCAACGTCCGTCACCGCTTGCGGTGCTTCCGCTTACCTGCTCCACCCGTTACTCAAAGTTCGGACGAATTATGAGACACGAACTTGAATTATTAAAGCGGGCATTCTTTATAGATTGTAAAATTCCGGATATTCAATGAGTTACGTAAAATAAGCCCACCCCGCAAACGATTGCCGCTCGACGCCGTTATTCAAGATCTTTTACCGGGCGGATAAATACTTTGCCAAAGCGGATTCAAATAATGTTTTTCCATAAAATACAATCCGAAAGCCGGCCGGATACGCGGCTTCTCACTGGGTATACGCGTAAACCACGAGTAATTGCGCGCCTCGGCGTTTCACATCCCTGTCGCAAACCGACATTTTCGATAATCACGAAGATGGAATGGCGCGAATGAAGCGGTCATGGCTGGCCGGATTTCCAATATGCTCCTACAATTCCGCTCGCATCGATTCCGGCAGTCGCGATCATTCTCCACGCGAGCACGGCAATGCGTCGCGTCCCGACCGGCTCGGCGATCAAAACGACGAACGCCGCGCGATGCGCCGAGCGGTTGCCTGCCGCGCGGTTCTACCCTGTCGGGAATCGATGCGAGCGTGCGATGCGCCGGATGCATCGCCACGGAGCGGCTTCCGACGTTTCCATCTCACCGGGCAGGCCACCCGCGGAAAACGCAGCCAACCGCCTTTTCACAACAGGTGCACGATGCCTTCATCGATCTCCGCATTGAGCGACGCGCATATCCTGATCGTCGACGATCAACCCGACCAGCTCCGTTTGCTGACCGACATCCTGCGCAGCACGGGATGCCGGATCAGCATCGCATTCGACGGCGAGCAAGCGTGCCAGCGCGCGCAGGCGCTGATGCCCGACCTGATCCTGATGGACGTGCGCATGCCGCGCATGGACGGCTTCACCGCATGCCGCCTGCTGGCCGCCGATCCGCTGACGGGCGCGATCCCGATCATCTTCCTGACCGTGGCCGGCGCGTTGCACGAACGGCTCGAGGGGCTCGAGATCGGCGGCGTCGACTATGTGGTGAAGCCGTTCGAGCCGGCGGAGGTGATCGCGCGGATTCGCGTGCAGCTCTCGCGAGCGAAACGCGAACGGCCCGCCGGGACGGAACAGGCGGAAAGCCCGTTCGCGGGCGGCAACGACGACGACATCATCGTGCGCGCGGCCATCCGCCACCTGTCGCGCACGCTCAACGATCCGCCGACGGTGGAGGAACTGGCGCGTGCGGTCGGCACGCACGAAAAGCGCTTGTCGCGCGCGTTTCGCGACAATCTCGGCCAGACGGTATTCGAATATCTGCGCTACGAGCGGCTGCGGATCGCGCAGGATCTGCTGGATTCCACGTCGCTCAGCATCGCCAGTATCGCGAAGGAAATCGGCTTTTCCACGCCGGCCAATTTCGCCACCGCGTTCCGCGAACGTTTCGGCATCACGCCGACCGAATGGCGACGCCAGGGCCATGCGGGCGCGCGCACCGTTACCCGGGCGCCGCAACGCCGCGTGTAGGCCGCATGCGACGCGCTCACCAGTTGTATTTCGCGCTGGCCAGCACGGTCCGCTCGTTGCCGAACACGCACACGGCGTACGACTGACAGCCGCTCACATAGCGCCGGTCGAACAGGTTCGCGACGTTCACCGCGAAGCGCCAGCGCGGCAGGTCATAATGGATCGCGAGGTCGTAAAGCGTCGCGCTCGGCACCGTCAGCGAATTGTCCGGCGCGCCGGCCGATGCGCTCTGGTAGCGCACGCCGCCGCCGATGCCGAGACCGGCCAGCGCGCCCGTGTGCCAGGTCCAGTCGGCCCACATCGACGCCATCTGCCGCGGCAGCGGTACGGACACCGGCCAGTGGTTCAGCGACGCGTCGTTCGCCTGCACGTTCTTGACGTCCTGATAGAGATACGACGCGACGATCGACACCTCGCGCGTCACCTTGCCGACCGCACTCAGCTCGATGCCGCGCGAGCGCACCTTGCCGGTCTGCACCGACGTCGTCGCGCTCGGGTCGAGATTGACCGGCGTCGGCGTCACGACGTTGGTCTGGTCGATCTGATACACGGCCGCATTCAGCATCAGGTTCCGGCCGGCCGGCTGCCAGCGTAGCCCGGCTTCCGTCTGCGTGCCGCGGGTCGGCTTCGGCAAGCCGCCGCCGAACATCCGCACGCCGATGACCGGATCGAACGACGTCGAATAGCTGACGTACGGCGATAACCCGGCGTCGCCGCGATAGGTAAGCCCGACGCGTCCGGAGAACGCACTGACGTCCTGCTGCGCATGCGTGCCGGCGGTCCGGTCGTCGAAGCGCGCGTTCACGACGTCCTCGCGGCCGCCGAGCGTCAGCGTCCAGCGCTGCCAGCGGATCTGGTCCTGCGCATACACGCCGAACCCGTTCATCGCGGTGTACTGGTCGACGTGGCCGAGCGACGTCGGGCCGGAGAAGATCGCGGCCGTCACGGGCCGATAGACGGGGTGGTACAGGTCGAGCGACGGCGCGAGCGCAAGCTGCACGCTGTTGGTCGTCGTCTGCCGGTCGAACTGCAGGCCGAACAGCAGCGTGTGTTCGAGCGGCCCCGTGCCGAAGCGCGCCTGCGCATGATTGTCGATGTCGAGCCGGCTGTAGTTGAGCTGGAACAGCCCCGCGAAACGCATCATGTTCGTCGTGCTGCGGGGCACGAGGCCGTTGCCGAACACCGTCGCATCGTCGAGCGACAGGTGCGACCAGCGCACGTCCTGATGCAGCGTCCAGATCGCGTTCACGCGGTGTTCCAGCGCGTAGCCGAGCGACCATTGCTTCTTGCGGTAGTCGTTGAACGACGGGTCGCCCATGTAGATGTCCTGCGACAGGCGGCCGTTCGGGTTCGGCAGCACCGTGCCCTGAGCGGGCAGGAAGTTCGACGAGATGTCGCCGCTGTCCTGCAGGTACGTCGCGGAAAACGTCAGCGACGTGTCGGCGTTCGGCCGCCACCGGAACGACGGCGCGAGCGCGACCCGCCGGTCGCCGTTCGGGCCGGTCACCGCGTTGCCGTCGCGCGCGACGCCGACGAAGCGGTACGCATACTTGCCGTCCGGATCGAGCCTGTCGCCGACATCGAGCATGGCTTGCTTGCGCGCATCGTTGCCGATCTGCACGCCGGCTTCACGCACGCGCGCGCCGTCGGCGCGCTTCGTCTGCGCGTCGACGATCGCGCCGGGCTCACCCGCGCCGTACAGCACCGACGTCGGCCCGCGCAGCACCGCGATCGAATCGATCGTGTACGGATCGACGCGCCAGTTCGCGATCACGGCCGTGTCCGGCGCCGGCAGGCCGTCGACGTACAGCGTCGGCGTGAAGCCGCGCAGCGCCGCATACCAGTCGGTGCGGCTGTCGGCGCCGAACGTCGCGAAACCCGGCACGTAGCGCAACGCCTGGTTCAGGTCGGCCGCGCCGGTCATCTCGATCTGTTGCGCGGTCACGATGTTGATCGTTTGCGGAATCTCGTCGATCGGCGTGTCGGTCCTGGTGCCGGTGGCGGTGCGCCGCCCGACGAGCCCGACGGCCGAAGCATCGGTCGGCCCTCGCACGTCGATGGCCGGCAGCACGGCCGCCGCGGCCGGCGCCGATGCCTGCGCGTGCGCACCGCCCGCGGCGGCCATGCACAATGCTCCGCCAGCCGCGATCGCCGTCGCGCGCCGCCCCGCCTCTGTCTCCATCCACATCGTCTCGATACTCCGTCGTGCTGGGTTGGCCCGTTCGGCCGGATCGACGGACCGCGTATCGTCGGGGTCCGTCCGGTGGTGTCGTGATTACCGTGCTGGCGAAGGCAGTGAAGCGTGGATCGGTACGCACCGGCCGATCGCGCCGTTCGCGAGCGCAGCGATCATACCGGCCGAACGTGGCGCGGTCTTTAAAAAAAGAATTGGACCGGTGACGGGGCGGCACGCATATTGCGCGTCGCCCGAACCTCATCAGGGACCCGGCATAGCCGGGCATCGACGTGACACGCACATCAGGCAGGATTCACATCGGCATTTCAGGCTGGCGCTACCCCGGCTGGCGGGGGACCTTCTACCCGGACGACCTGAAGCAGGCCGGCGAGCTGCGGTATGCATCGGGCCGGATGCAGACGATCGAAATCAACGGCACGCACTACAGCCTGCAAGCGCCGGACAGCTGGCGGCGCTGGTATGCCGAAACACCGCCGGGGTTCGTGTTCAGCGTCAAGGGCTCGCGCTACCTGACGCACATACTGCGTTTTCGCGACGAAGCAGCCACGGTCGCGTGCGCGAATTTTTTCGCCCAGGGGCTGCTCGCGCTGAAGGACAAGCTCGGGCCGTTGCTGTGGCAATTCCCGCCGTCGCTGCGTTTCGACCCGGCGCACATGGAGCACTTCCTGAGCTTGCTGCCGCACGATACGGAAGCCGCACTCGCGCTCGCCCGCCGGCACGATTCGCACGTCCGGGCGACGTATCTGGAGATCGACCGCAAGCGAGCGTTGCGCCACGCGGTGGAAGTGCGGCACGAGAGCTTCGTGGATCCGGCGTTCGTGAAGCTGCTGCGCCGCCACAAGGTCGCGCTCGTCGTGTCGGATTCGACCGAGGCGTGGCCCCAGTTCGAGGATCTGAGCGCGCGTTTCGTTTACATGCGGCTGCACGGCACCGAAACGAAGTATTCAGGCGAATACTCCGATGCGGCGCTCGAGCGATGGGCACGCAGAATCGAAACGTGGAGCCAGGGCGGGCAGCCCGACGATGCGCGTCTCGCCGCACCCGCGCTGCAACCGCCGCGCGCGGCCACGCGCGACGTGTACTGCTATTTCGACAACGACACGAAAACGCAAGCGCCGTTCGACGCCGGGCGGCTGATGGCGCGGCTCGGGCTGCATGCGCACGACACGGCATCCGAATGAAGCGGCTAGCAAGCCGCATGCCGAAAAATGCCGTCGGGAACCGCGAGGCCGGGCGCGCAATATGCTCCGGTGCTGCGAGATCATCTCCTCATCGCGCGCACCGCGCGCCCGGTAAATTTTTCACGACCGGCAAGCGGCGCCATGAACCCAACACTGCAAGGAGAAAGCGATGACCCTGCTTATCTACCTGGTCGGATGGATCATTTTCATCGGCGGCGTCGCCTGGGGCTTGATGACGCTGCACGTCGCGCAGTACATCATCGAGATCGTGGCCGTCATCCTGTTCGGCATCGCGGTCATCACCGGCGCGACGCGCGCGCGGAATCGAGATCGGTCGTAACACGTCACGGGCGCCTGCCCTGCACGATCGGGCGGCATCGTCCGGATTCCTGACGTACGTCCAATGGCCGTTTCGCGCGCACGGCGGGACGCCGGGAATGCGCGCGCCTCCCCACCTCACCAGATAGTAGGCAACGCATGCGTCCTTTGCGTAGGCGACAGCGGTTGCGCTACGCTCGATCCGGCCTCGTATCGGGGCCGCAAATTTAAGCGCTTAAAATTTTTTGAAGCCGGCGATCCCGCATCCGACGGGATCCCTCACCTGGAGGATGACGATGAACAGACGATCGATGCTGAAATGGAGCGTTTCGACCGCGGCGCTTGCCTGTCTCGACCTGGCCGGCCCGCTGCCGGCCTTCGCGCAGGCCGTCACGCGTGCCGCGGGCAGCGCCCCGTTCGCGATGGGCGCCGACGTGTCGACGCTACCGGAACTCGAGGCGCACGGCGCGCAGTACTTCGACCGCGGGCACCCGCGCGACTGCCTGAAGATCCTGCACGCGCACGGCGTCGACTCGATCCGCATCAAGGTATGGAACGATCCGGGCAATCCGGATTTCTTCCCGGCGAATCAGAGCGCCGCGGCCGGCTACAACGATGCGGCCCATGTCGTTGCGCTCGCCAGGCGCGCGGCCGCGCTCGGGATGCGCATCCTGATCGATTTCCACTACAGCGACTGGTGGGCCGACCCCGGCAAGCAATACCCGCCGCACGCGTGGGCCGGCAAGAATCTCGCCGATACGTGCGCGCTGCTGTCGGCCTATACGACCGACGTGCTGCGCCAACTGCAGCGCGCCGGCGTGCGGCCGGAGTGGGTGCAGATCGGCAACGAGATCACGGGTGGCATGCTGTGGCCGCTCGGCCGCTACGACCAGTGGGACAACCTCGCTCAGTTGCTGAAGGCGGGCCACGATGCGGTGAAGGCCGTCGATCCGCGCATCAAGGTGATGCTGCACATCGACAGCGGCGGCGACAACGCGAAAAGCCGCTGGTGGTTCGACAGCGCGACGCAACGCGGGGTCGCGTTCGACGTGATCGGCCTGTCGTATTACCCGCAGTGGCAAGGCGCGCTCGACGACCTGCGCAACAACGCGAACGATCTCGCGGTGCGCTACGACAAGGAACTGATCGTCGTCGAGACCGCGTATCCGTGGACCACCAGCGACGGCGACTCCGAGCCGAACGCGATGACGAACACGGGCTCGACCGCGTTCCCGCCGTCGCCGGCCGGGCAGGCGCAATTCCTCGCGGCGGTCGTCGATATCGTGAAGGGTGTGCCGGGCCATCGCGGCAAGGGCGTGTTCTGGTGGGAGCCGGAGTGGATTCCGACGCCGGGCGTCGGCTGGAAGGTCGGCGCGGGCGATCAGTGGGACAACAACACGCTGTTCGACTTCCACGGCCACGCCCTGTCGTCGCTCGACGCATATCGCCAGCGCTGACGCGGCACGTCGTGACGGCGTCACCGCACCGGCGCAGCGCGCGTCAGTGCGGTGCGTCGAAGCGGCGACGCAGCGCGCGTCAGTGCGGTGCGTCGAAGCGGCGACGCGCGGGCGTCGCCGTGCCGCTTGTGCCGCTTGTGCCGCCGGCTCCGCCCCGCCCGCCGTGCGCATCCCGGGCGAGCAGCGCGAACGCGACGAGCGCGAGCCCACAGCAGCCCGCGAATGTCGCGCGATAGCCGAACAGGTCGACGCACGCGCCCGACAGCACGCCCGACGCGATAGAGCCGACGCGCGCCGTGCTGAAGAACATCGCGGTGGCGGTGCCGGGGCGCGACGGCATCAAATCGCACACGCGCGTCATCCCGAGGCACGACGTGATCGCGACCACGCATGCGCTCAACAACTGCAGCGGCAGGATCGCATCGACCCGCGACACCGCCGCGAGCCCGATGAAATACGCCGCATGCACGAGCGCGCACGCCATCAGCCAGCGCGCCTTGTCCAGCCGCGTCGACCGGACGCCGAGCCACAGCATCATCGGGATTTCGAGCAATGCGGCCAGCCCGAGCGCCGCCGATACGTTCGTCGGCGTGCCGCCGAGTCCACGCACGATGTAGAGCGGCAGCACGATCATCGTCGCGTTCGCCGCCAGCCCTATCAGCGCGAGCGCGACGAGGGTCCGCAGCACGCTCGCGCGAGGCGCGGCGACGCCAGCCGTCGCCTCGTCCGGCGGCGCCGCGGCGCGATCGACTGCGCGCACATGCGCCGCCGTGGGCCGCCGCACCGGCTCCGGAATCCGCGCGACGATCGCCGCGCATGCGACGAAGCCCACGGAAGCCGCTAGAAAGAGCCCGGTAAAACCCGTCTGCGCGAGAATCAGCGCACCGAGCGCGGGACCGAACACCCACGCGATCGACAGCATCGTGCGCAGCGCGGCCGACGCGAGTTCGCGCTGCGCATCGTCGGCGACGGGCAGTACCGCGCGCGCGAACGAGAAGATCTGCGACAGCGACACGGCGCCCGCGCCGAGCAGGATCGTGCCGGCTGCGATCACCGGCCCGTGCGTCCGCAATACGCACAGCAGCGCGAAGCCCAGCGCGGCCGCCGCGAGCGACACGACGAGCAGCGGCCGGTGCCGGTCGCGGCGATCCGACCAGCGTCCGGCCCACGTGCTCGCGACCACCCCGCTCGCCGCGATCAGCGTCATGAACACGCCCGCGAGCAGCGGCGACATTCCCGCCGCCTCCACGCCGAACAGCGACAGGTACGGCGCGGTGAACGACATCGCGACGCCGAGCATCAGCGCCGCCGCGGACAGCGGTACGAAGTACGCGATCCCCGCCAGGCGCGCGAAATGCAACCGCAGCGACCGCAACGACTGCATCGCGTCAGTCCGGCTCGACCCAGGCGGCCACGTCCACCGCGCCGAGTTCCCGGCCGCCGAGCACGAAGCGCGCACCGTCCGGCGCGGGCAGCGTGCACGACGTGTCACCGTAGTTGAACGCGAACGTTACCCGCCCGCGTCGACGCAACCGCACACCGTCCGGCAGCGCACGCATCGGCAGGCCGGCATCGCGTGCGCAGCGGGCAACGATCGCGCGCAACAGCGTCCGATCGAAACAGGCCGTCG
This sequence comes from Burkholderia sp. BE12, assembly GCF_002959955.1. Classification (NCBI taxonomy): domain Bacteria; kingdom Pseudomonadati; phylum Pseudomonadota; class Betaproteobacteria; order Burkholderiales; family Burkholderiaceae; genus Burkholderia; species Burkholderia sp. BE12. The sequence continues at coordinate 253,919 of NZ_PREY01000001.1, read as the reverse complement.
CCATCGTGACGTAACCGCGCCGCACGAGCGCCGGCACACCGTCGTCGCAGGCGGCCAGCACGTCTATGTCGGCCGGCGATTCCATGTCGATGTGATCGCGCCATTTCAGTGCATGGCCGTCGACACCGTCGAACGACACACGCGGCGCGAGCGAAGGCCGCAGCGATTCGACCTGGCCGATCCGCACCGGCAGCACGTCGCGCAGCTTGCCCGGTGCGAGACCCGGCGCGATCGCGAATTCCGCGGTGCGCGAACCCGTGCGCGGCCCGAACAACCAATGTGCGTTTCCGCGCGCGGCCTGCTCGACGACGCGATCCGTCACGACAGGCAGCGTCGGCACGACGACGAACGCATAACGCGACACGTCGGCATCGGCCGCGACGATATCGACGTCGAGCCCTAGCTCGCGCAGCGCGCGATACCAGTCGAACGCGTGCTGCTGATAGTCGAAGTCGGCGCCGTGCGGCTGGATGCGGATCATCCAGTCTGCCTCGTAGTCGAACAGCAGCGCGACGCGGGCCGTCTCACGCTCGCCGACGACGAGCGCGGGATCCAGCGCGGCGATCTCGCGTGCGACGCGCGCCACTTCATGACCGCCCGGCGACAACCGGTCGTCCGGCGCGTTGAGTCCCGAGTGCAGTTGCTCCTGCGCGTGCGGATACTGCCGCCAGCGGAAATACGACACGAGTTCCGCGCCATGCGCGAACGCTTCCCACGTCCACAGCCGCACCGCGCCCGCATGCGGCACCGGGTTGTACGGCCCCCAGTTGACGGGCCCCGCCTGCTGCTCCATCACCCACATCCGGCCGTTGCCGACCCCGCGATACAGATCGTGCGAGAACGCCGACACGTCCGGATGCCCGGTGCGGGCCCAGCGTCGCTTGTCCGCCTCATCGAGCGGCAGCACTTCGGTACGCGGCACCGGATAGCTGTCCCACGCGGCGACGTCGAGGCCGCCGCGTGCGAACGCGTAGTGATCGAACTCGGTGAAAAATCCCATGAAGTTATGCAGCACGTCGCGGCCCGGCGCGTGCGGACGGATCGCGTCGACCTGCGCGGCATGAAACCGCGCGACCTCGTCCGACTGATAGCGCCGGAAGTCGAGCAGGTGCGCGGGATTCGCGTCGGTCGGCGTATGACGCGGCAGCTCGATCTCGTCGAAGCCGCGATACTCCATGCTCCAGAACACGTTGCCCCACGCGCGGTTCAGCGCGCCGATGTCGCCATAACGCGTGGCGAGCCACGCGCGGAAGCCTTCGAGCGCCGCACGCGTGTAGCTGGGCAGCGTGTTGTGGCAGCCGAGCTCGTTGTCGGTCTGCCACGCGATCACCGCCGGATGGGCGCCGTAGCGCCGCGCCATCGCGTCGGCGATGCGCACGCAGTGCTCGCGATACACCGGGCTCGCGATGTCGTAATGGCGACGCGAGCCGAACTGCCACACCGCGCCGTCCGCGCCCACCGGCAGGATCTCCGGATGACGATCGACGAGCCACTTCGGCGGCGCGGCGGTCGGCGTGCCGAGCACGATCTTCAACTGCCGGCGCGCGAGCGTGTCGATCGCCTCGTCGAGCCACGCCCAGTCGTAGCGGCCGGGCTCCGGCTCCATCCGGCTCCACGCGAATTCGGCGATCCGCACGCGGGTCAGGCCCAGTTCGGCCATGCGCCGTGCATCGCGATCCCATTGTTCGCGCGGCCAGTGTTCGGGGTAGTAACAAACGCCGAGGTGCATCGTGGATTCCTTGCTGAAGAAAGAGGATGGGACGGTCAGCCCTTGGTCGCGCCGAACGTGAGCCCCGCGACGAAGTGCTTCTGCATCGCGAAGAACATCGCGACCGACGGCAGCGCGGCGAGTACCGAGCCGGCCGACACGATGTTCCAGGCCGTCGTCCACTGCCCTTTGAGCGCGGCGACGCCGACGGTGATCGGCGCCGCGTCGTCGCCTTGCGTGAGGCACAGCGCCCAGAAGTAGTCGTTCCATACGAACGTGAACACGAGGATCGCGAGCGCCGCGAGCGCGGGCCGCACGAGCGGCAGCACCACGCGCAAGTAGATCGCCCACTCGGACGCGCCTTCGACGCGCGCGGCCTCGATCAGCTCGAACGGCAGCTCGCGGATGAAGTTGCGCAGGAACAGCGTGCAGAAGCCGGTCTGGAACGCGGTATGGAACAGCACGAGCGCCCACACGGTGTTGTAGAGGCCGACGCCGAGCATGATCTGGCGCACCGGGATCATCAGAATCTGGATCGGCACGAAATTGCCGGCGACGAACAGCCCGAGCAGCACGAGATTGCCGCGGAACCGGTAGTTCGCGAGCGCGTGCCCGGCAAGCGACGCGAGCAGGATCGACGCGGCGACCGACGGTACCGTGATCAGGAGGCTGTTCGCGAAGTAATGAAGCATCGGCGTCTGCGTGAGCGCGGCGCCGTAGTTGGCGACGAGCGCGAACTGCTTCGGCCAGTCCCAGTAATGACCGGCCATGATCTCGTCGGTCGATCGGATCGACGTGACGAGCACCGCGAGCAGCGGCACGAGCCACAGCGCGAGCGCGCACGGCAGCGATAGCCGGTACAGCAGACGGGCGGGACGTCCCCAGCGGGACACGGGCATCGGATACATGTTGGTTATCCTTACGACTCGACGCGCACCAGCTTGCGAAGCTGCCACACGATATAGACGAGCATGATCGCGAACAGCACGACCGCGATCGCGGCCGAATAGCCTTCGCGGTAATACTTGATCGCCTGGTCGACCATGAAATATGCGAGCACGGTCGAGCTGTCGAACGGGCCGCCGCCCGTCATCACCGAGATCAGGTCGAAGCTGCGCAGCGCGCCGATCACGGTCAGCACGACCGCCATGAACGTCGCGGGCCGCAGTTGCGGCAGGATCACGTGCCACAGCAGCGTGAAGCCGCGCGCGCCTTCCATCCGCGCCGCTTCGACGATCTCGCCGTTGATGCCGGTCAGCCCGGTCAGGTAGAGAATCATGCAGAACGGAATCTGCGGCCACAGCGCGGCGGCGATCACGCCGTAGGTCGCATAGCGCGGATCGCCGAGCACCGGGATCCCGTGCCCGACGATCAGCTTCAGCAGCCCGAACGTCGGGTCGTAGAACCACGAGAACACGAGACCGACCACGACGCCCGGCAGCACGAACGGCGCGAAAAACAGCGACTTCACGAGCCGGATGCCGAACACGTTCTGGTTCAGGTACAGCGCGAGCGCGAGGCCGAGCGGCGGCGCGGCGAGAAACAGCACGAGCCACAGCACGTTGTTCTTCAGCGCGACGTAGAAGGTGTCGGACTGCAGCAGCTCGCGATAGTTGTCGAGCCCCGCGAACGTCATCGGCGTCATCCCGTCCCAGTGATGAAAACTCAGCCAGATGCTGCTGACGATCGGATACAGCACGAACACGGTGAAGAGCGCGAAACCCGGCAGCACGAACCACAGGGCCGCGCGGTTGCGCCGCCGCGCGAGCGACGCGCGTGCAGGCCGCTGCAAGCCGGCATCGCGGCGCGCGACACTTTCGGACAGGCTGGTTGACATGAGATGACCTTCGATGAAACGAACGTAACGGTGACGACGAAGCACCGGACCGGCAGCGCCGGCCCGGCCGCGCGGCGCATTACTTCCGGTAGATGCGCTTGCGGGTCTGCTCGAGGCGCTGCAGGATCGCATCGAGCTGCGTCGGATCGGACAGGAACTGCTGCATCGCCTTCATCCCCTCGTCGGCCATTTCCTTCGTCATGTCGCGGTCGTAGAACTGCGCGATCCCGCCCGGCGTCGTCGCGAGCGTGTGAAAGCCGATCTTCGAGATCGGGTCCTGCGGCTCCGGCGCCTTGTTGTTCGACGGCAGTTGCCCCATTCCCTTCGCGAATTCGCCGCTGACCGCCGGTTGCCCCATGAACGCGAGGAAGCGGCGCGCATCGGCCTTGTTGTGCGCCTTCGCGGGGACGATCAGCACATTGACCGGGCCGTCCTCCGCCAGCGGCACCGACGCGTCGATCACCGGAAAGCGGAAGAAGCTGATCGGGTTGCGCGTCGCGCTCAGCAGTCCTGCCGAATACCACGTGCCCATCAGCGTCATCGCGGCCTGGCCGTTGACGATCAGCGGGCTCAACGAATCGACGTCGTAGGACAGCGCGTTGTCGATGAAATACTTGTCGTCGATCAGCTTCTTCCACGCCGCGTACACGGCACGCACGCGCGAATCGGTATACGCGACGTCGCCGGCCATCAGCTTCTGGTGAAACGCATAGCCGTTGATCCGCAGGTCGAGGTAGTCGAACCACGCAGCGAGCGTCCACGCATCGCGCGCGGCCACCGCGATCGGCGCGATGCCGGCCGCCTTCAGCTTGCGGCACGCGTCGAGAAACTGCGGCCAGTCGGCCGGCTCGCCGTGAATCCCGGCCTTCTCGAACAGGTCCTTGCGATAGAACAACCCGTACGCGTCATAGCCGAGCGGCAAACTGTAAAGCTTGCCGCCGTAGGTCGACGACTGCTTGACGGACGCATACGTGTCGTTCCAGCCGTTCTTCTGCCAGTCCGCGCTCAGGTCCTCGATCAGCCCGCGCTTCGCGAAATACGCAAGCCGTTCGCCGTTGTTCCAGCTCAGCACGTCGGGCGGATCGGTCGCGAGCCACCCGGACATCTGCACCTTGTATGCCTCCTCGCCGACGTAGCTGACCTTCAGATCGATATCCGGATTCGCCTTGTGGAACTGGTCGAACGCTGCCTGCCACGTCGCGCGCTGGTTGCCGCGCGCGGCGACGTTCACTTTCAGCGTGCCCGCGTCGGCCGTGCCCGCGGCGCATGCCGCGGCAGTCGTCAGGGCAAGCAGCAGTCGGCTCGCACGAAGTTTCATCGTTGTCTCCTGGTATTGGTGTGTTGAATGCCGCGTCGCATGCGGCGGGTCGGCATTGCGCCGTTACGCGAACGCCGCTTCGGCGTGGATGGCCGGCAATGCGATGCCGGCTTCGTCGAAAAGGTGACAGCTCGACGGCGGCACGCGGAACGCGTGGCGCTCGCCGCGCCGCAATGCGGCCTGCCCCGGCAGTTTCGCGAGTAGCGGCACACCATCGGGCTGGTCGAGATGCACGTACGCGGCTTCGCCGAGCTGCTCGACGAGCGCGACGTCGCGGACGATCGACGGCAACCCGGCATCGCCGGACGCCGCGACCGTCAGGTGCTCGGGACGGATCCCGAGCGTCACGCGCGCGCCGCGGCCGACGTGGCGCGGCAACGGGCGATCGCGCAGCGTGAGCATTTCGCCGGACCCTTCCAGCGTCAGCCGGCAGCCGTGCGCATCGCCTGCGTCGACCACCGCCGGCAGAAAATTCATCCGCGGCGAGCCGATGAAGCCCGCGACGAAGCGGTTGGCCGGCCGGTGATACAGCTCGAGCGGCGCACCGGCCTGCGCGATGCTGCCGAAGCGCGCGACGTCGTCGCCCGCGTGCAGCAGCACGATCCGGTCGGCCAGCGTCATCGCCTCGATCTGGTCATGCGTGACGTAGACCGAACTCGATTGCGTGAAGCGCGCGTGCAGCCGCGCGATTTCGACTCGCGTCTGGCCGCGCAGCGTCGCATCGAGATTCGACAGCGGTTCGTCGAACAGGAACACGCGCGGCTCGCGCACGATCGCGCGGCCGATCGCGACGCGCTGCCGCTGCCCGCCCGACAACGCCTTCGGCTTGCGATCGAGCAGCGCGTCGAGCTGCAGCACGCGCGCGGCCTCGGTCACGCGGCGGCGGATTTCGTCCTTCGGCGTGCCGGCGATCCGCAGCCCGAAACCGATGTTGTCGAACACGGTCATGTGCGGAAACAGCGCATAGCTCTGGAACACCATCGCGACGCCGCGCTCCGCGGGCGGCGTGTCGTTCATCCGCGCGCCGTCGATCCGCAGTTCGCCTTCGGTCACGTCCTCGAGCCCCGCGATCATTCTCAGCAGCGTGGATTTCCCGCAGCCCGACGGGCCCAGAAACACGCAGAATTCGTGCGACGCGATCTCGAGGTTCACGTCGCGCAGCACCGGCGCATGGTCGCCGTAGCGCTTGGAGACATCCTTCAATGAAATGGCGGTCATCGCGCTCTCCTCTGGCCGGTCACACGCATCGGATCGGAAAATTTAAACGCTTAAATTTCTGTGGTTCGATTCGCCCGGTTCGCCGTACCATGTCGTCTCCTTCCTCTGATGTGTCGAGAAATTAGCGTATCGGCTGTCCCTGTGCAACTTGTGGGACACACTCCCAGAATATGAGCAGACACTCCCCCGCCTTACTGTTCTCTTGCGGCGCTGCCCGGCCGAACGGAGCCCTCGCATGGTGACACTCGCCCAAGTCGCGCGACGCGCGAACGTCACGGCGGCGACCGTCTCGAACGTGCTGCGCAATCCGCAGAAGGTGAAGCCGGCGACCGTCGAGCGCGTGATGGCCGCGATCCGCGAGCTCGGCTATCGGCCGAACCTGACCGCACGCGCGCTCGCGGAAGGCCGCACGTCGACGCTCGCGCTGATGCTGTCGAACATCACGAACCCGTTCTACCCGGAGTTCGTGCTGGCCGCCGAACGCGAGGCGCGCAAGCGCGGCCATTACCTGCTCGTGTCGAATACCGACGACGATCCGGCGATCACGCGCAACTACCTCGAGCGGATCGCGGGCACGCTCGCGGCCGGCGCGATCGTGATGAACACCGATCTGGCCGAAGCCGAACTCGCCGACATCACGCGTCACGGCGCATCGATCGTGCTGTGCATGTGGGAACACGTGCATGCGTCGCGCACGCTGCCGTGCGTGACCGTCGATTTCGCGGCGGCGGGCGCGCTGGCGGCCGCGCATCTGTCCGGGTTGCGGCATCGCGCGTTCGGCGCGCTCGTCGGCAAGGGTTCGGGCGGACCGCAGTCGGTGCGGCTGCGCGGTTTCGCCGACGAACTCGCCGCGCGCGGCCATCCGGCGAATGCGCTGACGACCGTGTCGGCGCACGACTCGATCGAAGGCGGCTACGAAGCGGCCGCCGCGCTGCTACGGGAAAAGCCGGGCCTCACCGCGCTGTTCGCGACCAACGACCTGATGGCGATCGGCGCGATGCAGGCCGCCGCCGATCTCGGCTTGCGCGTACCGGCCGATCTGTCGGTGGTCGGCATGACCGATATCCAGCTCGCCCACCAGTTCCGCCCCGCGCTGACGACCGTACGGTTCCCGACCGCGCAGATTGCCGCGCGGGCGATCGCGCTGACGCTCGACATGATCGACGGGATCGAGCCGTCCGCGGCCGTGCATACGATCGGCGCGCCCGAGCTCGTCGTGCGCGAATCGACCGGGGTGGCGCCGGACTGACGGTTCGACATGCACGCGTTTGCGCGTGCGGCGTATGCGTCGGCAATGAACGGCGTGGCGTCGGTCGCGCGGTTTGCGTTTTCGCATTCGACGAGGGCGGGAAACGTACATCGCCCCTTCGACGCGCGGCGAACCGATGCGGGCAGGAAGAGATCGGAAGTCCGAGAGAGCGGCATCCGACGCCACCGCTCCGCGAAACGCAAAATGGCGCGTCACCGAGACAACGCCGCGCGAGTCGACACGATTCGTCGTCCCGCCGGCGTTGTGGGTGACGCGCGTGTAGCGTGATGATTCGCGGTCGCCCGGAGCATGCGGCGGCCGCGATATCGACGTCGCCTACTTCTTGATCACCGGGACGGTGAGCGAAGTGACGAGCGACGTCACGGGTGCCAGCAGACCGCCCGACGAACTGCCTCCGCCTTGCGCGGAATTGCCGTTCAGCGAAACCGCCAGCGCGGGAACGACGCCGGCCACCGCACCGACGGCCGAACCGACCGATTGCACCGCCGCGTTGGCGACCGTCGCGCCACCGGAGATGAGCGCCCCGGCGGCGTTCGTCACACCGCCGACTGCGCCGGCCGCCGTGCCGCCGTTGAGCGCGACACTCAATGCCGGCAGGGTCGCGGCGACCGCGCCGGTGGTACTGGTTACGGTGTGCGCGAGCGAGCCCGCCAGGCCTGTGGTGACCGTCGCGAGCGAGCCCGCCGCGCCGGTTGCGCCGGAGAGGACGCCGGTTCCCGAGCCGACGACGTTGCCGGCGCCGCCCGTGGCGGATCCGATCAACGACGTGACGGTCGATGCGATCGGCGTGATTGCCGCCGTGCCGGTGCCGGCGATGCCGGTTACCGCGCCGGACATTGCGCCAATCGCACCAGTCGCTGCGCCGACCGGCAGCGAACCGCCGAGATTGCCGACGATGCTCGTGATCGGCGTGATCAGCGCGCCGCCGTTGCCGGCGACTCCGGTGACGGCGTTGACGACGCCCGTGCCGGTATTGGCGACCGTGCCTACGATGTCACCGAGGCCGCCGGTCGCACCGCCGGCACCGCCCACTGCGCCGGTCAGCGTTCCGACTGCACCGGTTGCCGTGTTGCCGACCGTGCCCACAATGCCGCCGAGACCACCGGTCGCACCGCCGGCACCGCCCACTGCGCCGGTCAACGTTCCGACTGCGCCCGTTGCCGTGTTGCCGACCGCGCCAACGACGCCGCCGAGACCACCGGTCCCGCCACCACCGATGCCACCCAGCGCACCGGTTACCGTACCAACCACGCCACCAAGCCCGCTAGTCGGATCGCCGACACCACCCAAGGCACCTGTCACCGTACCGACCGCGCCGCTTGCCGCGTTGCCCACCGCTCCAACGACGCCACCGAGACCACCGGTCCCGCCACCAACACCGCCCAGCGCGCCAGTCAACGTTCCGACTGCACCCGTGGCCGTGTTCGCTACCGTGCCGACAACACCGCCGAGGCCGCCGGTCCCGCCGCCACCGATGCCACCCAGTGCACCGGTTACCGTGCCAACCACGCCACCAAGCCCGCCGGTCGGATCGCCGACACCACCCAAGGCACCCGTCACCGTACCGACCGCGCCGCTTGCCGCGTTGCCCACCGTTCCAACAACACCACCGAGACCACCGGTCCCACCGCCCACGCCGCCCAGCGCGCCAGTCAGCGTTCCGACTGCACCCGTCGCCGTATTCGCTACCGTGCCGACAACGCCGCCGAGGCCGCCGGTCCCGCCGCCACCGATGCCACCCAGCGCACCGGTTACCGTACCGACCACACCACCAAGCCCACCAGTCGGATCGCCGACACCACCCAAGGCACCCGTCACCGTACCGACTGCACCGCTTGCCGCGTTGCCCACCGTTCCAACAACACCACCGAGACCACCGGTCCCACCGCCGACGCCACCCAGCGCGCCAGTCAGGGTTCCGACTGCACCCGTGGCCGTATTCGCTACCGTGCCGACAACACCGCCGAGATCGCCAGTCGGATTGCCACCGCCGATGCCACCCAGTGCACCGATTACCGTACCGACCACACCACCAAGACCGCCTGTCGGATCGCCGACACCACCCAAGGCACCTGTCACCGTACCGACTGCGCCGCTTGCCGCGTTGCCCACCGTTCCAACGACGCCACCGAGACCACCGGTCCCGCCACCAACGCCGCCCAGCGCGCCAGTCAGCGTTCCGACTGCGCCCGTCGCCGTATTCGCTACCGCGCCGACAACGCCGCCGAGACCACCGGTCCCACCGCCGACGCCACCCAGCGCGCCAGTCACCGTTCCGACTGCACCCGTCGCCGTATTCGCTACCGTGCCGACAACACCGCCGAGACCACCGGTCCCACCGCCGACGCCACCCAGCGTGCCAGTCAACGTTCCGACTGCACCCGTCGCCGTATTCGCTACCGTGCCGACAACACCGCCGAGACCACCGGTCCCGCCGCCACCGATGCCGCCCAGTGCACCGGTTACCGTGCCAACGACACCACCGAGACCCCCGGTCGGATCGCCAACACCACCCAAGGCACCCGTCACAGCGCCGACCGCGCCAGTTGCCGTGTTCGCCACCGTCCCGACAACACCACCGAGGCCGCCCGTCGGATTGCCGCCACCGATGCCACCCAGTGCACCGGTTACCGTGCCAACGACGCCACCAAGCCCACCGGTCGGATCGCCAACACCACCCAAAGCACCCGTTACCGTACCGACCGCGCCAGTTGCCGTGTTCGCCACCGTCCCGACGACACCGCCCAAGCCACCCGTCGCACCACCGCTTCCACCAAGACCACCCAGCGCACCGGTCACCGTGCCAACGACACCACCGAGACCACCAGTCGCACCGCCGCCGCCCACACCACCCAAGGCACCCGTCACAGCACCGACCGCACCGCTGGCCGCGTTGCCCACCGTCCCGACGACACCACCCAAACCACCCGTCGCACCACCGCTTCCACCAAGACCGCCCAGTGCACCGGTCACCGTGCCAACGACACCGCCAAGACCACCCGTCGCACCGCCACTCCCGCCGATGCCACCCAACGCCCCCGTCACCGTGCCGGCCGCACCCGCGACCGGCTCGAGCAATCCGCTACCGATATCGATCGCCGCGGTTCCCGTCCCCGACCCGGCCATCCCGATCGAGATACCGCCTGCATTCGGGCTGCCGACCGTCACCGCCCCATTCCCCCATCCCGTCACGGTGCCGATGAGCCCGTCGGGCGCCGGCGATGCGCCTTCGATGATGACGCCGTCGGTATTGCTGAGACTTCCCGGCACGGCAGTCACGACCCCCGCCTGGGACGCCGTGGCGGCCAGGCTGAACAAAACCCCGACCGACAAGGCGATGCCTGTCAATTTCGCGTTCATTTTCGTTTTCATGAATAACCTCATTTCGGTTGGACAACCGCGGAACAGCTCGAGCGATGACGCGTGGACCCCATCGCCCGAAGGCGGCGCGAATCGTTCGCGGATTGCCCGATACGGCAAAGCGTTGAAACAGGTTCAAACAGGCCGATGCAACGGGATACCAAACACCAAGCGGCGCACTTCATGAAAATTGATTCGCATCACGAAACGTCTTCAATGCGAATCTGAAAACCAACCATCATCGAACTATCAAACCATCGATCGACGACCAACAACGATCGACCGCTCACGACGCCCCCCTCCATCGCGAGCGGCCCCCGCCTCCCTTTAGAACTTCCACAACAGATTGCCGTACAGCGCGTGATCGCCGATGTTGCCGCCGAGCTGGCCGCTGTACGACAGGCCGAGCGACAGATTCTTCGTGACGGCCGCATCGACACCAACCTCGAGCACCGCGGCGTCGCGCGCGACCGGCACGCCGACCACGCTGAACGGCGATCCGCCGCTCGCGAACGACAGCCTCGACGCCGGCTGCGTATTGCCGAACGCGTGGCGCCAGCCGACCGTGCCGAACGCCGTGACCTTGCCCTTCGTCGTGACCGCGAGGTCGGTCGAGGCCCGCACGCCGACGGTCGAGAAGCCGAGGCCCGTCGTGTCGGAATCGCCCTGCAGCGCAGCCGCGCCGCCGTTCTCCTTGAAGCCGCCGGTGTGCAGGCTCGCGAACGCGAGCCCGACGAACGGTTCGAGCTCGACGTTGCGAATGGCCGTCGAGTAGCCGATCTCCGTGAACACCTGCGTCGCGTTCGCGTCGTAGCTCGCGGTATCGTGATCGGAGAAGCCGCCGAACGACGGATTGCGCTCGCTATGCACGCGGTACCACGACTGCGACACGCCACCGCGCACGTTCCACGCGTCGTATCGGCCGCTGGCGTACAGCGCGATCGTCTCGCCGTTGACCTTCGCCGACTCGTTCTGGTCGGTATTGAGCTGGCTGCGCGACGCGCCGCCCGCGATACCGACGCGCCAGTGGCTGCTGACTTCCGCATCCGTACCGACGACGAAGCCGTACAGGTTGCGATCGATCGAAGCGACGCCGTCGCCGTCGAACCGGCTATGCGAACCGTACAGCCGGCCCCACACCGCGGGCTTGAACGACTTGGCCGGCGTGCAGCCGTTCTCCGCGGCCATGCGCCGGTCGAGCGCCGCCGAGTGATCGTCCGCCGACACCGGCGCCTCGCATCCGCACAGCGCCCCGCCCGGCTGCGAACCGAGCCGCGCGCGATCGAGCACCGCGTCACGCACGTAGCGGCTATCCGACAGCAGCACGCTGCGCGTGCTCGGATACAGGTCGCCGGCCAGTTGCGTGAACGCACGGTTGGCGGTCGGCGCATCCGAGGTCAGCACCGTATCGAACAGCGGGTTGCCTGCGCCGAGCGTGCCGACCGCGCCCGCCACCGCTTGCCCGTCGGGCGTCGTCGCAACCGACGCGAACGGCGTGCCGTTCGGGGCCAGCGACATCAGCACCCGCGCCGGGTCGTACGTGAGCGTCGGCGTGAGGAACGCATACGTCGAGTTCACCGCGCTGAACTGCCCTTGCACGCCCGCGCCGGCATTCACGATGGTGTAGAGCTTGCCCGGCTGGTATTGCCCGGCCGCCGCGACGACCTGGACCGACCCACCGTTGAGCGTGGCGGAGCCGGTCACGTCGAGGCCGCCGCTCTGTTGCGGCGTGGCGCCGACCTGCAGCGTCGAGCCCGGCTGGAAGGTCGCGTTGCCCGCGACCTTCAGCGGCTGCCCGAGCTGGAGAACCGATGCGGTGCCGCCACCCGACACGACCAGGCCGCCGATCGTGCCCGTCCCGGTGACGGTCGCGCCGCTACCGACGGTCACCGGCGAGCTGGCCAGCGAACCGGTCACGGCGAGCGTGCCGCCGGTCACGGTCGTCGGCCCGGACAACGTGTTCGTGCCGCTCAACACCTGCGCGCCCGTGCCGGCCAGCGTCAGCGGGCCGGTACCCGACAGCGTGCCCGCGAACGAGCTGGTGCCCGCGGTATTGACCGTCAGCGGCGTCGCGCCGAGGTTCACGTTCGAGCCCGTCGTACCCGACAGCGTGCCGATCGACTGCGGTGCGGCCGCGGCCGTCAGGTTCAGCGTCGCGCCGCTGCCCGCGAGAATCATCGGGCTCGTCGACGCGAGGCTGCCTGCGCCGGCGAGCGCGAGCGTGCTGCCGCTGCCGATCGTCGTGCCGCCGGTATACGTGTTGGCGCCGGTCAGCGTCTGCGTGCCGCCGCCCTGCATCGCGAAGCCGCCGGTGCCCGCGATCGTGCCGCCGAACGAACCGCCCGCCGGGCCGGCCACGGTCAGCGTGTTGCCGCCGAGATTCACGGTCGAACCGGCCGCGCCCGACAGCGCGCTGGCCGTCTGCGGCGTCGTCGTGCCGCTGACGTCGAGCGTCGCGCCGTTGCCGGCCAGCGTCAGTGCGCTGCCGGCCGACAGGCCGCCGTTGCCGCCGACCGCCAGCGTGCTGCCGTTGCCGATCGTCGTGCCGCCCGTGTACGAGTTCGCGCCGCTGAGGGTCGTCGTCGACGGACCGCTCACCGCCAGGTTGCCGCCGCCCGAGATCGCGCCGCTCAGGCCGAGGTTGTTGGCGCCGCCCACCGTCAGCGTCGAACCCGTGCCGAGATTCACGGCGTTGCCGAGCGTCGTGCCGGGCACGCTGGTCCCGAGCGTGCCGCCGTTGCCGCCGACACTCAGCGTGCCGCTGCCGAGTGCGGTCGGCGTGCCGGCGACCAGCGTGCCGCCGCCCGTGACGCTGGTGCCGCCCGTGTACGTGTTGGCGCCGGAAAGCGTCGTCGTCGCCGGGCCGCCGAGCGCGAGCGCGCCGCTGCCGGAGATCGGGCCGCTCAGACCGAGGTCGTTCGCACCGCCCACCGTCAGCGTCGATCCCGTGCCGAGGTTCACCGCGTTGGCGAGCGTCGTACCCGGCGTGCCCGCGGCCAGCGTGCCGCCCGCGCCGCCGGTGTTCAGCGTGCCGGTGCCGAGCGCCGTGTTGCTGCCCGCGACCAGCGTGCCGCCGCCGGTCAGGTTCGTGCCGCCCGTGTACGTGTTCGGCCCGGTCAGCGTTTCGGTGCCCGTGCCGGCCAGCGTGAGGCTGCCGCCCGTGCCGGCGATGGTGCCGCCGTACGTGCCGCTGCCCGACCCGCCAAGCGTCAGCGTGTTGCCGCCGAGGTTCACCGTCGAACCCGCGACGCCCGACAGCGCGTTCGTCGTTTGCGGCGTCGTCGCGCCGCTGACGTCGAACGTTGCGCCCGCACCGGTCAGGCTCAGCGGGCTGCTGCCGGACAGGCTGCCTCCCGCGCCGATCGCCAGCGTGCCGCTGTTGATCGTCGTCGCGCCGGTGTACGTGTTGTTGCCCGTCAGCGTTTCAGTACCGGTGCCCGACAACGTCAATCCGCCCGTGCCGCCGACCGTCCCGCCGAACGTGCCGCTGCCCGATCCGCCGAGCGTCAGCGTGTTGCCGCCGAGATTCACCGCCGAACCCGATACGCCGGACAGCGCGCCGGTGGTCTGCGGCGTCGTCGCGGCACTCAGGTCGAGCGTCGCACCGCTGCCCGCCAGATCCACCGCGCTACCCGACGACAGGCTGCCGCCCGCGCCGACCGCCAGCGTGCTGCCGTTGCCGATCGTCGTGTTGCCCGTGTACGAGCTGGTGCCGCTGAGGGTCGTCGTCGACGGACCGTTCACAGCCAGATTGCCGCTGCCCGAGATCGCGCCGCCGAGGCCCAGGTTGTTCGCGCCGCCGACCGTCAGCGTCGAGCCCGAACCCAGGTTGACCGCGTTGGTCAGCGTCGTGCCGGCCACACTCGTGCCGAGCGTGCCGCCTGCGCCGCTGGTGTTCAGCGCACCTGTGCCGAGCGCCGAACCGTTGCCGGCGAGCAGCGTGCCGCCGCCCGCCAGGTTCGTGCCGCCCGTGTACGTGTTCGGACCGGTCAACGTTTCGGTACCGGTACCCGCCAGCGTCAGGCTGCCGCCCGTGCCGGCGATCGTACCGCCGAACGTGCCGCTGCCCGACCCGCCGAGTGTCAGCGCGTTACCGCCGAGGTTCACCGTCGAACCCGCGACGCCCGCCAATGCTCCCGTCGACTGCGGCGACGTGGCCGCGCTCACGTCCAGCGTCGAGCCCGCACCGGCCAGATCGACCGCGCTGCCCGACGACAGGCTGCCGCCCGCGCCGATGGCCAACGTGCTGCCGTTGCCGATCGTCGTGCTGCCGGTGTACGTGCTCGCGCCGGTGAGCGTCGTCGTCGACGGGCCACTCACCGCCAGATTGCCGCTGCCCGAGATCGCGCCACCCAGGCCCAGGTTGTTCGCGCCGCCGACCGTCAGCGTCGAACCTGCACCGAGATTCACCGCGTTGCCGAGCGTCGTGCCGGCCACGCTGGTGCCGAGCGTGCCGCCCGCGCCGCTCGTGTTCAGCGTACCCGTGCCCAGTGCCGAACCGTTGCCCGCGATCAACGTGCCGCCGCCGGTGAGGCTCGTACCGCCCGTATAGGTGTTGTTGCCCGTCAACGTTTCGGTACCCGTGCCCGCCAGCGTGAGGCTGCCGCCCGCGCCCGCGATCGTGCCGTCGTACGTGCCGCTGCCCGTGCCGCCGAGCGCCAGGTTGTTGCCGCCGAGATTCACCGTCGAACCGGCCACGCCCGACAGCGTGCCCGTCGTCTGCGGCGTGGTCGCGCCGCTCAGGTCGAAGGTTGCGCCCGCACCCGTCAGGCTCACCGGCGTCGTCCCCGACAGGCTGCCGCCCGCGCCGATCGCCAGCGTGCCGCTGTTGATCGTCGTGGCGCCGGTGTAGCTATTGCTGCCCGTCAGCGTTTCGGTGCCGGTGCCCGACATCGTCACGCCGCCCGTGCCGGCGATGTTGCCCGCGTAGGTGCCGCTGGCCGACCCGCCGAGCGTCAGGTTGTTGTTGCCCAGGTTCACCGTCGATCCGGCCACGCCCGAGATCGCGCCGGTCGATTGCGGCGACGCGGCGCCGCTGAGGTCGAGCGTCGCGCCGGACGCCGTGAGGCTGACCGGGCTGCTCGACGACAGGCTGCCGTTGCCGCCGATCGCCAGCGTGCCGCTGTTGATCGTCGTCGCGCCGGTGTACGTGTTGGTCCCGGTCAACGTTTCGGTGCCGGTGCCCGACAGCGTCAACCCGCCCGTGCCGCCGATCACGCCCCCGTACGTGCCGCTGCCTGCGCCGCCGAGCGTGAGCGTATTGCCGCCCAGGTTGACGTTCGTGCCCGTGCCGCCGGACAGCGCGCCGCTCGTCTGCGGCGACGTGGCCGCGCTCAGGTCGAGCGTGGCGCCGGTGCCGGACAGGTCGATCGCGCTGCCCGACGACAGGTTGCCGCCCGCGCCGACCGCCAGCGTGCTGCCGCCGCCGATCGTCGTGCTGCCGGTGTAGGTGTTCGCGCCCGACAGCGTCGTCGTCGACGGACCATTCACCGCGAGGTTGCCGCTGCCGCTGATCGCACCGCCGAGGCCGAGATCGTTCGTACCCCCGACCGTCAGCGTCGAACCGCTGCCGAGGTTCACCGCGTTGCCGAGCGTCGTGCCGGGCGTGCTCGCGGCCAGCGTACCGCCCGCGCCGCTCGTGTTCAGCGCACCCGTGCCGAGCGCCGAACCGCTGCCCGCGATCAACGTGCCGCCGCCGCTCAGGGTCGTGCCGCCCGTGTACGTGTTGTTGCCGGTCAGCGTTTCGGTACCCGTGCCCGACAACGTGAGGCTGCCGCCCGCGCCCGCGATCGTGCCGCCATACGTGCCGTTGCCCGTGCCACCGAGCGTCAGGTTGTTGCCGCCGAGGTTCACCGTCGAACCTGCGACGCCCGACAGCGTACCGGTCGTCTGCGGCGTGGTCGCGCCGCTGACGTCGAACGTTGCGCCCGCACCGGCCAGATTGACGGGGCTGCTGCCGGACAGGCTGCCGCCCGCGCCGATCGCCAGCGTGCCGCTGTTGATCGTCGTCGCGCCGGTGTACGTGTTGGTCCCGGTCAAGGTTTCCGTGCCGGTGCCCGACAGCGTCAATCCGCCCGTGCCGCCGACCGTCCCGCCGAACGTGCCGCTGCCCGACCCGCCGAGCGTCAGCGTGTTGCCGCCGAGATTCACCGCGGAACCCGCTGCGCCGGACAACGTGCCGGTCGTCTGCGGCGACGTGGCCGCGCTCACGTCCAGCGTCGAGCCTGCACCGGCCAGATCGATCGCGCTGCCCGACGACAGGCTGCCGCCCGCACCGACCGCCAGCGTGCTGCCGCCGCCGATCGTCGTGTTGCCGGTGTACGTGCTCGCGCCGGTGAGCGTCGTGGTCGACGGGCCGTTCACCGCGAGGTTGCCGCTTCCCGAGATCGCGCCGCCGAGGCCCAGGTTGTTCGCGCCGCCGACCGTCAGCGTCGAGCCCGAACCCAGGTTGATCGAGTTGGTCAGCGTCGTGCCGGCCACGCTCGTACCGAGCGTGCCGCCTGCGCCGCTCGTGTTCAGCGCACCCGTGCCGAGCGCCGAGCCGCTGCCCGCGATCAACGTGCCGCCGCCGGTGAGACTCGTACCGCCCGTATAGGTGTTGTTGCCGGTCAGCGTTTCGGTACCGGTGCCCGACAGCGTGAGGCTGCCGCCCGCGCCCGCGATCGTGCCGTCATACGTGCCGCTGCCCGACCCGCCGAGCGTCAGGTTGTTGCCGCCGAGGTTCACCGTCGAACCGGCCACGCCCGACAGCGTGCCCGTCGTCTGCGGCGTGGTCGCGCCGCTGACGTCGAAGGTCGCGCCCGCGCCGGCGAGATTCACCGGGCTGCTCGCGGACAGGCTGCCGCCCGCGCCGATCGCCAGCGTGCCGCTGTCGATCGTCGTCGCCCCCGTGTACGTATTGGTTCCGGTCAGCGTTTCCGTCCCCGTGCCGGCCATCGTCAGCCCGCCGGTGCCGCCGATCGTCCCCGCATAGCTGCCGTTGCCGGCGCCGGCCAGCGTCAGCGTGTTGCCGCCGAGATTCACGTTCGTGCCCGCCACGCCGGACAGCATCCCGCTCGTTTGCGGCACGGTCGCCGCGCTGATGTCGAGGGTCGCGCCCGTGCCGGCGAGATCGAGCGCGCTGCCCGACGACAGGCTGCCGCCCGCGCCGACCGCCAGCGTGCTGCCGCCGCCGATCGTCGTATTGCCGGTGTAGGTGTTGGTTCCCGTGAGCGTCGTCGTCGACGGGCCGCTGACCGACAGACCGCCGCTGCCCGAGATCCCGCCGCCCAGCCCGAGATCGTTCGTACCGCCAACCGTCAGCGTCGATCCCGCGCCAAGATTGACTGTATTGCCGAGCGTCGTGCCGCCCACGCTCGTGCCGAGCGAGCCGCCCGCGCCCGTCACGTTCAGCGCGCCGGAACCCAGTGCGCTGCCGTTGCCGGCGATGAGCCCGCCGCCGCTCAACGTCGTGCCGCCGCCGTAGGTGTTCGTGCCGGTGAGCGTCGTGGTGCCCGCACCGGTCTGCGCCAGGCCGCCGCTGCCGGAAATCGTGCCGCTCAGGCCGAGATCGTTCGCGCCGTTCAGCCCGAGCGTCGCGCCCGCGCCGAGCGTGACCGCGTTGCCGAGCGTCGTGCCGCTCACGCTCGCGTTCAGCGTGCCGTTGCCGGTCACGTTCAATGCGCCGGAACCGAGCGCCGTATTGCTGCCCACGCTCAGTCCGCCGCTGCTCAACGTCGTCCCGCCGCCATAGGTGTTCGCGCCGCCGAGCGTGGTCGTGCCCGAGCCGGACTGCACCACGCCGCCCGCGCCGGAAATCATGCCGCTCAGGCCGAAGTCGAACGCGCCGCCGAGATTCAGTGCTGAGCCGGCGCCCAGATCGACGGCGTTCGCCAGCAGCAGGTTCGCCGTGCTCGCGCTGAGCGCGCCGCCGCTGCCGGTGACGCTGAGTGCGCCCGTGCCGAGCGCCGTGTTGCTGCCGACCGACAGGCCGCCGGCACTCAGCGTCGTGCCGCCCGTGTAGGTGTTCGCACCGGTGAGCGCGGTCGTGCCGCTGCCGACCTGCGCGAGACTACCGCCGCCGGCGATGACGCCGCCGAGGCCGAGATCGTTCGTGCCGCCGAGCGTCAGCGCCGAACCGGTGCCGAGATTCACGGCATTGTTCAGCGTCGTGCCGGCGACGCTCGCGGCCAGCGTGCCGCCTGCGCCGCTCGTGTTCAGCGCGCCGGTGCCGAGCGCCGCACCGTTGCCGGCAAGCAGCGTGCCGCCGCCGGTCAGGTTCGTGCCGCCCGTGTACGTGTTGGTCCCGTTCAGCGTTTCGGTGCCCGTACCCGACAGCGTCAGGCTGCCACCGGCCCCCGCGATCGTGCCGTCGTACGTGCCGCTGCCTGCACCACCGAGTATCAGGCCATTGCCGCCGAGGTTCACCGTCGAACCGGTCACACCCGACAGCGTGCCGATCGCCTGCGGCAGCGCCGCGCCGCTCAGGTCGAACGTCGCGCCGGCCCCGCCGAGATTCACGGCGCCGCTTGCTGCCAGGCTGCCGCCCGCGCCGAGCGCCAGCGTGCCGCTGTTGATCGTCGTGCCGCCGATATAGGTGTTCGCGCCGGTCAGCGTCTCCGTGCCGGTGCCGGCCATCGTCAGCCCGCCCGCGCCGCCGATCGTGCCGCCGAACGTGCCGTTACCGGAGCCGCCGAGCGTCAGCGTATTGCCGCCGAGATTCACCGCCGAGCCGGCCGTGCCGACCAGCCCGCCCGTCGTCTGCGGCGACGTGGCCGCGCTCAGGTCGAGCGTCGCGCCCGCGCCGGCCAGATCGAACAAACTGCCGCCGGACAGGCTGCCGCCCGCGCCCACCGCGAGCGTGCTGCCGTTGCCGATCGTCGTGTTGCCGGTGTAGCTGCCCGCCCCCGTGAGCGTCGTGATCGACGGGCCGCTCACCGCGAGGTTGCCGCCGCCCGAAATCGCGCCGCCCAGGCCCAGGTTGTTTGCGCCGCCGACCGTCAACGTCGCGCCCGAGCCAAGATTCACCGCATTGCCGAGCACAGTGCCGCCGACGCTCGTACCGAGCGAGCCGCCCGCGCCGGTAACGTTCAACGCGCCCGTGCCGAGCGCCGCGCCGTTGCCCGCGACGAGCCCGCCGCCGGCGAGCGTCGTGCCGCCCGTGTACGTGTTCGTACCGAGCAGCGTCGTCGTGCCGCTGCCGGTTTGCGCAAGCCCGCCGTCGCCGGCAATCACGCCGCCCAGGCTCAGATCGGCCGTGCCGTTCAGGCCGAGCGTCGCGCCGGCGCCGAGGTTCACCGCGTTGCCGAGCAAGGTACCGGCGACGTTCGTGGCGAGCGTGCCGCCCGCGCCGCTCACGTTCAGCGCACCGGTGCCGAGCGCCGCGCCGTTGCCGGCGATGAGCCCGCCGGCGCTCAACGTCGTGCCGCCCGTGTACGTGTTCGCACCGAGCAGCGTCGTCGTGCCGGTGCCGGTTTGCGCGAGGCTGCCGTTGCCGGCGATCGTGCCGCTCAGGCCGAGATCGTTCGCGCCGTTCAGCCCCAGCGTGACGCCGGCACCGAGATTGACCGCGTTGCCGAGCGTCACGCCCGGCACGCTCGCGCCGAGCGAAGCCGAGCCGTTGACGTCGAGCGCGCCGAGGCCGAGCGCCGCGCCGCTGCCGACGACCAGGCTGCCGCCCGTCAGCGCCGTGCCGCCCGCATAGGTGTTGTTGCCGGTCAGCGTTTCGGTGCCGGTGCCGGAAAGCGTCAGCCCGCCCGCACCGCCGATGTTGCCGGCGAAGACGCCGCTGCCGCTGCCTGCCAGCGTCAGGTTGTTCGAACCGAGATCGATCGTCGAACCCGCGACACCCGACAGCGTGCCGATCGACTGCGGCGTGGTCGCACCGGTGATGTTGAACTGCGCACCGGCGCCCGTCAGGTTGACGGGGCTCGACGCGGCGAGGCTGCCGCCCGCGCCGATCGCGAGCGTGCCGCTGCCGATCGTGGTGCCGCCGGTAAACGTCTCGGCCGCGGTGAGCGTCGTCGTCCCCGGACCGCTCACGGACAGGCCGCCCGCGCCGGAAATGATCCCGCCCAGCCCGAGGTCGTTCGCACCGCCAACCGTCAGTGCCGCGCCCGCGCCGAGCTGGATCGCATTGCCGAGCACCGTGCCGCCGACGGTCGTGCCGAGCGAGCCGCCCGCGCCGGTCACGCTCAGCGCACCCGTGCCCAGCGCCGCGCCGTTGCCGGCGAGGATTCCGCCGCCGCTCAGCGTCGTACCGCCCGAGAACGTGTTCGCGCCGGTCAACGTCGTGATGCCCGAACCGGTTTGCGCGAGCCCGCCGGTACCGGCGATCACGCCGTTCAGGCCGAGATCGTTCGCGCCGGTCAACGCGAGCGTCGCGCCCGCGCCGAGGTTCACCGCGTTGCCCAGCGTCGTGCCGTTCACGCTCGCGCCGAGCGCACCGCCCGCGCCGGCGACGTTCAGCGCGCCGCTGCCCAGCGCCGTATTGCTGCCGGCGAGCAGCGTGCCGGCGCTCAGGGTCGTGCCGCCGCCGAAGGTGTTCGCGCCGGACAGCGTCGTCGTCCCCGTGCCGCTCAGCACGAGACCGCCGGTGCCGCCAATCGAGCCGCTCAGGCCGAGGTCGTTCGCGCCGTTCAGCGTCAGCGACGCGCCGTTCAGGTCGATCCCGTTCGTGAGCGCTGCGCCGGCGGCCAGATCGGTGCTCAGCGAACCGCCGAGGCCGCTCACGGTCAATGCGCCGCCCACGCCGAGCGCCGAGTTGCCACCGACGATCAGGCTGCCGCCACCCGTCAGGCTCGCGCCGCCCGTGAACGTGTTCGCGCCGGACAACGTCGTGGCGCCGGTGCCGCCGAGCGCCAGGGCGCCCGCGCCCGAGATCGCGCCGCTCAGGCCGAGATCGGCCGCGCCGTTCAGGCCGAGCGTGGCGCCCGCGCTCAGGTTGACCGCATTGCCGAGCACGGTGCCGCCGACGTTCGTCGCGAGCGTGCCGCCCGCGCCGACCACGTTCAGCGCCCCCGTGCCCAATGCCGCGCCGTTGCCGGCGATCAGTCCGCCTCCGCTCAGCGCCGTGCCGCCCGTAAACGTGTTCGCGCCGAGCAGCGTCGTCGTGCCGGCACCGGATTGCGCCAGGCTGCCGTTCCCGCCGATCGCACCGCCCAGGCTCAGGTCGGCCGCGCCGTTCAGGCCCAGCGTCGCGCCCGCGCCCAGGTTGACTGCGTTGCCGAGCAGCGTGCCGCCGACGCTCGTCGCGAGCGTGCCGCCCGCGCCGGATACGTTCAACGCGCCCGTGCCGAGCGCCGCGCCATTGCCGGCGATCAACCCGCCGCCGCTCAGTGCGGTGCCGCCCGAGAACGTGTTCACGCCGAGCAGCGTCGTCGTGCCCGTGCCGCTTTGCGCGAGGCCGCCGTTACCGGCGATCGTGCCGCCGAGGCTCAGGTCGGCCGCGCCGTTCAGGCCCAGCGTGGCCCCTGCGTCGAGATTCACCGCATTGCCGAGCAGCGTTCCGCCGACGTTCGTCGCGAGCGTGCCGCCCGTGCCGGCCACGTTCAGCGCCCCCGTGCCCAATGCCGCGCCGTTGCCGGCGATCAGCCCGCCGCCGCTCAGCGCCGTGCCGCCCGAGAACGTGTTCGCGCCCAACAGCGTCGTCGTCCCCGTGCCGGTTTGCGCGAGACTGCCAGTGCCTGCGATCGTACCGCCCAGACCGAGGTCGGCCGAACCGTTCAGGCCCAACGTCACGCCGGTATCGAGATTCACCGCGTTGCCGAGCAGCGTGCCGCCGACGCTGGTGCCGAGCGTGCCGCCCGCGCCGCTCACGTTCAGCGCGCCCGTGCCGAGCGCCGTGCCGGTGCCGACGATGAGCCCGCCGCCCCCCGTCAGATTCGTTCCTCCCGTGAACGAATTGGCGCCGTTCAGCGTCAGCGCGCCGGTGCCGCTCACGTTCAGCGGGCCGCCGCCGGCGATCGCCCCCGACAACGCGAGCCCGGTCGCGCCGTCCACCGTCAGGCCGCCGGTCAGCGTCACGTTGTTGAGCAGGTTCACGCCGGCCGCGCCGGCCTCGAGCGTGCCGCCGCCGCCGACGATCGTGCCGGTGCCCAACGCACCGGCGCCGTGGACGATCGCGGTGCCGCCGGTCAGCGACGCGTTCGTCGCGGTCGATGCGCCGGTGATGTCCCACGTGCCGCCCTGCACGGCGAGGTTGTTGAAATTGCCGTACGTATCGACCGCAATGGCGCCGTTCGTCGCGCCGCCGGCGGCCGTGTTCAGTTGCAGGTTGAGCGTGTTGTTGCCGCCCAGCCCGGCATCGACGCCGAGCCCGACCGACGATCCGGTCAGCGCATTGAACGTGTTCGACGTGCCCAAGGCCGCGCCCAGCGACACGTTGCCCGTGACGGTGCCGGCGTTGGTGAACGTGTTGCCCGTGCCCGGCGTCCCGCTGGGCGCGAGCACCACCGAACCGTTGATCGTGCCGCCGCTCGCGTTGGTGAAGTTGGCCTGCGCGCCGCCCGACGTGGTCACGACCTGCGCGGTGGGCCCCGCGCCGAAGCCGAGCAGGCCGGTCGTACCGATCGTGCCGGCATTCGTGATGTTCGTCGTGCCGCCGGTGCCGTTGTATACCGTCAACGCCGGCCCGTTGAGCAGCGAGCTCGTCGACCCCATCATCACGCCCGAGCTGGCGTTCGTGACGTTGACGGTGCTCGCCGACGCGATATTGCCGACCACCGTGCCGTTCGACACGATGCTCAACCCGGACAACGCGGGGTCGATCGTGCCGTTGTTGGTCAGCGTGACGCCGCTGCCCGTCAGCGACAGCGCCGTGCCGCCGATCAACGGCACCACGGAAACGGTCGCGCCGGACTGGACGGTCAGGTTGAGATTGTTCGTGCCGTTCGAATAGGACGTGCTGGCTCCGGTACAACTGACGGTCGTCGTTCCGGTGCAGGCAGCCAGTGCGTCGACGGGGACGATCCCGGCGCCGACCAGCGCGACCAGCATGCCGGTCGGGACGAGGAATTTCGGACGTGCTTCCGCGCGCTTTTTGTTCGAGCCCATGCGCATACGCATAATCACACCTTCCCATAAGAGAATCGACGACACCGGGCATTCACTCGGCGAATTAAAATGGCCTGAGATAAATACCGGAATGCGTTATTCGATGTTTTCCGGAAAAACACCGTCCCGTCACCAATCCGAAGCGGCTGGCTGGATTAAAAACAAACAAGAACGAATCGACGAGAATTATTGAATCGGCATATTTTACTTTTAACCCCCTTCATTACCCGGTAAATTTTCCACTAATCAATAATAGTTGTTTTCACGACACCGTAAACGTTGCCTCGACGAGCACAGCTCATCGCACATCCATCCATACAGGCCAACAACGCATCCATGCCGAAACCCTGCCCGTACGGGACTTCCCGCCCCACAATCAAACGCCGCCCGATCCCGTCGGACAACCGCGCTCCTGTTGCCCCGCATACCGATTCGTTAGTGCCTGCCGCCCGATCCGCCTGTCTCCCGGCGCGATCGCGAGTCAAATATAGGCCCGAGTCGCAAACGTTTTCCATCGAACGGGTATTTTTTTGGCAAAACTCAATATTCTTTCATTCACATTAATCCATTGGTCGCGCGAGATGAAAATGATTCTCTTTAAATAAACCGGGAAAATCATTAAGAAAGGCAAAAAACTCGAATTCCCCGGTGCAGACTTTTTAGCGAATCTGCTTTAATTGGTTCAGATTCGCCGCATTGCCTTTCCTGTTTCTCGGGCGATAACGAGGTGTCCAAGGGAGAACTTCACGATGGTGACGTTGAACATCAACAACCGGCCGGCCGAGATCGACGCCGATCCGTCGACACCGGTGCTCTGGGTGCTGCGCGACAACCTCGGGCTGACCGGCACCAAGTTCGGATGCGGCACCGGCGACTGCGGCGCCTGCACCGTTCATGTCGACGGCCGGCCGGCCCGAAGCTGCACGCTTGCGTTGTCGGCGGTCGGAAGCGCGCACGTCACGACATCCGAACATCTCGCCGACGATGCGGTCGGCAAGGCCGTCCTCGACGCATGGATCCGGCACGACGTCGCGCAATGCGGCTACTGCCAGAGCGGCCAGATGATGAGTGCGGCCGGCCTGCTGCGCGGCAACAAGGCGCCGACCGATGCCGACATCGATCGCGCGATGGCCGGCAACCTGTGCCGTTGCGCGACCTACCAGCGCATTCGCGCCGCGATTCACGATGCGGCTCACGCGCTTGAGCCTGCCGGGAGACTGTGACCATGCGTATCCGCACTTTCGGGCGCCCGGCAAGCGCCGACGCCCCCCACCGCGACGCTTCGCCGGTCGCCGGAACACGTTCTCCGAAGCTCGGCCGGCGCGGCTTCCTGAAGCTGACGATGGCGGCGAGCGGCTGCCTCGCGCTCGGCATCGCGCCGACGCGCGCCGCGGCGCAAGCGGGCAAAACCGTGCAGGCTTCACCACCACAAGCATTCCTGATCATCGCGCCGGACAACACCGTGACCGTTGCCGTCAACCGGACGGAATCCGGCCAGGGCGTCAGCACCGCGCTGCCGATAGCGCTGGCCGACGAGCTCGACGCCGACTGGCGCAACGTGCGCACCGTGCTCGCGCCGGCCGGCGAGCCGTACAAGGATCCGGTGACGGGCATCCAGATGACGGCCGGCTCGACGTCGGTCAATCACTCGTTCGCGCAATACCGCGAGCTCGGCGCGTCCGCCCGCGCGATGCTCGTCGCCGCGGCCGCACGGCGCTGGAACGTCGATCCCGCCACGTGCCGGACCGCGAATGGCGTCGTGACGTCCGGCAGCTACCGCGCGACCTACGGCGAGCTCGCACCGGACGCGATGGCGATGCCGGTACCGCAGCGGGTGCCGTTGAAGTCGCCGGACCAGTTCCGCCTCATCGGCAAGCCGACCCCGCGCGTCGACGCGCGCGCGATGCTCGACGGCACGCTCAAGTACGGGATGGACTGGCGCCTGCCGGACACGATGGTGGCCGTGGTCGCGCGCCCCCCGCGCTTCGGCGGCAAGGTCGCGAGCTACGACGCGGCGGCGGCCCGGGCCGTCAAGGGCGTGGTCGAGGTCGTCGAGATCCCGACCGATCGCGGCGGCACCGGCGTGGCCGTGATCGCGAACGGCTACTGGCCGGCCAAGCTCGGCCGCGATGCGCTGAAGATCACGTGGAAGGATGCCGGCTCGACCGTCACGTCCGCCGAACAGATGCAGGCGTACAAGCAGCTCGCCGGCACGCCCGGGACCGTGGTTCGCACGGGCGACGCGGGCAGCGCGCCGCCCGCGGCAACGCGGATCCAGAAGGACTACGAATTTCCGTATCTCGCGCATGCGGCGATGGAGCCGCTCAGTTGCACGGTCGACGTCGGGCCACCGAGCTGCGCGTGCGGGATCAAGATCTGGGGCGGCTCGTCGCTGCAGACGACCGACCGCGCGGCGGTCGCGAAGGCGCTCGGCGTCGCCCCGGAGAAAGTTCAGATCTTCACGATGATGACGGGCGGCGACTATGGCCGGCGCTCGACGCCCACGTCGGACTACGTGGTCGAAGCCGCCCACGTGTCCTCCGCGTACCTCGCGGCCGGCCATCTCGGCCCGGTCAAGACGATCTGGACGCGCGAGGACGATCTGCGCGGCGGCTATTACCGCCCGATGGTGCTGCATCGCGTCGACATCGGCGTCGACGGCAGCGGCGCCGTACGCGACTGGCAGCACGTCGTCGTCGGCCAGTCGGTGCTGAAGGGCTCGCCGCTCGAGCGCACGACGATGCTCAAGCGCGGCACCGATCCCAGCCTGACCGAAGGCGTGGCGAACAGCCCGTACGGCTTCCCGATGCAGGTATCGGTCCATCAGACCGACGCCGACGTGCCGGTCCAGTCGTGGCGTTCGGGCGGCCATACGCACACGGCGTTCGTGATGGAAACGCTGGTCGACGAACTCGCGCACTCGGCGCGGCAGGACCCGGTCGCCTACCGGATGGCGCGGCTGGCCGGCCCCGAACACGCACCGCATCGCCAGGCGCTCGCACTGGCCGTCGACAAGTCCGGCTACGGCACGCGCACGCTGCCGGCCGGGCACGCGTGGGGCGTCGCGATGCACGAAACGGCCGGCTCGGTCGTCGCGTACGTGACGGAAGTCTCGATCGAAGCGCAGCAGCCGCGCGTGCATCGCGTGACGGCAGGCGTGTATGCGGGCCGCATCGTCAACCCGACGGGTGCGGAAGCCCAGATCCAGGGCGGCGCGCTGTTCGGCCTCTCGACGACCAAGCCGGGCTTCGCGATCGACGTCGACCATGGCGCGGTGCGCAACGCCGGTTTCGCCGACTATTCGCCCGTGCGCATGCAGGAGGCGCCGCCGGTGGATGTCTTCTTCGTTCCGTCGGACGCTCAGCCGACCGGGTTGAGCGACGCCGGCGTGCCGCCGATCGCGCCGGCGGTGGCCAACGGTGCGTTCGTCCTGACCGGCGAACGGCTGCATGCGCTGCCGTTCGGCCCGATGCTGGTCGCCTCGGCCGCCCCCGCGATGTCGGCGGCCCCCACTGCGGCCGTCGACGAGGACCCGTACGGCGACCTGCCGGCCGGCGGCTGCCGGCTGCCGCGCAAGGCCAAGTCGATCGCGTCGAAGCCCAAGGTCGACCAAAGCCACGCCGGCGTCGGCCAGTCGCCGGCGGTGCCGAAATTCCTGCGGCCGAAACGGCGCGCCGGGATTCCGTGCATCGAGGATCTGAAGAAAGGCACGGTGTGACGTAGACGATCCGGCGCGCGATCGATACCGGCAGTCGTTTTTAGTGATGCGCCGCGCGCCGGCCGTCCCGATACGGGACGCCGCCGCTTCGAGCGGTTAGCAGTAGGGGGCAGCCGTGAAGGCGGTGGACTACGGCTTGTTCCATGGTCGACCATGGGTCCAGGATGCATTGACGCCGCTATGGTCGGCCTGTCTCGCGGCGCCGCCTGGGGAGGAAGCCTCCATGAAGCCTGTTGCCGTGCCGGCCGCCGGATCGCCCGGGGCCGGCACGCAAGATCGTGATCGATGCAGGTAAAGCCGTGTCGCCCCGCCGCTCACTGTGCGACGCCGACGAACGTCGGCAGCAGCACGCGATAGACGTGAATCATCGCCGGGCCGAGCAGCACCATCATCAGCGCGGGAAAGATGCAGAAGATCAGCGGAAACAGCAGCTTCAGCGCGATCTTCGCCGCGCGCTCCTCCGCGCGCATCCGGCGCCGCGTGCGCAGCATGTCCGACAGCACGCGCAACGATTCGCTGATGCTCGTACCGAACCGGTCGGCCTGGATCAGCATCGCGCAGAACGATTCGATGTCTTCCACGCCGGTGCGCAGCGCGAGATTGCGCAGCGCCGTCTCCTTCGTGAAGCCGGAGCGCATCTCGAGCAGCAGCAGGTCGAGTTCGGTCGCGACCACCTCGCTGCGAAACCGCAGCTCCTCGCTCACCTTCATCAGTGCCGCGTCGAGCCCCAGCCCCGCTTCGACGCACACCGTCAGCAGGTCGAGCGCGTCCGGGAAATCCTCGAAGATCTTCTGCTGGCGCACCTTGACCCGCTGCGACAGCACGACGTTCGGGATGTAGTAGCCGATGCCGGCGAGCGCCACGAGGATCACCGACAGCAGCGCACGCTCGTCGCCGAGCGGCGTCGTGATCAGTATCGCCAGCGCCGCGCACGGCAGGCCGAGCGCGAGCATCGTCTTCGCGGTGAAATACAGCGCGGCCGCGCTCTGGTTGCGCCAGCCGGCATTCATCAGCCGGATGCGCAGCGGCGAATTCTCCCAGCCCTCCTTCGGTACCGACAGCTTCGAGATCGGGGTGGACAGCTCGACCAGCTTCGCGACCCAGCGCGACGCCATGTCGTCGCCGTCGCCCGGGCCGGCGACGGCGCCCGCCGCGGCCCCGCCGGCCTGCTGGAGCCGGCGCTGGATGCCGCGCGGCGCGAACAGCAGCATCGCGACGAGCACGCCGCCGGCCACGAAGATGAACAAGCCGCCCAGCATCACGGCCTGGACCACGCTCAGGTTTTGCATGACAACCTCGCAACGGTTCGTTATTCGGCTCGCGCGTCAGACGCGAATGCGGACGATTCGGCGGATCCAGAACAGGCCGAACAGCATCGATACCAGCATCGTGCCGACCATCCGGATCCCGGCCGGATCCTCCCAGAGCACCGACAGGAATTCGCGGTTCAGCAGCGCCATCACCGCCGCGGTGCCGAACGGCAGGAGCCCGAGAATCCACGCCGACAGCCGCCCTTCCGCCGACAGCACGCGCACCTTGTCGAACAGCTTGAAGCGCTCGCGGATCAGCCCCGCGATGCTGTCGAGCAGCTCGGCCAGGTTGCCGCCCGTCTCGCGCTGGATCAGCACCGCGATCACGAAGTAACGCAGGTCCTGCACCGGCACGCGCGTCGCGAGGTTCATCAGCGCATCGTGCAGCGACACGCCGTAGTTGACCTCGTCGAACGTGACGCGGAATTCGCCGCCCATCGGCTCGGAAAACTCGTCGCCGACCATTCCGAGCGTGCTCGTGAACGAATGACCGGAACGCAGCGCGCGCGCGATCATGTCGCAGATCTCCGGCAACTGCCGCTCGAGCTTGCGCATCCGCCGGGCGCGGCGGCGCAACACGTACATCATCGGCCCCCACCCGGCGAACAGCGCGATCGGCACCGCGGCGAGTTGCGGCAACCGCGCGAAGCTCACCGCGAACCACGTGAGCGCCGCGAACGTCGCGCTGAGCGTGATCAGCTTCGGCAGCGTCCAGTCGAGGCCCGACTGCTGAATCACGAGGTCGAGCGCATGCACGCGCGGCAGGCGCAGCAGCAGCCGGTCGAACGGCTTCGACTGGTCGAGCATGCGCTTCTTCAGGATCGACAGCCGCTCCTGCTGGACGTTGCCGCCCGCCGACATCGCGCGAATGCGCGATTCGATCCGGCGCGCGGCGGCGCCGTGTCGCGCGTTCCACCATTGATAGACACCTTCGATCGACAGCACGACCGCGACGAAGGTGAGAATCACAAAACCGTAAAAGATCGCATTCATGAATGCCTCCCCGGCAGCACACGGCGCCCTGGCGTCAGTCCGTCTCGTAACGCACGGACGGGTCGTACAGCGAATCCGGCAGGTTGATGCCGAACGCCTGCAGCCGCTCGACGAACTTCGGCCGCACGCCGGTCGCGCAGAAGTGGCCGCGCACCGCACCGTCGCGGTCCACGCCCGTGCGCTTGAACGTGAAGATCTCCTGCATGTTGATGATGTCGCCTTCCATCCCGGTCAGTTCCTGGATGCTGACGATCTTGCGCTTGCCGTCCGTGAGCCGCGCCGCCTGCACGACCACCGAGATCGCCGACGCGATCTGCTGGCGCATCGTCTTTGGCGGCAGCGTCAGTCCGGACACGCTGACCATGTTCTCGAGCCGCGTCAGCGCATCGCGCGGCGTGTTCGCGTGGATCGTCGCGAGCGAGCCCTCGTGGCCCGTGTTCATCGCGTTGAGCATGTCGAGCGCTTCGGCGCCGCGCACTTCGCCGAGAATGATCCGGTCCGGGCGCATCCGCAGCGCGTTGCGCACCAGCGTGCGCTGCGTGATCTCGCCCTTGCCTTCAATGTTGGGCGGCCGTGTTTCGAGCCGCAGCACGTGCGGCTGCTGCAGTTGCAGCTCGGCGGCGTCCTCGATCGTCACGATCCGCTCGTTGCGCGGAATGAAGCCGGACAGGATGTTGAGCAGCGTCGTCTTGCCGCTGCCGGTGCCGCCCGACACCAGCACGTTCACCTTCGCGCGAGACAGCGCGTCGAGCAGCTCGGCCATCGGCGGCGTCAGGCTGTGAAAGCGCACCAGGTCGTCCATCTTCAGCGGGTTGACCGCGAAGCGCCGGATCGACATCAGCGGCCCGTCGATCGCGGACGGCGGGACGATCGCGTTCACGCGCGAGCCGTCCGGCAACCGCGCGTCGACCATCGGGCTCGATTCGTCGATACGGCGCCCGACGCGCGACACGATCTTCTCGATCACCTTCATCAGGTGCGCGTCGTCGTAGAACGTCACGTCGGTCAGTTCGAGCTGCCCGCGGCGCTCGACGTAGACCTGCCGGTAGGTGTTCACGAGGATGTCGGAAATGCCGGGGTCGCGCAGCAGCGCCTCGAGCGGGCCGAAGCCGAACATCTCGTCGTACACGTCGATCGCGAGCTGTCTCCGCTCGATGTCGTTCGCGGGCATCCGCTCCTCGTCGAGGATGCGCGCGATCAGCGCGCCGATTTCCATGCGGACCTGGTCCTGATGCAGCCGCGACAGGCGCTCGAGCTCCACGCGCTCGAGCACGGCCAGGTGGATTTCGCGGCGCAGCTTCTGGTATGCGTCGCGCACCGACGAATGCGCCGGGCCGGCCGGTTCGCTAGCCGCCGTCGGCTGGGCCCGTTGCAAGGACATCTGTTCGCGCAATGACATGATGATTCCCCGAAAGAATTACATCGACTTGAGCTTAGGCGTGGCCTTGCGGCCGAACAGCCGGGACATCAACGGTTCGGTGTGCGTCGCGCTGCGTCCCGCGCGCACCTCGCCGTCGACGAGTTGCTTCGCGCAGCCCTGCAACGCCCGTACGACCGCCGAGCCGCGCGCGAGCCGCGACACCGGATGGCCCTGGTTGATCGCTTCGAGCACGGTGTCGGCGTCGTCGGGAATCGTGCAGGCCGCCTGCAGGCCGAGCACTTCCTCGAGCGCGGTGCGGGTCCGCTCGCTCGCGCGGGTCGCGCGGTTCACGATCAGCCGCAACTGGTCCGTCGAATAGCCAAGCGACACGAGGATCTCGAGCAGCCGGCGGCCGGCGCGCACGTGCGGCATCGCGGGCTGCAGCACGAGCTGGATCTGGTCGCTCCGATCGAGCGCGACCATCGACAGCGGGTTGATGCCGACGCCGACGTCGAAGATCACGAAGTCGTAGCGCGGCGCGGCGACGCCGAGAATCCATTCGAGCGCGTCCTCGCGAATCTCGGCGGCCTTGACCGGGTCGCCGGCGCCCGCCAGCACGTGGAAATTTTCCGTGACGTGCGCGACGCTCGCGTCGAGAAACGCGCCGTCGAGCCGCTCGATCTGCGCGCACAGCTGCGGCAGCGTCGACGGCGGGGTTTCGTCGCTGACGAGAAACGCCGCGTCGGCGAACTGCTGGTTCACGTCGATCAGCAGCACGCGGCGCTTGAAGCCCTCGGCGATCTCGAACGCGATGTTGCTGGCCGCGAAGCTCGTGCCGGCCCCGCCCTTGCACGACATGAACGACACGATCCGCGTGTCGTCGGTATCGCGCCGCGTGCTTTGCCCGGCCGCCCGTTCGAGCGCTTTGCCGAGCGCCTGCAGATCGAGCGGCCACTGCAGCACGTCGCGCGCGCCCGCGCGCATCGCGTCGAGCAGCACGTGCGGCGATGCATCGGCCGTCACGAGGATGCAGGTCAGGCTCGCGTGCGCGCGGCAGATGCGCTCGATCGCCGACAGCTCGGACGGCTCGAGCGACGTGCCGTCGACCAGCAGGACGTCGAACGCGTCGAGCCCGTCGGTGCGATGTTCGATCTGCGACGGACGGCCGTTGGCGCGCGTCGTGCGATAGCGTCCGCAGTCGGCCACGAGACGCGCGATCTGCGAAAGCCGCGCGGTATCGTCGGAAGCTACGAGGATATTGATCATGTCGTGTGCCTCGTGTGTTCGATCAGTTGCAGGCGGAGCCGCCCGTCGCGGAGCTCAGGCTTTCGCGCGGCAGCGTCGTCGTGAACGGCGGCATCCTGACCGTGACGTTCACGAACGGGATCATGGTCTTGACGGTGACGTTCGTGACGCTCACCGTCACGAACGAGCATGTGTTGACGTCGCAACTCGTCGGCGTATAGCTGACCGACACGTTGCTGTCCGACAGCAGCGGCAGCATCGATTTCACGCGCTTCACGACGCCCGCGGCGTTCACGTCGCAGACCACCGCCGTGCGTGCGCCGAGGCGCACGGCCTCGCTCGCGGTATTCCAGTAGAACAGCACGCGGCCGAATTCGAAGATGCCGATCAGCAGCATGATCAGCACCGACGCGATGAGGGCGAATTCGACGATCGCCGCGCCGCGTTGGGCGCGCCGGCGTGACGGCGGAACATGGCGCGCGTTCATGACACTTGCCTCATCACGGTGACGATGTTGCCGAAGGTGATCGACGGCAGCGCCGGGTACGCGGGAATCGGCTGGTACTTGTAGCCGCTGATCTTCACTTCGACGACGTTGATCGCGCCCGCCGCCGAGCCGCTCGACGAACTGTTGTTGTCCGCGTCATAGGTCGGCAGGTTCGCGAACTGCGACGGATCGGACGCATCGCTGCAGCCGGTCGTGTGCTGTGCGTCGCAGATCGTGACCATCGACGTCGTGAGGCCGGGCACCAGCTCGGTGCCCGATGAGCCGCACGTCGTGCTGCCGTAGACGACGAGACACTGCGCCTGCGACACCGGATACGCGCTGTCGGTCGGCAACCAGACCGACAGGTAGCGCGCCGCGTCGCGGGTCGCCTTGGTCAGCGTCTCGTACTGGTAGATCGCCCGGCCGAATTCGGCCACGCCGGTCGCCAGCAGGATCATCGGCATCAGCACGAGCGCGAACTCGACGGCGGCGGCGCCGCGGGTGCGCGAACGACGAAACGACGGCTTCTTCATGATCGTCTCTCCGTTATTGAACGAGCATCGGAACCTGGGTTCCCGACGCACTACCGCTGCCCGGCAAGCCGTGCGTCGCGCACGGGCTGTTGGCGGAGACCGACGAGCCGAGGTATTCGAGGTGCGCCACGACGGCGCCGCTGCCGGCGCTGAACGGGAGCGGATCGAGCATCAGCACGCAATCCCATTGCGTGACGTGCACCTTGCCGCTGTTCCCGGACAGCGTCGAGCAATCGCCTTCCGGCGCGAGCGCGACGCGGCGATCGCCGCCGGCCGTCTGGTAGTTGCTCGCCGTCGCCGTGCCGTTGGTGGCGATTCCGCTGCCCGACGGCGGCGCGCCGTCGCCCTGGTAAGGCTTGAAGCTCGCGCGGTCGGTCACGAACTGCGTGTACGCGTCCCCCTTGATGCCAGCCGTTCCGGGCGGCCCGTAGTTCGGCCCGACATACGCGTAACCGGTGAAGTCCGGCTGGCCGCTCGAGCCGTTCGCGCCGTTCGTATAGATGCCGAAACGCGTGTTCCAGGCCCGCTGCGACGCCGACTTCAGGCCGGTGGTGCTCAGGTCCGGCGGGGTCGTGATGTTGCAGGTGTTGCCCGACAGCTCGCCCGCCAGCGTCGTTTCGTTCGTCGAGCCGTCGAGCGCGGCCCAGCCGAAGTTGCCGGGCCCGTAGGTCGACGACGACCCGGACGGCGACGAGATCCAGTCGCCGACCTTGTACGACGGCGAGCCCGCCGTGCGGCACACGAACACCGGGATCGCGCAGGTCGTCTGCCCGCCGCCGACCGTGGCGATCGCGCTCGCCGACACCTCCGCCGCATTGGCGAGCTTGGTGCCGGGCAGCACGTTCAGCACTTCGATGAACCAGTGCGCGATCTTGCTCAGCGTCGCGGTGCACTGCACGTACTTGATGTTCGCCGGCGTCGTGACCGCGTTCTTCGCCAGGAACGGATTGGTCAGCGAATCGCTGAACGTGACGTTCGCGTTCGTCGCCATCTGCACCGACTTTTTCTGGAAAAACACGAAATTCAGATGGCCGGCGGCGATGCCGTCGGCCTCGGCCACCGACAGGCTGATGGCCGAAGTCAGGTCGCGAGCGGCCGACAGCGCGCATGCATCGGCGCTGTTCTGCAGTTCGCTGCGCGTGACGTACAGCTTGCCGAGATCCAGCGCGAGCCCGACGAACCCGATCATCACCGCCAGCGAGAGGCCGACGATGATCGCGACGGCACCGCGCTGGCGATGCAGGCTGCGACGCGTGACTTTCGGATAGCGGGCTGCGCTGTTCATGGCGTTCTCCCTGAGCATGCCGTCGTTACTGGGTGGCCTTGCCGATGCCGATCACGAACGCGTTGGAGGGCGGCGTGATCTGCTTGAACGACTTGTCGTAGTTGTCGAGCGCGGCCGCGGCGGCGCTGCCGTCGACGCCCGATGCCGACGCCGTATGTTCGCCGGCGTGCGGATCGATGATCTGGGCCTGCATCACGGTGCGGACCGAGTCGCCGAAGCGGCTGTCCCACACCGGGGTCGACGACATGCAGCCGGCAAGCGCGAACGCGAGCGGGACGGCGAGCGCCGCGCGGCGCACGAATACGAGGTAGGCGGATTTCATGAGCTTCCCCTTGGATGGCTTCAACGATCGGTGGACTGAGGTTCCGCGCCCGCACGCGCGATCTGCGCTTTGGGCGCCGCCGCGATCCGGTGCTTCGAGCGCGCCGCCGGCTGGGCCGGCGTATCGGGGCCGGCTGCCGCGAGGCGCGCGGCGGCGGCTTCGATGCGGGCGA
Organism: Burkholderia sp. BE12; assembly: GCF_002959955.1. Lineage (NCBI taxonomy): Bacteria > Pseudomonadati > Pseudomonadota > Betaproteobacteria > Burkholderiales > Burkholderiaceae > Burkholderia > Burkholderia sp. BE12. The sequence continues at coordinate 218,751 of NZ_PREY01000001.1, read as the reverse complement.
CACGCGCCGAGGTGGCCGGGTCGGACTGCGGGGCGGCGGCCGCGACCGGCGCCTTCGGCGGCCCGACGGGCGCCGGCGGCTGCACGTCGGCGTCTTGCGGCGCGCGCGGCGCCGGCAGCGCGGCCGGCGCGACCGGTGCTTCCGATCGCGGCGCCGGAGCGGGCGCCGGCGCCTGGGCCGGTGTCTGCGGAGCGGCGGCGTTCGCGGGTTGCATGGGCTGGGCGCCTGCCTTGCGGACGCCGCCGCGGCCTTCCATGTTGCCGGTCGCATACACGTCGGCTTCGTTCGGCTTCGAGAAGCTGTCGGTCGGCAGCGCGACGTCCGCGGTCTGCAGCGGCTTCACCAGGTGCGGCGTGATCAGGAAGATCAGCTCGGTGCGATCCTGCTGGAACGACGTGCTGCGGAACAGCGCGCCGAGCACCGGCACTTCGCCGACGCCCGGGATCGCCTTCAGCGCGCCGGTCGCGTTGTCCTTGATCAACCCGCCGATCGCGAACGATTCGCCGTCGCTCATCTGCACCGTCGTCGATGCGCGCCGCGTCGTGATCAGCGGCAGGATCGACGTGCCGCCGATGTTGGTCGCGCTCAGCGTGACGCCCGTCTGCGACAGCTCCGACACTTCCGGCGCGACCTTCAGGCTGATCCGGCCGTTGGCCAGCACCGTCGGCGTGAACTTCAGCGCGACGCCGAATTCCTCTTCCTGCAGCGTGATCGACGACGTGCCGTTGCCGCTGCTCTGCGGAATCGGGATGAAGATCTTGCCGCCCGCGAGGAACGTCGCTTCCTGGCCGCTGATCGTCACGAGGTTCGGCTCCGCGAGGATCTTGACGAGGTTGTCGGTGTTCTGCGCGTCGGCCGCGACGCTGAACGGCTTGTTGTTCGCCTTGTTGAACAGCGCGCCGCTCGCGACGCCCGCGAGCAGGTTGCTGACCAGCGCGCCGCTCCACGAACCGAACCCGCCCTGGATGTTGAACGCGCTGCCCATCTGGTTGATCAGCGTCTTCGACACCTCGGCCACCTTCACCTCGAGCATCACCTGCTGCGGCGACGTGACGTTCAGCATGTTGAGCACGCCGCCGCCCTGCTTGCCGCCGCCCGCGGCATCGCCCGCGCTGTCGCCGTACGCATGGGCGATCTGCACCGCCTGCTGCGCGGCCTGCGAGCTCGACACGGTGCCGGCCAGCACGATCGTGCCGGCCGCGGTCGACACATGGATGTCGCGTTCGTTCGGCATCAGTTGCAGCAGCGACGCCTGCAGGCCGCCGGCGTCCGCGCCGACCGCGACGTCGATCACGCGGCATGCGCCGCTCCTGCCCTGCACGATCATGTTGGTCGTGCCGACCGAGAGCCCGAGGATGTACAGCGTCTGCGGCGACACCATCGTCGCCTGTGCGACGGCCGGATTGCCGATCGTCCGGTTGCGGACCGGCTCGGGCATCGGCACCAGCAGCGACTTGCCGAGCGGCACGGCGACGCTGCTCGATTCGCGCACGGCGCCGACGCAGTTCGGCCCGCGCAGCGGCCCCGCCGACGCGGGCGCGGCGGCCGGCACCGGCGCCATGCTGATCGTCATCTGCATCGGCCCCTTGCCGACCGCGGCCGGCGCGCTGGCGCCGCCCTTCGTCAGCACCGCCGATTCGACGCCTTCCTGCGCGAGTGCGCCATACACGGTCAGCCATCCCGAACAGAGGATCGCGGCCATCATCGTGCCCCGTGCGACGCGTGTGCGTAGCGGGCCGGTACCTGTGCATTGCGGTTTGATCTTCATTTCGTCTGATCCCCCGAGAGACCGGCGCCGTGCCGGTTATCGACTTCCAAGGCCGCCGCGCGTTGCCGGCGGCCGATCTGTTGGTCTGGCTGGTTGGTTTGGCTTCAGAAACATTCGACGCTGCCCTTCACGCCGGTCAGCACGCCGACGCAATCGCGCCGCGCTTCCGGCGCCGCGTGCGACGCGACGTGCACGCGGACCTGCCGCACGTGGACGGGCGCCGGCGGCGCTTCGGGCACGGGCTCCTTGCCGAGCAGCGTCAGCTTGGTCGCACCGTCCGTGTTCAGCGTCTTCTGGTCGACCTGGTTGCGCAGCACGAGCGACAGCGTGCCGACGCTGCGTGCGACGTCGAGCCGTTCGGCCTGCTCGGGCGTGACTTCCAGCGTCACCGCGTTGACCACCTTCGGCGCCGTGTCGTCGCGGCTGACCTGCTGCGCGACGGCGAGCACGAGGATGTGCTCGAGCACGATCTTGGAGATGCTCTGCCCGTCGGTCTTGCCCTGCTGTTCCTGCGTGTTGACGATCACGTCGACGTAGTTGCCCGGCAGGGCGAAGCCGGCGACGCCGACCACGTCGTTCACGCGCACCGTGATCGCGCGGCTGCCGTCGGCGATCACCGCGGACAGCCCGCCCTTCGTGCCGACCGGCGCGAGCTTCGATTCGATCACCGGTTCGCCGCGCGACAGGCTGGTGCGCACGACACGCCCTTCGAGCGTCTTCGTGTCGGTGAACGCGCCGGTCGGCACGCTGCCCGACGGCCAGCTCACCATGTGGATCTGGTTCGGCCCGAGCGGCTCGCCCAGGTTCAGGTCGGTGCTGGCCACCGCGACGGACGTGACCGAGCTCGTGGATGTCTGCATCAGCCAGTGGGAGGCGAATACGACCGCGGCAAGACCCGCGATCATCGCGACGACCAGCATCATGACCGCTCGACTGTTTTTCATGGCAATGCTCCTCGACGAATCGTGAAAGAAACCGCTCAACCGGTGACGAACGTACGGCCTCCGCGCTCGACCGGCGGCGGATGGCTGCCGTCCCGTTCAGGCGCCGCGCCGAAGTAACTCGCCCACGCGTCGTACAGCGCGTCGTGCGTCACCTCGGGCGGATCGCCGCGATAACGCGCGCCGGCGGCCACGAGGCGCAGCAGGTCCGCCGGAAAGCACGCGAGAAACGCCTTGCCGGTCGGCAGATGCAGCCGATGCAGCAGGAAGTCGAACGCGTCGCTCGCCGACACGAGCCCGAGCGATGCGCAGGCCGCGTCGTACACCGCGCGGTAGTCGTCGATCGACATCGCGCCGACGTGCAGCTTCGAGCCGAGGCGGCGCATGAACGCGTCGTCGCAGAACTGCTCCGGCGCCAGGTTGCTCGAGAACACCGGCCATACGTCGAACGGCAGCACGAAACGGTTGCCGGATTCGAGCGTCATGAAATCGTCGCCGCGATCGAGCGGACGCAGCCAGCGATTGAGCAGGTCGCGCGGCTCGACGCGCTGGCGGCCGAGATCGTCGACGACGTACATGCCCATGTTCGCCTTCATGTGCGGCGGCGCCTGGTAGAAACCGGCCGCTTCGTCGCGACGCAGGTCGAGCTCGTCGAGCGTCAGCTCGCCGCCCGACATCACGACCGGCCGCCGGCACAGGCGCCAGCGGCGATCGACCGACTGGCCGACGCTCGGTGCCTGCGCGTCGACATGCACGAGCGGGTCGTAGACCTGGATCACTTCGCCCGCCGCGCAGATCGCGTGCGGGACCGGCACGCGGCCGTGCATCAGCGCGCCGAGCCGTTCGGCGAGAAAGGTCTTGCCGCTGCCGGCCGGGCCGTAGATCAGCAGCGGCCGGCCCGCGTTCAGTGCCGCGGCCGCCGCATCGAGCACTGCCGTGTCGATCACGATGCCTTCGAACGCCGCCCATACGTCGCTCTGGCCGATGTGCAGCTTGCGCACCGAATGCGCGGCCACGCTCGCGAGATACGCGTCGAGCGTCACCGGCGCGGGCCCGCTGTAGCCGCTGCGCTCCCGTTCCTCGAGCGCGAGCACGCGGCCCGCATCGGTCAGGCGGAACGTCACGTCGAGATCGGTCGCGCCGCGATGGATCAGCTCGACGAGATGCTCGCGCACCAGGAACGCAAAGACGTCGTCGAGCACCGCGAGCGGCAGGCAGTGCCGCTCGACCAGGTCGCCGTACGACGGACGGCCGAGCACCAGCGTCGACTTCAGCACGAGGCCGCCGACGAACGCCATGCTCAAGCCGGTTTCCGCGAGCGAGCGCGGCGCCGGCGGCAGCTGCGCGCCCAGCTTCGTATGGACCTCCCGCGACGGCGGCGGGTCGGGCAGGCGTGCCACCTGCGCGTCGCGTCTCGGTTCGGTGTGGTTCGTGTTCATGATCGTTGCGTCCTCGTTGCGTCTTCGTTGCGGATCCGCCGCGCTATGCGCACGACGCGAACAGCATGCCCAGCGTGCCGACCGCGATCGCCACGCCGTACGGCAGCGTGCCGACCGAGACGATCTCGACGGGGCCGTTGTCGGCCTCGGCGCGCGCCGCTTGCGAGCGCCGCACGAGCAGCGTGCGCACGTTCGCCCACATCCGGCGCGTCCGCCCGCGCAGCAGCGCGTAGACGACGGCGCCGATCCCGCCGGCCAGGAACGTGGCCAGCACGATGTAGAACGTCATTTCCGCGCCGACCCATGCGCCGATCGCGAGCATCAGCTTCACGTCGCCGGCCGCCATCCCGCGCAACAGGTAGAACGGCAGCAGCAGGCCGAAGCCGGTTGCAGCGCCGGCAAGCCATCCGAGCACGCCTGCCAGTACGCCGTGCAACAGGCACTGCGCAACCAGCGCGCCGGCCAGGCCGAGCAACACGAGACGGTTCGGAATGCGACGGCTCGCGATGTCCGTGCCGGCCGCGGCGACCGCGAGCAGCGTCACGCACAACGGAACCGGATAAGGCGGCGCAACGGGAAGCATGGCGAACCTCGCGTATCGAATCGGTGGATCAGGAAACCATGGACAACGCGGTGGTCACGGCGGTGCTCACGGCAGCCGTCACGGCCGCGGCGATCATCTCGTATGTATCGACGAGCGAGCCCTTCAGCGTGACGACGCTGCCCAGTACCGCGATGGCGAACATCGACGCGAGCAATGCATATTCGATCGACGTCACACCCTGTTCGTCGGCGATCCAGCGACGGGCGACACGCGTGATGGCATGCATGATGGTCTCCGGTTTCCGGTTGAACGGATGGCCGGGGACGGCCCGAACGCTGCACCAGCCGAGCCGCCCGCGGCACGGTGCATCAGATGCCTGCAACCGCCGAATCGAGGTCGGCCGCGATCGTGCTGAACACGGTCTTGAGATCCTTCCCGATGGTCGACAGCGCGGCGATGATGCCGATGGCGATGAGGGCGGCGATCAGGCCGTATTCGATGGCGGTCACGCCGTCTTCGTCGCGAATGAAACGGCCGGCTTGTTGAATGAGCTTGGACATGGTGATCTCCTTGCGTGGTGACTTTCAAAACCCTCGCGCACCGGCTGGTCGGACGACCGTGCATCGATACGTCGAGGAATGTCGTTGATGCCGTGTGGCGCCGACGAACGATTCGGACGATTCGGGCGAACCGTTCGTCGTACCGTCCATCAGATGCCTGCTACCGCCGAGTCCAGATCCGCGGCGATCGTGCTGAACACGGTCTTCAGATCCGTACCGACCGTCGCCAGAGCGGCGACGATGCCGATCGCGATCAGCGCGGCGATCAGGCCGTATTCGATGGCCGTCACGCCGCCCTGATCCTGGACGAACCACGCGATCTTTTCGATGATTCTTGACATGAGCACTCTCCTTTCGGACTGCTATGAAATACCCTTCGTCGGTCGAGACGTCGGGGGGTGGGCACCACCGGCACTACGCTAGAAATCGGAAGCCGACGATCAGTCGCGGAAACGGGGCGGACCACCCCGGTCCGTGCGAACGGGTATCGGCGAGACGGAGCATGAGAGATGCGTGTACGGTTCGACCAGTCGGATGAACCGGGCAGGTCGATCGACCGGAACGGCACGGCGGCCGCTCGACGCATGGAATCCAGTTGAACGGGAGACGAACTCCCGGCAAAACTGCAATGTGTCTTTAACGCGGCTTGCGATCCGCGATGTGCTGTGGTCTTTCATTTTTATTCCCCATGTACTGCCATGCCGATTTCTTATTGCCCGGAAGCGATCGGGTCTCGTTGGTCGTTCGACGACGGTTCCCGCGCTCGATCGAGCGGAGCCGCGTGTTCCCCGACGCGCTCCGGACCATCTTTTTCCGCAAGTGATGCCGAGCCGGTTCCTCTGCTTGTTGCCCGAACCGCCCGGTCACCACATCGTCGACTGCCGTGCCAACGCTTACGCAAAGAGCGGACCATCCCGGGCGAAATCGAGGCGCGGCAAGGGTTCCGGCGATCCGCACGCCCCCTCGCCAAACGTCCGGCCACCGAAATGTTTCAACCTTGATATATGCGGTTCGGGCGCATGTGGTCGGCACGAAACCCCGTCGCCGCGCTGCACAAAGGGTCCAAAAAATTTTCTCGGGATTTTCCCGAACATGGCGAGCGCCTCGTGCGTCGCCGGTTCGGCGGCCTGCACAGCCGACAAAAAACGCGGAATGTTTCAGGCCAGATACACGAATGCCGGCGGCGGCGTTTTCTCATACCAGAAATGGCGGTTTTCACCCGAACCGATGAACACATTCAATGCCGGCCGGCCGTGCGCGGTTTGCATCATGCGATTTTTTCTTCAACAATGAATTCACGGACAACGCTATCTCAGAGCGATCGATCCGCAGGCACGACAACATCAAACGGCTGCGACAGACCACGCGGCCAAACGACAGACGGGGCATCATGTACACAGCCAATCGTGGAACGCGCGATCGCGCAATACGCTGTGCTCAATGGCTGACGGCCGACCGGATCATTCCGTACAGCTGCATCATGCTGATGCTCTTCGCTGCGCTGCTGATCGTCTGGGGCGTCGTGACCGACGGCTTCACGTCGAACGCCACCGCCCGCCCCGGCACCGACTTCTCCGTCTTCTGGACCGCATCGCATCTCGTGTTGCAAGGTCACGCCGCGGCGGCCTACGACACGTCGTCATTTCTGCAGGCCGAATTCGCGCACTTCGGTGCGTATCTGCAAAACCGGCCGCTTCCCTGGCTCTATCCGCCGACGATGCTGCTGTTCGTCGCGCCGATTGCCCTCGTGCCTTTCCTGCCCGCTTACTTCCTCTTTTTCGCGGGCAGTCTTTTATGCTATGCGTTCGCCGTCTCGCGGTTGTCGGGGCTGCGCGCGCATCTTCCCGTGCCGCGCGCCGCGACGCTCGTCGTCGTCGCATATTCGGCGGTGTGCATGTCCGCGCTGTTCGGCCAGAACAGCATCCTGACCGCCGGCCTCGCCGCACTCGCGCTGCATCTGCTCGGCAAGCGGCCGGTCGTGGCGGGCGTGCTGATCGGGCTGCTCGCGATCAAGCCGCAACTCGCCGTCGTGTTCCCGTTCGTGCTGATCGCGACGCGTGCGTGGCGCACCTTCGCGGCGGCGGCGATCAGCGCGGCGCTGTTCGCGGCGGCCGGCGTCGCGCTGGCCGGCCCCGCCGCGCTGCACGGGTTGAGTCACGCACTGGAGACGGTACGCGCGCAGCATTTCATGCTCGCGTCGTACTGGCTCGCGTCGCCGACGCCGTTCGCCGCGTTGCGGCTCGCAGGCGCGCCGGTCGCGGCCGCGCTGGCCGCCCAGGCGGCGGTCGCGCTCGTCGCGCTCGCCGCGGCCGTCGACGTCTGGCGCCGCACGCGCGACATGCGGCTGCGCGGCGCGGTGCTGGCGGTCGCCACGCTGCTGACGACGCCGTATCTTTGGAACTACGAACTGACGTGGCTCGGCATCGCGCTCTTCTGTCTGATCGCGCACGGCCTCGACGAAGGTTGGCTGCCCGGCGACCAGGGCATCGTCGTGCTGGCATGGCTGCTGCCGATCTTCGAAATGCTGAACCGGCTGATGAAGCTGCCGCAAATCGGGCCGGTCGTGCTGCTCGCGGTGCTGTTCGTCGTCGTGCGCCGCACGGCGTTCGTATCCCGGAGCGCACGATGAAAACGCCGTCGTTCGCCCGCCACGCACACCCGGCCGCCCACGTGCATCCGGAACTCCCGATCGCCGGCCCGCGCCGCTATCCGCACTGGCTCAATCGCGATCGCGTGCGCCTCTATGCGGCCGCCGTGCTGCTGACGGAGGTGCTGTTCATCGTCATTTACCTGGTCCGCCTGCACCTGTCGCACGACGGCGCGCTGGAGCCGCTGTCGCAGGACTTCTCGCCGGTCTGGAGCGCCGCATGGCTCGCCGCGCACGGGCACGGCGCCGACGCATGGCATTACTCCACGTTGTTCGCGGTCCAGAAGCTCGCGCTCCCGACGATGACGCTCGCGGACGGCACGCTGCCGTGGCTCTATCCGCCGACGATGCTACTGCTCGTGCTGCCGCTCGGCTGGCTGCCGTACACGCTGGCGATCGTGCTGTGGCTCGGCATCGGAATCGCGCTGTTCGCGGCGGCGATCCGCGCGACCGTGCAGCGCGACGCCGCGTGGTTTTGCGCACTTGCGTTCCCCGGCGCGTTCCTCACGGTGATCGTCGGGCAGACGAGCCTCTTCACCGCGACGCTCGCCGCGCTCGGTCTGCTCGCGCTGAACCGCCGCCCCGTCTTCGCCGGCATCTGTTTCGGGTTGCTGACGATGAAGCCGCAGCTCGCAGTGCTGTTCCCGCTCGCGCTGCTGTGTGCCGGCCAATGGCGCGCGCTGGCTGCGTGGGCCGCGACGATCGTCGGCAGCGCCTTGCTCGCGACGCTCGCGTTCGGCGTGGGCCCATGGATCGCGTTCGTCCACTTGATCGCCCACGTCTATACGATCGTCGGCACCGGCCACGCCAAGCTCGCGCGCATGCCGACCTTGTTCGCGCTCGCGACGATGGCCGGCTGGCCCGCGCTCGTCGCGCGCGGCCTTCAGTTACTGTCGGCCGCGGCTGCCGCGATCGCCGTCGTCTACGCGTGGCGCGGCGCCTGCTCGTACGCGCTGCGCGCCGCGACCCTTGCGTGTGCATGCCTGCTCGTCAGCCCCTATCTGTACGACTACGACCTGACGTGGTACGGCATCGTGATCGCGTGGTATGCACGCTATGCGTGGACGCACGGCTGGCGCCACTTCGACCGCGAATGGCTGATGCTGCTGTGGCCGATGCCGCTCGCGGGTCTCGCGATCGTACCGCACCTGTCGTTCCAGTTCATGCCGCTCGTGACGCTCGCGTCGCTCGCGCTGCTCGTCGGCCGGATTGCCCAGGAACGACGCGACGTGCCGTCGATGCCCGATGCGCGCGACACCTCGACCGAGACCGACTTCGCGCACGCGGTCCGACCGCACCACCGCCCGGCGCACGACATGCGCCGCACCGGCCGCCTGACGTTCGGCGTCCACCGGTAAGCGACATCACAAGGGGAATCATCATGCGGGAATCCATCTACACGCCGCTCGTCTCGCTGGTCGTGCCGTTCTACAACGAAGGCGAAGCCGTCGAGCGCTTCTTCGACGTCGTGATTCCGTTGTTGACCGCGATCGACGCGATCCGCTTCGAGATCGTCTGCGTGAACGACGGCAGCCGCGACGACACGCTGGAACGCCTGGTCCGCATCGGCGCCGCCGAGCGGCGCGTGCGCGTCATCGATCTCACCCGCAATTTCGGCAAGGAAGCCGCGCTGACGGCCGGCCTCGACGAAGCCGCCGGCGACGCGGTGATCCCGCTCGACGCCGACCTGCAGGACCCGCCAAGCCTGATTCCGGTGCTGATCGAGCACTGGCGCGACGGCGCGGAGGTCGTCGCGGCCAAGCGCAGCAACCGCGCGTGCGATTCCTTCGCGAAACGCACCGCCGCCGCGATCTACTATCGCGTTCACAACCTGCTGTCGGACGTGAAGCTGCCGGAGAACGTCGGCGATTTCCGGTTGATGGATCGCAAGGTCGTGAACGCGCTGCGCAACCTTCCCGAGCGGCACCGCTTCATGAAAGGGCTGTTCGCGTGGGTCGGCTACAAGACCGTGATCGTCGAATACCAGCGCGATCCGCGCAGCGCCGGGCACTCGAAATTCTCCGGCTGGAAGCTCTGGAATTTCGCGCTGGAAGGCATCACCAGCTTCAGCACCGTGCCGCTGCGCAGCTGGACCTACATCGGCGTCGGTATCGCGGCGCTCGCGTTCCTGTACGGCACCTTCATCATCCTGCGCACGCTGCTGTTCGGCAATCCGGTGCTCGGCTACGCATCGCTGATCTCGGTCACGCTGTTCATCGGCGGCATCGAGCTGATCGGGATCGGCGTCGTCGGCGAATACGTCGGGCGGATCTACGACGAATCGAAGCAACGGCCCATCTACCTGATCCGCCGCCGCTACCAGGCGCACGGCAAGGTGATCGAACTGCCGGTCGCTCGCGACGCACGCCGCCAGCCGCCCCGCCGGCGCGCACAGCCGGTCCGGGCGCGCATCGGCGCGCGCTGACGCGCAGGCGCCATGATCGGCCCGCTCCGGGCCGAGCGCACGCGGCTCGTGCGCTTCGGCGTATCCGGACTCTGCTCGACCGCGATTCACACGCTGGTCGCGGCGGCGCTGTTCGCGCTGCTCGATGCGACGCCGGTGACCGCGAATGCGGTCGCATTCGGCTGCGCCACCGCGTTCTCGTATCTGGCGAATACGCTGTGGAGCTTCTCGTCGACGGTGCGCACCCGCAATGCCATGCGCTTTCTCGCGGTCACGCTCGCCGGTTTCGTCGAAACGATCCTCATCGCACGCGCCGCGGAGGTGCTGGATGTGTCGCGCGCGATGGGTGTCGTCGCGATCGCGCTGCTTATCCCGCCGACGACGTTCGTGCTGCACCGGCTCTGGACGTACCGGTAAGCGGCCCTCTTTCGTCCCTGCCGACAATCGGTCAATCAATTAACAGATTCAATGTCGTTACGTGGCCGATCACCCGAGCGGCGCCGCGGGCCGGATTGCGCGGCAGCCGCGGCGCCGCATTCAACGCAACGGCGACCACGCCTCCGGCAAGCCGATCGTCGACGTCGCCCTTTCGATCTGCTCCGGACCGCCTTTCGGAGGCCAAAGCCCCTCCGCATAGTGCCGCTTTCTCAGCGCCATACGTTCTTCCAGACTCGAGAATCCCCAGATGTGCGTGATGCGCGGCGGTCCATCGAGCGCGTACAGGTTGCCAACGAGATGCGACGTATAGGCTTTGGCCGGGCCCACCGCCCGTTCCCACGCGGCAATGGTCGGCGCAATACCGCCGGCTTTCAGCCAGTAGCGGCGAATCTCATAGAAGTCGCCAAATGCCGCCGGTTCGACATCGGGTAGAAAAGGAAAAAGCGCATGGCTTTCCATCGTCAATCGAACGGATGCGCTTTCAATCCCGAAAGGTCGCTCGGCGCTCAATGCCCGATTGCGTTCATGCTGCAACTCATCCATCGTCTCGAAGCCACGCAGCACGACAACCCGCGATAGCTCGCCAATTTCCGTGCGCCATGCTCCCAGCAGCCGCCCTTGCGCGTCGGCATCCGATACCCAGCGATGCGCATGGCGGGACACCCTGTCCTGGTCCAGAAGCGGACACGACAACGTCGCGAGTTCATACAGCATTTCTGTCCTCCCTTTTTTGCTTGCATATCCCAATCTATTTCCAAACCGGCGGCTGATAAACGCGCCGCACCTTGAAACAGAATCCAGTACCATTGCGCAATGGATCTCCTCAAGGCGATGGCCGTATTCGTCCGTATCGTGGAAACGGGCAGCCTGACGGCGGCGGCGCAAGCGTCCAATCTGTCGCCGACCATGGTCGGCAACTATCTTCAGGCGTTGGAAAGTCGGCTAGGCGCGGTCCTCCTTCACCGCACGACCCGTAAGCAGAAAGTCAGCGCGTTCGGCCATGCTTACTACGAGCGATGCGTCGAAGTCCTCGGTCTGGTCGACGACACGGAACAGCTTGCGCTCGATCACCTCAAGCAGCCACGAGGGCGTTTGCGCGTGACTGCGCCCGTCGTGTTCACGAACGAGTGCCTGATTCCCGCGCTCGCGGACTATTACCGGCGCTACCCCGAGATCAAGCTCGATATCGTCGCAACCGACTCGCTCGCCGATCTGTTCGACGAAGGTTTCGAGGCAGCCATTCGCATCGGCGCGCTCGCCAACCCGGATGTGGTGGCGCGCCCGCTGGCGCCATATCGGCTGGTGCTGTGTGCGTCGCCCGCTTACGTTCGCGAACATGGAGCGCCGACTACGCCGCACGCGCTGGGCGAGCATCAATGCCTGACGTACGCGTATCCGCCCCGTTCGGAATGGCACGCGGCGCAACCTCAATGGATGCTGGAAGGTCCGGATGGGCCGATGAGCATCGCCGTGGACGGCCGACTGAAAATTGACAGCGCGGAAGCGTTGCGCCGAGCGGCATTGAGCGGGCTGGGTATCGCGATGCTTCCTTCCATGTTGATAGACGAGGACATTCGCGAGGCGCGCCTCATCGAGATCATGCCGGACTTTGCCGGCCCCGAACGACCGATGAATCTGCTTTATCTGCAAGAGCGGCGAAAATCACCGAAGCTTCGTAGCTTTACTGAATTCGTGGTCGACCGGTTCGGTGCCGAAACGGCCTACCGGACGTAACGCGGCTGCCGTTCCTGTTCAAAGCCGATCGACTTGCGGGCGCGACCGGATCGGTAACGCCCGAATGCCGCGACACCTCCGGCCTCCATCGCGAACGCCGACGCCACTGGTCAATGCGAAGCACCGAACAATCGAATCACGACACCGCGCAGCCACCGGTTGCCGGCCTCGTGGTGATAGCGCGCATGCCAATGCTGCCGCACCGCAAACCCGTCGACCGGGATCGGGCAAGCATGAACCGCCAAATCGCTGGCCTGGGCCAGCGTCTCGCCGATATGACGAGGTAGCGTCGTGATCAGGTCGGTCGTCTGGACAATCGCCCCCAGACCGAGAAAGCCCGGCAATTCCAGCACCACGTCCCGCTCGATGCGCGCCTGTCGCAGCGCCTGTTCGAGGAGCTGCGCCCCGGTGCCGGCCGTGATGGCGACATGCCCTTCCGAACGATACTGCCTGGCCCCGAGCCGGCCGCGAATCCTCGGGTGATGCCGATTCACCAGACAAATCCAGTCCTGGTCATAAAGCTTCTGCTGATAAATACCGCCACCGAGCCATGGCACATAGCCGATCGCGAGATCGGCTTCGCCGGATTCGAGCGCCCGCTCCGTATTGCCGTCGATCCGTGCGGCTTCCAGCCGGACGCCGGGCGCCTGCGCGCGGACATGGGCCAGTAGCCGCGGCAGCAGCGTGACGTGGCTCGCGTCGGTCATGCAGATGCGAAAGCGTCGCTGGGCGGTCGCGGGATCGAACGCGATCTCCCACGCAGTGAAACGTCGCAGCGATTCGAGAATTTCCCGGCATGGCCCGATCAGCGCGTCGGCCTGCGGTGTCGGCGCCATGCCGCCGGGCGTCCGGATGAAGAGCGGATCGTGCAGGTGCTCCCGCAAGTGCCCGAGCCAGATGCTGACGGTCGGCTGGCTCTGGCCGAGTTGCTCGGCGACGCGCGTGACGCTGCGCACGTCGTACAGGAGATCGAATAGCTGAAGCAGTTTCAGGTCCGGCAGATCGGCGGGCATCGTCGCATTATTGTGCTGGGCAATGACGCCATTGTATCCATTGCATTGCCGATATGAGCGGCGGCTCCTATCGTGAGGCCATACGTCAAGGAGACACCGTTGAAAATTGCGATTCTGGGTGCCGGCGCACTGGGCTGTGCGATCGGCGCCACCCTCACCGAAGGCGGTCACGAGACCTGGTTGATCGACCGCTCGCCCGCGCACGTCGATGCGATGCGTCGCGACGGCCTGCGGGTCGACGACGCCGGCGGCTCCCGGCACGTACGCGTCCACGCGACGACGCAGGCCGCCGAAGTCGGCGCGGCCGACCTGGTGGTGGTGCTGGTCAAGTCGTTCCACACCGACGCGGCCATCCGCGGCGCCCGATCGCTGGTGGGGCCCGATACCGTCGTGCTGTCGCTGCAGAACGGCCTCGGGCACGAGGACATCCTGAGCGAGGCCGTCGGCCGCGAGCGCGTACTCGCGGGCAAGACCTACGTCGGCGGCGTGCTTCGCGGGCCGGGCCATATCGAATCCGGCGTCATCGGCAAGGCCACCTACATCGGCGAACTCGACGGCCGAATCACCCCGCGTGTCCGGGCGATCGCCGACGCGTTCGATACCGCCGGCCTCGCGACGACGATCAGCGACAACATCGTCGGCACGATGTGGGACAAGCTGCTGGTGAACGTCGCGACCGGCGCGCTGACCGGCCTCACCGGCCTCACCTACGGTCAGCTTTACGACGAGCCGTTGCTGAAGGCGACGTCGCTCGCGGCCGTCGCCGAGGCGATCGCGGCGGCGCAGGCCGCCGGCGTGACGCTGTCGATGACCGATCCGGAACAGGCATGGGCGCTCGCGGCCGAGGGGCTGCCCGCGGCCTTCAAGACCTCGATGCTGCAAAGCCTGGAGAAAGGCTCGATCACCGAGATCGACTTCATCAACGGTTCGGTCGTGCGCTGCGGGCAGCGCTACGGCGTGCCGACCCCGGTCAATGCCACGCTCGTCGCCTGCATCAAGGGGCTGGAGCGCGCGATGGCCGATCGCGCACGCGAGGAGACTGCCGCATGAACGCCACGAAAGCCTATCTCGAACACGTTGCGATCTGGGTGAAGGACATCCGCTGGCACATCCGTTTCTTCGAGGACGTGCTGGGCATGACGCTGCGCGAAGTGGACGGCACGCTCGACGCACCGCGGCAGTACTGGACGCTCGGCGGCCTGCAGTTCATTCACGCGCCGGAACACGACGGCCCGGAAGGCCGGCTCGCCCATCTCGGCGTGATGTGCGAAGACCTGGAGGCCGCGCTGGCCGCGGCGCGGCGGTTCGACGTGACGGAGATGCCGCAGGGGCGCAACTGGCTTCGCCTGCCCGACGGGCTCGCCGTCGAACTGATTCAGGCCAGGCCGGCTTCCTGTGTCGCACAGGCGTTGGCGATCGACCCGCGCGCGGAGGCATGACCATGACGATCGTCGAGAAATACTGGGACGACGCCCGCGAGGGCGATGCATGCACGAGCCCGAGCTACATCGTGACCAAGGAGCGCATTCTCGCGTATGCCGACCTCACCGGCGACCATACGCCCGTGCACGTGGACGAGGCGTACGCGAACGCCAGCCATTTCGGCTGCCTCGTCGCGCACGGGCTGTTCGGCCTGTCCGTTGCCGACGGCCTGAAGACCCAGAGCGACTATCGCTTTCTGCCGGGCATGTCGCTCGGCTGGACCTGGGATTTTCTGCTGCCGATCAAGGTCGGCGACGTACTGCACGTGACGTTCCGCGTCGGTTCGATGCGGGCCAGCAAGAGCCGTCCGGACTGGGGCATCGTCGTGCTGCCGTCGGAACTGATCAATCAGGACGGGCAAATCGTTCAGCATGGCGAACATCGTCTGATGGTCCCGCGCCGTCCGGAGGCATCGTGATGCAGGCACGTCCCCTCGAAGGCATCCGCGTCGTCGACTACAGCCATTTCCTCGCCGGCCCGTATGTCGGGCGCTGTCTCGCGGCGCTCGGCGCAGAAGTCATCAAGGTCGAGCGTCCCGGCGCCGGCGACGCCGGGCGCCAGCACGCGACCGTGCTCGACGACCAGCAAAGCGGCTACTTCCTGCAGCTCAACATGGGCAAGCGCGGCGTGAGCGTCAACATGAAGGACCCGCGCGGCAAGGCGTTCATGCAGCGGCTGTGCGACTCCGCCGACGTCTTCGTCGAGAACTATCGGCCGGGCGCGCTGGACAAGCTCGGGCTCGGCTATGCCGAACTGTCGGCGCGCAATCCGGGCCTCGTCTACTGCTCGATTTCGGCGTACGGGCACACCGGTCCCGACGCCCATCGCGCGGGCTTCGGGCTGATCGCCGAAGCGAAGAGCGGGATCATGCAGATGGTCGGCACGCCCGGCGAGCGGCCGCCGCTGCTGCGCATTTCGCTCGGCGACATGTACACCGGCATTCATGCGGTCGCGGCGATCAACGCCGCGCTGCTGGGGCGCGTGAAGAGCGGTCGCGGGCAACACGTCGACATGGCGCTGTACGACACGCTGGTGTCGATGCACGAATACGCGGTGCAGTGCTACACGCTGCAGGGCGTGCTGCCCGAGCAGACCGGGCACGACATGCCGACCTCGACCCTCTATGGCGTGTTCCGTGCCGCGGACGGCGATCTCGTGATCGCCGCGCAGGTGGACGACGCGTGGAAGCGCTTCGCAGCACTGATCGCGACGCACGGCGGCCCGGCGGGTTTCGGCGCCGACCCGCGCTTTCACGACGGCACCGGGCGCAACGCGCACCGCGCGGAGATTCTGTCGGTGGTCGAGCCGTGGGTGGCCGCGCGTTCCGTCTCGTCGGTACTGGAATTGCTGGACGGCATCGACGTTCCCTGCGCGAAGGTGCAACGCATCGACGAGGTGTTGAACGATCCGCAGATCCAGGCCAGAGGCATGGTCGTCGAGCAACAGCATCCGCGCTACGGGACGCTGCGTCTGCCCAACCTGCCGTTCCGGTTTTCCGATTGCGATACGACGATTCGCGACGTCGCGCCCGATCTCGGGCAGCACAACGCGGAAGTCGCGCGTTCCCTTGGGTTCGATTCGGCCGAAATCGACGCGATGCAGGCCGACGGCGTCCTCTATTCAAAAGCGAGCCAATGATGACCGACCGATACGCGGTGATCGGCAATCCGATCGGGCATACGAAATCCCCGTTGATTCACGGCCTCTTCGCGCAAGAGACGCGGCAGGACATTCGCTATACGGCGATCGAGGGCCCGCTCGAGCCGGCAGGCGCCTTCGCCGCCGCGGTTCGCGCGTTTTTCGACGGTGGCGGCAAGGGCATCAACGTTACCGCGCCGTTCAAGCTCGATGCGTTCTCGATGTCGGACGAATGCAGCGAGCGTGCGCAGCTCGCGGGCGCGGCCAACGCGCTCAAGTTCGACGGCGGCCGCATCCTGGCGGACAATTTCGACGGAATCGGGCTGGTTCGCGATATCGAAGCGAACCTCAATCTTCCGATGGCCGGCAAGCGTGTCCTGGTGCTCGGCGCGGGCGGCGCGGCACGCGGCGCGCTGTTGCCGTTCCTCGAAGCAGGCCCGGCGGAACTCGTCATCGCGAATCGCGACGTCGACAAGGCGTGCGCCCTGGCCACGCAGGTCGCCGGGCGCGGCCCGCTGGTGGCCGGCAGCTACGCGGACCTCGCGCGGATGGGACGTTTCGACCTGGTCGTCAATGCGACATCGGCCAGCCTGACCGGCGACCTGCCGCCCGTCCCGCCGAGCGTGTTCAGTCCGACGGGAACCGCCTACGAACTCGCCTACGGCAAACGTCTCACGCCGTTTCTCCGGCTCGCGAAAAACGCGGGCGTGCACGGGATCGCGGAGGGCGTCGGCATGCTGGTCGAGCAGGCGGCCGAGGCGTTCGCATGGTGGCGCGGCGTGCGCCCGGCGACCAGTTCGGTGATCGATCGGCTGGCCGTGCCGTTCGACTGAACGCCGGGATCGTTGCGCGGCTAGCCAGCGATCGACGCGGCGGCGCGTTCGGCGCCGCTTCCGCCAGGGCGCTCAACCACGCGTCGTCAAATGAAGCATGGTGTAGTGTTCGTAATGACCCACGCCGTTCTTCACGATCGGATCTTCCGATGTCAGCGCGGAAATATCCTGATCGTCGGCAATCTGGTAGAGCGATACGCCGTAGCCGCCAGCGTCATCGATCACGGGGCCATGAGCGACGATCAGCCCCTTGTCGAGGAGCGCGTTCTGGAAAACTCCGTGCTGCCTCATCCATTCCTTTTCGTCGGCAGACATCGTCGCGAGGAAATTCGCACGCGGCGGAATGAATTTGCAAAGATAATATTTCATCGTTTAATCACCTCATTTATAGAACCGACTGCCATTCCGGAATGAACAACGGCTTTACCAACTGACATCCTTACGTAACGTTTCCGTAAGTTGAAAGATCAATGGCCGCCGGAAGCTTCATTTCGCCGTTCTTACGCTTTTAAGTATCGAACCTTCGAACATTTTTGGCACGTAGTTTTGAAGGAAAAGAATCATGCCCGTCATCTTCCCTACAGGATTGCTGAATTTCGGCTCGTGGGTATTGATCAGCCGGGTAATAGTATTGACGACCGCATCCGGCGCTTCCGCTTCGTCAATGCCTTTTTGCGTCGCGGCCGTTACCTGTTTCCGGTACGCGTCGTAGTCGGCGATGTTGCCGCTGCCCGCCGACACGGCATTGTGGCCAAGATTCGTTTTGAACCAGACCGGCTCCACCATGCTGATCTTGATGTTGAACTGATTCAGTTCGAAACGTAACGACTTGAAGAAACCCTGAACCGCATGCTTGGAAGCAGTGTAATACGACAGGTTCGGCGGACCGATCAGCCCCACGATGGAACTGATGGTAATGATATGCCCGCGCTTCTGCGCCCGGAGCTTCGGCAGCAACGCAGTTGTCACCTTGACCGTGCCCCAGAAGTTGGTCTCGAACTGTTGCCTGCCCAGTTCGATCGGCGTCTCTTCCGCGATGCCGGTGACCATGTAACCCGCATTATTGACCAGTACATCCAGCTGCTTGACGTGTCTGAACAATTCGTCGGCAAACGCCTCGATGGAGCCATCTTCATCGATATTCAGGCGCAGCAGTTTGAACGGCACCTTACCGGCGCATTTTTCCGGCGTACGGCTGGTGCCTATCACGTCGAAACCTTGTTGATGGAGGTGATTGGCAAGCATCAACCCAAAACCCGACGATGCGCCCGTAATCAGGACCGCTTTTTTCATGTGCGCCTTCCAAAAGATGTTGTCACTCATGCAGGCCGGGATGCGCAGTTCGCGTCCGGAGCTGGCAGGATCCGACGACTGCCGCAACAGCCCCGCAAAAGCATCGAACCGACGCACCGCCGTGTCTGCAATGGTGAATAACCGCCTGGCACACGTGAGTTGACGGCACCGCTGGCTTAAGCAGCACTTTGCCGTTGAGCCGCGTCACGCGCACTCGCCGAACGCGCCAATGAAACTGCCGAACGCGCCAAAGATCGCGTACGCTGTTGGCGCGTTCAGCGAGTGCGCTGTCGCTGTCCACCGCGTAAACTTCGCCCATGTCCACAGAACCCAGAATCCCGCTGAATGGCTACCGCGGCTCCCAGTTGATGTATGCCGTGTGGCCCGGTTGGCGGTTACTGATGCATGACGCAGGATTGGCAACGCCGAGCGTGCTGGGCCGCGCACAGCTGCCGGGCGATCTGTTCGCCCGCGAGAACGTGCGGCTGAACTCGGCAGACTTCTTCAAACTTTGGCGGGCCATCGAAGCCGAAGGCCAGGCCGTGCGGGCAGACTGCCCGGCACCGTTGCAGGTCGCGCAGGTGATGTCGTCCGACTGGTTCGACCCCGAACTTTTTGCTGCACTCTGCAGCTCGAACATGGAAGCGGCACTTCACCGCATCGCAAAGTACGTCAGGCTGGTCGCGCCGATCGAGATCAACGTGGCGCGAACCGCGACGCAGTGCACGGTCACCATCGATTTCCTGGACCGCACGGAGTCTGCGCCGAGCGTGTTCCTGGCGTTCAAGCTGGTGTTCTTCGTGCAGCTCGCACGACTCGCCACGCGCAGCCACGTGCGCCCGTTGCGGGCAAGTTGGCCCGTGCCGCAAGGATCGGAGTCGGACCTCCGTGCATACGAGGCGTACTTCGGCGTACCGGTCGACCGCAGCGCATTGGCCACGCTGGTTTTTGCCGCCGCGGACGTTGAACGCCCCTTCCTGACCGAGAACCACAAAATGTGGTCGTATTTCGAGCCTGCCCTGCGCACGCGGCTGGCGGAGTTGGACCGCGCCGCCAGCATGGTGGAGCGCTTGCGCGGCGTGCTACTCGAGGCACTGCCGGCTGGTGAACTGTCGATGGATGCCGTTTGTCGAAAACTCGGCGTCAGCACTCGGACCCTGCAACGCAAGCTGAAGGCTGAAGGTACCGGTTTCCAGGAGACGCTGGACGCCCTGCGCGAGTCGCTCGCCAAGCATTACCTGACGAATTCGTCGATGTCCGGCGCGGAGATCTCGTTTCTGCTCGGCTTTGAGGATCCCAATTCGTTTGCGCGGGCGTTTCAGGTGTGGACGGGGAAGACGCCACAGGCGGCGCGTTTGGCGCTCAAGAAAACCGGCTCCTGAATCGTTTCGCAATCGGTATCAGGTTTTGGCGGCGGCTTGCGCCGCCCTCCCCGGTCACGCCTGACAGGGCTCACCGTGTTGCATCGACGGGCTCGATCGGCTTTGCGCGCCGGTCGGTGCTCGCCGATCACGGTGTCACGCCGACCCTGCCGACGCGCCACCACCTTCATTGCGCGGAGGTTCGCCCGCGGTCACCGACTGGCTCATTGACGCCAGAATCGCGTCGCGGCAAACCGCAAGAATTTCGTCAGCCAGTGGCGAATCGTCCGGACACGCGCGCGACATGACGATGGCCCCGACCGCGTGCGCCAGCATGTCGAGCGACCTGGCTCGCGTCCGGGCGGCGTCCACATCGTCCAACGCACCGCCTTCAGGGCTCAACGCAGCCAGCAGGCTCTCGATACCGGCCGCAAACGTAGCTCGAACCGCTTCCGGCTGACGGGCGGCATCCGCGCCTAGCGCTGCCATCGTACAACCGGTCGCACGGGTGTCGCGGTGCGTGCGAGAAAGGTAATACCGCACGAACTCGGACGCGTTCGCGCCCGCGCTCAGCGCCGCGGTCTGCGCGATGCCGCACGCCGCCGATTCCGCCATCAGATCGGCCTTCGAGCGGAACTGTTTGTAAAAGCCCCCGTGCGTGAAGCCGGCGGCAGCCATCAGATCGGCAACGCCAACCCCATCATAGCCACGCTCCCGAAACAGCTTCGACGCCGTCTCGACGACGTGCTCCCGATTGGCCTGCGCCTGTGCCTTGGTGATCTTCATTTCCTGACGACCGTGAGTGCATGCCTGCGAAGGCTCCATCATACATTGATGTCGATCGTCATCAAAACCTTGACAGATTAGATTACGACCATCATCATTGCTCCGCGTTCCCCACCCCGAAAACCGGCGCAACATGACCGACAAGACGCTTTTCGAGCCTGCGCCCTTGGCCGCGTGACCCTCGCCAATCGCGTTGTCACGACACCGCTGACCCGCAATCGCGCGGGCAGGCACTGGCTGGTACCCAACCTTGAATCTGGAACACCATGAAAGCACTTATCTTCAGACGCTATGGCAAGTCCCCCGAGATCGGGTTCGCCGAAGTGCAGCGACCCGCGCTAAAGCCTGATGAACTGTTGGTCCAGATCCACGCGGCGGGGTTGAATCCGGTCGACAACGTGATTCCGACAGGAACGTTCAAGCCCGTCCTCAAATTCGAATTGCCGGCCACGCTCGGCAGCGATATTTCCGGTGTGGTGACCGAGGTCGGCAGCCGTGTCACGCGTTTCAAGCCGGGTGATGCCGTCTTTGCCAGCCTCTTCGATCTCGGCCGAGGCTCGCTCGCCGAATTCGCGGCAGTGCCGGAGCGCGTTGCGGCGCCGAAGCCGGTCAATCTGGACTTCGTGCAGGCTGCCGCCGTCCCGATGGTCGGGCTTACCTCGTGGCAGGCATTGAAGGAGCGCGCCAATATTCAAGCCGGCCAGAAGGTGTTCATTCCTGCCGGGTCCGGCGGTATCGGCACGTTCGCGATTCAGCTGGCAAAGCACTTCGGCGCGACGGTCGGAACGACCACCAGTACGGGCAACGTCCAACTGGTAACCAGCTTGGGCGCCGACGAAATCGTCGACTACAAGAAGCAGGAATTCGAAAACGTGCTGCGCGGCTACGACGTCGTGCTTGGCACGATCAGAGGCGATGCGATTGAAAAATCCGTAGGCATCCTGAATCCAGGCGGCAAGATCGTATCTCTCGTCGGGCCGCTGGACGCGGCGTTCGCCCGTGCTCGCGGGCTGAACGTCGTGCTGAGGTGGGTATTCGGGCTCATGAGCCGCAAGATCATCCGGCTTGCGGAAACACGAGATGCGACCTATTCGTTTCTCTTCGTACGTCCGGATGGAGCCCAGCTCGCCGAAATTGGCGCACTCCTCGAGTCGGAACACGTTCGTCCCGTGATCGACAAGGTGTTTCCTTTTGACCAGGCGAAGGAAGCGCTCGAATATCTGGCCCAGGGACGCGCCAAGGGCAAGGTCGTCGTGAAAATCAAGTGAGCGGCCAATCCGTTGACGACTGACTGTGCGGGTTCTTGCCCTGGCTTTTGAAGAGGCGCAGCGGCGGCCAGGGCCGGACTCGATGGAAAACCTGAGGGCCGCTTAGGACTACGATTCGCCCAACGGCCATCAACCGATCGTTTCCGCGAACGACTTCAGATACTTCATGCCCGTGTCGCACATGATCGTCACGATCGTGGCGTCCGGGCCAAGCCGTTCGGCGAGTCGCAATGCGCCGGTTACGTTGGCTCCGGTCGACGTACCGCAGAACAGCCCCTCCTCCGCGGCCAGTCGGAACGCCATGGCTCTCGCTTCCTCCGTGGAGACACGCTCGAGTTCGTCGGCGATGCCGTCGTGCCATAGCGGCACGACATAGCCCGCGCCGATTCCGTCGATCTTGTGCGCCCCGGTCGGGCCACCC
Source organism: Burkholderia sp. BE12 (assembly GCF_002959955.1). Lineage (NCBI taxonomy): Bacteria > Pseudomonadati > Pseudomonadota > Betaproteobacteria > Burkholderiales > Burkholderiaceae > Burkholderia > Burkholderia sp. BE12. The sequence continues at coordinate 196,181 of NZ_PREY01000001.1, read as the reverse complement.
GACAGCACCGCCGATTCTGCCGGCTCGACGCCGGCGATCCGGATGCGTGCATCGTGTTCGCGCAAGCGCCGCGCAATCCCGCGTAGCGACGCCGCCGTGCCGACGCTCTGGACGAAGCCGTCGAGACGGCCGCCGGTCTGCTCCCAGATCTCGTCGGCCATCTTCGTATAGGCGTCGAACTGATCGGTATTCTCCATCTGCGCGGTGAGGTATGCGCCCGTCTCGCCGACAATTCGATTCGCTTCGCGAATCATGTCTTTCGTCAGCTTCTCGGTTTGCTTGCCGCCGTCGCTCGGGACGATCGTCAGCGTCGCGCCAAGCAGGCGCATGTGATCCAGTTTCTCCTTCGAGAACGCGTCCGACGAAACCAGATGCAGCGGATGCCGCTTGACGGCGCATACCAGCGCGAGCGACACGCCCGTGCTGCCGCCGGTGTACTCGACCACCGCGCCACCCGGCTTCAGACGCCCATCGCGCTCAGGCGCTTCGATCATCGCGAGCGCGATCCGGTCTTTCATGCTGCCGGTCGGATTCTGACTTTCGAGCTTGACGAACAGGCGCGCGCCGTTCTTCGGGACGACGTTTCGCAACGGTACGAGCGACGTGTTGCCGATCGTGTCGAGAATGCTGCCGGGAGTCGATTGCATGTTGACCTCTGAAGTGAGCGAACTGGCAAGACCGGGCGAGTGGCGGTTGGACAAACCCGCCGATGCCGGAAATGCTTCGCAGTCTAGACGCGCGACGAGGCCTTTCACCATAGTCAGAAATGACATTAATAGCGACAATCACGACATCCGTTCTACCGGGAATCCGATGCGTGGGCGGGCGTAGCGCACACGCGCCGCGCGCGCCCACCGAATGCAATCAGGCCGCACGCGACACGAGCTCGCCCAGAACCGTGTCCAGCGCGACGTGGCCGCGCAAGATTTCGTCAGGATGACTTTCGAAATCGATCCAGCCTTCGTTGAAGCCGTCCAGCATGCGCATGCGGGGTAGCGGATGCTTCATGCCCTGCGCGCGAAACAGCGCTTCCCACGTTCGCCTGTCGACGGCTTCCGCGCGCACCTGCCGGCCCAAAACGCGAGCGAAGGCCAGTGCGAGATCGTTGGGGCTCACCCGGCGCGGGCCCTCGAGCTCGACGACACGTACACCGCGCCACGTCTGCTGGAGCAGTTCCGCCGCCACACGGCCTACGTCCGCGGTGGCGACCATCGGCACGGGCTTGTCGAGCGGCTGCAGGTAACTGGCGACGACGCCATCGTCGCGCGCGGACGCGACATCCCACGCGGCGTTCTCCATGAACCAGCCGGGCCGCAGGAACGTCACCGGCATCGGCATCTCGCGCAGCGCGTGCTCCATCAGCGTGAGTTGCGTGAGCAGATTGGTCTCCTCGGCCTGCGCGCCGATCGTCGACAGGCAAACGACCTTTTCGGGGCGCGCCTTCAGAAGCGCGGCGGATACGGCCTCGATCACCTTCCGCGTTTCGGGAAACCCGGGCGCCGGATCGAACACCGGCGGCAGCAGGATGAAAACGCCCGAAGCGCCGGCGAACGCGGCGGCGAGCGACGACGAGTCTTCCATCAACGCGGTCGCCATCTCGCACCCGCGCTCCGCCCACGCCGCTGCCCGCGTCGTGTCGCGTACGACCGCGCGCACCGACCGCCCAGAGGCCAATAGCTCGCGCGCCAGCGCGCCGCCGACCTGACCGGTGATTCCAGTGATTGCATACATTGCTCGTTCTCCATGTGTGAATGCGTGGGTCGCATTCTGGACAAACGCCGATCAAAACAAAACGACATGGATGGCATCAGATAAGTGACAACGTGTCATCAATTCGGCATGATCGATGCAGACGCCCGACCGTGCTGCAGCGTGCGGCGTTCGCGTGTCGGCCTTCAATGGCTCGCACGCAATCCGCCATCCGTATTCACTCGAACAACCATGAGATCCAGTAGCGAGAAACTGTCCGGCGGCATCAGCGTGTTCGCCGCCGTGGTCGATGCCGGGACGTTCGCGGCTGCCGCCGACGTCATAGGCATGACGCCGCCGGGCGTCAGCCGAGCGATTGCCCGGCTGGAAAGAAAGCTGAACATCCGGCTTTTCAACCGAACGACGCGGTCCGTGTCGCTGACCGAAGAGGGCCGCCGCTTTTACGAGCAGGTCATGCCCCATCTCGCCGGGCTGGAGGAAGCCGCCGCGGCGGCTGCGGGCGGCGCCTCAACCGTGCGCGGCAAGCTGCGCATCAATCTGGATCCCGTCGTCTACCGGGCCATTCTCGGGCCGCGGCTCGATGCGTTCATGGACGCACATCCCGAGCTCGAAATCGAACTCATCGCGCGAGACAGCCTGGGCGACCTCGTCATGGACGGCTTCGATCTCGCCGTGCGATTCGGCGAACCGCGAGCATCGAGCCTGATCGCGAGAAAGCTGCTCGATACCGGCGTCGTGACGGTTGCGGCGCCCTCGTACATCGCGCGCCGGGGACGGCCGGCAAAACCCGAGGATCTCGAAAACCCGAGCCACCGCTGCCTGGAATTTCGGAATCCTGAAACAGGCAAGCCGTTCGCGTGGGAATTCCATCGCAAGCGCAAACGCATCGTGGTCGATACCCGGGGACGCCTCACGGTCAACGATCCGGGCGCCCTGCTCAACGCATGCCTCGCCGGTTCCGGAATCGCGCAGATGCTGCTGCTCGGCGCCGAGCCGCTGATCGCCGAAGGCCGGTTGATCGATCTCTTTCCTGAATGGGCCGACGAGCGGTATCCGTTATACGCGTATTACCCATCCCGGCATCACGTGCCGGCGAAGACCCGCGCGTTCCTCGATTTCATGGTCGAACTGACGGGCATTCACGCGGGCGTCGGCACGCGCTAGTGCGGTTCCAGCCGAGCCCACTGAACTCTGTGTCGGCATTCGCGGCGGACGACTGCGCCGCCGTCGACGCAGCGACTGCGTTCGAGCCGGGCCGCTCATCCATACCGAGGACGCTACCGATTGTCGGCACGCAACTCCCGCACCCCACGGCCGAGCCGGCGCCGCAACAAGGCCCGCAACGTCGCCGAATCCGCATAGCCGACCTCGCTTGCGATCGTCTCCAGGTCGTAACCCATCGACACGAGGTTCTGCGCCCGTTCGATTCGGAGATCCTGGAAGAACGCCAACGGCGACTTCCCGAGTACGGCCTCGGTACGGCGCTGCAACGTGCGTGGCCCAACGGCTAATGCGGCTGCCGCCGTCTGAAGCGAGAAACCGAGGGAAAGATTCTCGCGGGCCCAGCGCTCGAATCGCGCGACCAACGGATCGGCGTGTGCAAGGTAATCCGGAATGATGTATTCGGCCTGCGACGAACGCTTGTCGATCAGCATGAAGCGGGCCACCAGCGTGGCCAGTTCGGGACTGGCTTGACGCATCAACCACAGCGCAAGGTCGAGATGGCCCATGGCCGATCCTGCCGTGACCAGACGATCCGCGGCGACGACCATGCGCGAATCGTTCAGATCGACCGTCGGATAACGTTGACGAAAAAAAGGCGAGAGCGACCACGTGGTCGTCGCCTCGCGACGATCCAGAAGCCCGGCTTCGGCCAGCAAGAACGTCCCGATACAGGCGGCGGCAACGCCTATCCCACCGGCATGCCACGCACGAAGATGCGCCATCGCATCGCGCACGTCTCGACGCTCCAGCGTCTTGATCAGGCGCTCCGGCTCCCTGATGCCGGGCGCGGGCACGGCCACCCAGTCCGGGTGGCGTACGCTGCTTGCCGGTTCCACCAGCATCGACAATCCATGCGCGGTTCGGATGCGTTTGCGCACGCCCACCACCGTCACGTCGAAAGGCGGTGCGGCGAAGCCCTGAGCAGCAGCCAGTTCGTTGGCCATCGCGAAGGTATCCAGCAGCACCGTCAGCCCGGTGTCGAACAGACCGTCGAGGGCGAGGATGGTCAGTCTCATGTCGTAAACGTCGCCGTTGATATCATTTACGACTATAGTCCGGTTTCCGAAAAAAGCGCGGAGTGCAAGGCAACGCTGTGAAGAAGCACGTCACGCCGACCTCGCTCGTCCCGCCCTTTGCGAAGGACATTTGCCAAGCAGTTCGATCAGCCGCGTCTCGCATCCGGAAAACGCGTACCCGCGCCGCTGCGAGATCATGAACGTAAGGGGCCGCATGTGCCATGCGCGCCGCCGGAGTTCGACCAGTGTCCCCTTCGCGAGGTCTTCCTCGACCATATGGCGCGGCATGTGCCCCCAGCACAAGCTCCCTCTGAGCAGGTCGTGCTTCGCGCCGAGGTCATTCACCCACCACTGGCGTTCACTGGCGACCCCTTGCTGGGTCTTTTCCGCATCCGGCTGATTGTCGGTGACGACGAGCTGGATGTGCCGGCCGAACTCCTCTCTCGGGATCGGCTTCGCCATTGCGGCTAGCGGATGCGATGGCCCGCATACGGTCACCATTTGCGCATCGAATAGATGATGCCGTTCGATGGTGCCGGGGCTCAGTTCGGGCACGTCCGTGATCGTCACCGCCAACGCGCACGTGCCCTGGAGAACCAGACGCTCGCCACCCTGCATGGTCGTCATGCGCAGATTGATTGCAACCGTCGGAAATTCCGCCTGCAGCGTGCGCAGGCATTCGATCAGGTGCGCACGTGAAAAATAAGTGTCGACGGCGATCGACACTTGCGGGACGCCGGCTTCGGCAATCGCGACCGCACGCATCTTCATTTCCTCGGTGCGCGAGATCACCCCGCGCGCATCGGGCAGGAGGCTGCGCCCGGCGGCCGTGAGCGTCGCCTTGCGCGTGTTGCGCTCGAACAGCACCACGTCGAAAGCGCTCTCGAGCGCGCCGATCGCGTGACTGATCGCCGACTGGGCACGCCTCAGCTCCCTGGCCGCGCCGGAAAAGCTCCCCTGGTCGCACACGGCGACGAACGCGCGAAGTTGATTGATGGTGACGTTGTCCAGCATAGGTATCTAAAAAGTAGATGGCACTTATAGATATTCAGTCAATTGGCTTCATGAATCAAGCACGCCAGAATCGGATTGTCGCTTTTGTTTCGAAGGATGCACGACATGAACAGACTGAATGGAAAGACCGCCGTGATCACCGGCGGCGCAACCGGCATCGGCCGCGCCGCGGCACAGCGCTTCATCGAGGAAGGCGCTTTCGTCTTCCTCTTCGGCCGCCGGCAGGCGGCGCTCGACGCGGCGGTGGCCGACCTTGGGCCCAATGCCCGCGCGGTGAAGGGCTCGGTTTCCGATCCGACCGATCTCGACCGGCTCTACGCGGCGGTAAAAGCGGAGCGCGGCACCCTCGACATCGTCTTCGCCAATGCCGGGACCGGGAGCCCGCTTCCACTCGGCCAGATCACCGCCGAGCACATCGACGACACCTTCGACACCAATGTGAAGGGGACGATCTTCACGGTCCAGAAGGCGCTGCCGCTGATGGGCGCGGGCGGGTCGATCATCCTGACCGGCTCGAGCGCCGGCACCACGGGCGCCCCCGGATTCACGGCCTACAGCGCGAGCAAGGCCGCGGTGCGCAATCTCGCCCGGACCTGGGCGGCAGACCTGAAGGGTACCGGCATCCGGGTCAACGTGCTGTCGCCCGGCGCGACGGCGACCGAACTGGCCAAGGAGGCGCTGGGCGAAGAAGGCCAGAAGGCCTACGGCGCGATGACGCCGCTCCAGCGCATGGCCGAACCGGCAGAGATCGGGGCGGTGGCCGCCTTTCTCGCGTCGCCGGACAGCAGCTTCATGACCGCCAGCGAGGTTGCCGTCGACGGCGGGCTGGCACAACTCTGAGGAGAAGCACATGACCCAATCGCTGAAGGGCAAGACCGCGCTCGTGACCGGCGGATCGCGGGGCATTGGCCGCGCCATCGCCGAACGTCTGGCGAGCGACGGCGCGACAGTGGCGCTGACCTACAACGCCAGTCAATCCGGCGCGGATGAAACGATCGCGGCCATCGAAAAAGCGGGAGGCACCGCGTTCGCGATCCATGCGGATCTCGTCGACCCGGCGAGCGTCCCGGCTTTGTTCGAAAAGCTCGACGACGCACTCATCAGGCGCAACGGCAGCAAAGCCCTCGACATTCTGGTCAACAACGCCGGCAATTCCGGCTGGCTCGGCTTCAAGGACGCGACACCGGAGAGTTGGGACACCCTGATGGCGGTCTACGCCCGCGCGCCCTTCTTCATCATTCAGGCCGCGCTGGATCGCCTCGCCGACGGCGGGCGCATCGTCAACATTTCTTCCGCTGCCGCCACGAAGCCCGTCACGGCGGCGCCCGTCTACTCGATGGCGAAAGCGGCCATCAACACCCTGACCCATACGCTCGCCATCGAGCTGGGGCCGCGCGGCATCACTGCGAACGCCGTCGCGCCGGGCTTCACGCGAACGGATGCGAACGCCGCCTTTCGCGAGAATCCCGAACTCGTCAAGGCGGCCGAGGCGCAAATCGCGCTGGGCCGCTTTGGCGAGCCTTCTGAAATCGCCGCCGTCGTCGCGTTTCTGGCTTCCGATGACGGCCATTGGGTGACCGGCCAGACGATCGAGGCGAGCGGCGGTTACAAGCTCTGACCACATCGGGAAACGAAGGAGAAACATATGCGTTACGCAATCATCGGTTTCGGCAAGATCGGCCACGCGCTTGCCAGGGCGTTCGCCCGCAACGGCATCAACGTGGCCGTTGCAACCACGCGCGATCCGGAAAGCTTTGCGGCGGAGGCGGCCGCGATCGGACCGACGATCACGCCCACGACCCTTGCGGAAGCCGTCAAGGCGGACATCATCTTTTTGGCTGTTCGTTTCGAGTCGCACCCGGCGGTCGCGAAAGCACTGGCCGACTGGAACGGGAAGACCGTCGTCGACGCGATGAACACGCAGGCCCCGCTGGAAGAACTGGACGGTCTGCCGTCCTCGGCCTTCGTCGCGAAAGCGTTCACCGGCGCCCGATTGGTGAAAGGCTTCAATCATCTGGTCGCCGCCGTCCTCGGTCAGGACCCGGCCGTCCACGGCGGCAGGCGAGTCGTGTTTCTGGCGAGCGACGATGACGAGGCCGCGGCGGAGGTCGGTGCGCTTGCGGAAAAACTCGGTTTCGCGCCGATCCGGCTCGGCGGGTTATCGGAAGGTGGATGGCTGGTGCACGCGCGCGGAAAAAGCTGGGGACACCTGATCTTCAAGGACCTGATCAGCTTTGCCTGACGAGGTTCGATTTCCTGCATTTCGCCGAATCGAATGGACCGTTGCCGGGCGCAGCCGACGCCCGAACGGCAACGTGTGCGAATGACCGCTCGCGGCCGAGTGCCGGCCTACCTTGTCTACAGGACGGCCGGATCGATCTCGCGTGCCGTCAGTCCGAATCTCGCCATGCGAGCGCGATGGTCCGACGAGCCGAGATATGAACGAAGTTGCTGATTGACCGCCGTCAACAGATCGCGGTTTTCGCGGTTGAATGAAAACGCACCCAGCGGAGGCGTCCGCTGGGTGCCGTTTACATCCGGCTCGTGCGCGACGTCCTGGATCATCGAGTTGCCTATCCGGCTCGCAACGATTCGATTTCCCAAAGCCGTGCTCGCATAGGCATCGATCACGCCGGAGAGAACGGCCGCAATCGCGTCGGCCTGCTGTTCGAAGACGACGATTTGCCGCCGACTGACGCCTGACGCCATCGCGGAATCATGCTGCACCTGTCCTGCGATGATGCCGAGACGCACATTGGGACGTTCGGCGATCGACGCATAGCTGCGGAGCGCTCTCGGGTTGCCGGGCCGAACCAGAAAGCCGTCCTCGATCCCCCACACCGGCACGCTGAACGCGACGGTATCGGCACGCTTCGGGGTCACGAAGAGCGGCACGTTCATGTCCCAGCGACCTGCTGCGACCCCGGGCAGCAATTCGCTGAACGTCGTCGGGCGATACTCGATGCGAGTGGCGCCTATCTGCCGGAGGATCGTCTCCGCGAGCTCGAGATCGGCACCGGTAGCGGTGCCGTCCGCTTCGGTCCAGCCGAACGGAGGTTCTTCGATGTACGCAATGGTTAACTTCATCGCTTTGCCTCGCAAGCCGAAGGTGGTGCTCAAGTGTGGGGCGGATCGTTGATGATTTTACTCATGCGGACGGACGTGTCTCCTGGCCATGGCACGCCGATCGCGGTTTTTTATCGCGATGGACGAGATGTGACGTCGCTATTCGATGTTTGTCCGCGACGCCCGCCATCCGGATCATATGCGGCTTGACGGCGTCGTCTTCGGCGGTCGCGGTCTCCTTCGGACGAGTCAGCGCTTAGAGCCGCGCCTTCGTCGCGATGAACGCCGGCGTATTGACCTTCAAATTGCGCGGCCGTGGCACCGGCATCGCGATCAGCTGCTGCACCCCGCCCGGATTCGCCTTCAGCATTCCGGGCTACGGCGAAGAGTCGGTTTCGGCAGGTTTCGAAGAGATAGCGTCAGACCGCTGGAAGGACGAAGTCTATCGGCCGGACATCAAGGGCCGCTTGCATACGCTATACAAATGGCCGAAGTCGAGCGCATCGCCGGGTGCCCGGAACGCTTCGAATATGGATCTGCGAAATGCGTCAAGCGACTGAGCCAACGGAACGAGTGCTATCTCCGCTGACGCGTATTCAACGACGCTCCGTAATCGAACCCTCAGCGTCAACTTTCCCAACGGCGCCGACGGCGCCACCAACGGAAATCGGTCCATGTGCTTCCAGATCCCCGTGCACGGTCAGCGGGCCATGCACGGTGAGCGGGCCGTGAAACGTATTTTCTCCCTGACGTCTGCGTATGGCATGACCGTCGGGAGGAATCCGTTCAATCGAGACCGCGTTGATCGGGCCGCGGGCGGAGATGTCACCAGCCACCGTCAGTGAGCCGTCGACAGTAACCGGCCCGAGGACGACGAGCGATCCTTCGACGCTGAGCGGCCCCGTGACGACCGGCTCGGCATGTCCTGACGTGAAGAAGACAGAGGACGCCAGCAGAACCGCGCGCGCCATCGCGCTCTCTGCCCGCCTCGATGCCATGCTCTTTCCTGGCGCCAGATGAAGCATTTCACATGTCCTCCTGCTCGGCGCTACTTACGCGAGCAGCCAGCGGTCCACTGACTCGCGACAGGCGGCTGCCGCTGAAGCACCCCCGGGCGCTATTTATCCAGTCTAGTCGCGGAGTTGACGAGCACAAGCGGCATCGGCGCGATAGCGCGAAGAGCGCGATCTTCGACTGAACGTCTGCAGTGCACCGGGGAAGCGACCGGTCGAGCGTTTGCCGGCGCACGCCGACGAATGACGGATATTGGCCGGAAGTCGCCGGTCGGCGCCCGGTGCGGCCCGACCGGCGACTTCCGACCCATTGCTGACAGTCGAGCAGTCACGGCTACAACGGCAGGAAGCAAAGTGGAACGGACATTCCGCGTGTTTCTCTGTAGATCCATCTTGGGAAAGCCTTATGTCAAAATCGACGTATTCGCCACTTTTCTGCCGAGAGTACAATGTTCCGAATGGATCAAGTTTGCCGATTAATTAATCGAAAATGGTATTAAAGCAAGAACGACGACGTGCTTCACACTGCGTAAAAATTAGTGACTTCTAAATTAACGGGGAAAATAATGGGTGATTTTGTACAACTAGTTCAATCTGAAGGTGTTGACGGCCCGCGTCGGACCAAATTTACAGAAAAAAAGTGGAAAGCCGCATTTGATAGCGTGAAATCGCCTGATATCGCTGACCGGCGTTTATATGATGCCGCTTTGGTGATTCACACGAAGCTTGGGAATATTCGTAGCAGATTAAAGCTTTCGACAACAAAAGATCTCACTACGACAGAAAAAGTACGAGCGTTTGTTGCTGCTGCAAATCACGGCTTTCTTGTCGCGCAAGAAAAGACCCGAGAGGCGTTAATCGCAGTGGGAAGGGAGCTTGCGCAGCGAAACGACGACGGGATCCGTCCTGAGGACATTTTCGCGGAAGTCAAACTTGAACTGCCTGGCGGATTTGAATGGTCGCCCAATGAAATTGTTGAGAGCCTCGTCGAGGGAATTGAAATTCCTATCAAAGTTGCATTGCAAGACGATCCGGATCTGAGCGGAAACCCCCGCATGGCGCAGATTTCGTGGAAAGACATTCTATTGGAACTCAATCTAGGGATCACGTATCGTCACACGGAAGATCTCTGGGATGATTGTCTTTGGAATGGCTATGGCGTAATAGAGGTGAAAAATAGGACGGTGTTTGTTCCGAAGGACATAGATGTGAAGCGGGGTCAGGCCGTCGGCATTGCCAGACGACACACTTTGTGGACCGGATTTTCGCTTCAGGCAAAGATGTTACATCGTGAATACGCTGCTCGGGGCGCAACTATGCGCATTCGAGACATCAAGGCGATACGCAAAGAAGGTAGAAAGCAAGTAATTAGCGTTTCAAGACTAGGCGAAAGCTCAGAGGCGCAAGAGGATCAGGTATTACTGAGAATGCTAGCAAATGAACCGTACTACCAGGAACTACTTGGGAAAGACTTGCCATCTCTAGAGGGTGTGACACTCACTGAGATCCTCGACGCATGGGTCGTTATATCACGTGCAGCTCAAATGCTATTGGCGACCATCTCTGATCATGAACGCGCTGCTAACGATCAAGAGGCTCCCACCCACACTTGGTTGCCGGCGTTTGTTCCCGTATTGCAAACCGAAGCACTGGTTCAGGCAATTTCGTCCGCCGCAGCTATCGCGCCGGCCAAAGGGCGAAAGATCGTCGATTTCTTTACCTTTTATGGGAAGGCCGGGCAGGAGATCTGGGATTCCCCGCTGGTACCCGTCGGTTCAAAGGTAGTCGCACCGATTTTCGCCGCAATTGTTAACCCGAATTTGAGAAGATTGGTTGACATTTGGATGCGGCGCGGCGGGATTGACCTGGAAGTCCGAGGAGATCCCTTCGAAGCGCATGTCAGATCGAAGATGGTAGCAGCCATCAATGCTTCCCCCGTTCTGGCAGGCAAGGCTGTTTGCATTGCAGACAACTATGTGTTTAGTCCGTCGGCAGGTCGATCCGAGCAGATTGATTTGATAATCGTGATCGGTTCGACCGTTCTGGTTGGTGAGAGCAAGTGCATTCTCGAACCTACTGAAGCGAAAGCGCTTGCCATGCACCAACGCACGGTTCTTGGGGCCGCGGATCAGGCCTTGCGAAAATCAAAGGCCTTGACGGATAACCGGGGTGATTTCGTGACTGATGTCGCGCGGCTCGGGATAAAGCTCCACGAGGACTTCAAAGTTGTACCACTTGCCGTCGTCAGCACGTCGACCCATGTTGGTATTCCCGCCAAGGGGGTTTCGGTTGTGGATGAGTACATTCTCGGTAAGTATCTCGAAGGTGAACTCGAAGATGCTGGTCTGGATATGAGTAACCTCGCGGTTGTAAAGCGGATTAAACGGGTTTTTTATTCCGACCTCGCTGAAGCCGAAGCACGTGTGGCGGATTATCTTGCTTCTCCACCTCAGGTTCAAAGGCTGCGAGACGGGGTCAAGGTTCGTCTCGTGCCGCTGCATGCAATCAGTGAAACCGACTGGGAGGGACTGGTACTCACATTGGAGTGCGTTCCCCGGTCTAACGCTATTACTGCCGACGCGAACCTTTGAGGAAACCGGCCGCTGGCACCAAGCCGGTCCAACCGCGGCAAAGGTCGACGACTTTGATGCAGCCTTAGGTTGATAGGATGGCCGTTTGCGGAGTGGAGCGGCCGTCTGAATGTGTCGGCACTGCATAAAACGAAAGTCGCTTTATGGCCGGTAACGGCCCATCGCCATCACCGGCCGCAAGCCAGATGGCGAACCTCAAGCGATCGCATGCGGGCCACTGCGAACTCATCGGCCAAAGCAACTTTTCGCGATCACGTGAGCACGCCCCCGCAGCAGCAGTTTCAACCGCCGCCCCGACGGATGCATCACCACCATCCCACAAGCCCCCGAGTCGAACCGCCCGAAGCCGACGCATCCCCGGCCCACACTCCCCACTTCACGCGCCTCTCGGCAAGCGCACCGTGAACACGGTTTCCCTCTGATCGGACCGCGCGTCGATCCGACCGCGATGCGCCTTGGCAATTTCGTTGGCGATGAACAAGCCGAGTCCCAGGCCGATATCGTCACCCGTTCTTTCCGGATGATCCGCCCCGCGCTGAAGCGGATCGAAGATGCGGTCCAGCGTGAGCCGATCCATGGCCGGGCCGTTGTTGCCGACCTCGATGAGCACTTCCGCGCCGGCCGCCGCGGCCATCACCCGCACCCGTGTCCCGGGCGCTCCATACTTGACCGCATTGCTCACCAGATTGCTCAGCAATTGCTGCATTCGCTGATCGTCCCAATCGCCTCGAAGGTCGCCGCTCATATCGAGCGTAATTTCACGATCGGGATGACCTGCACGCAATTCGTCCACCACGTTGACGAGCACGTGCGCGAGATCGATCGTACGGGGAACGACGTTGATGCCCAGTCCGAGCTGGGTTCGATTGAAATCGCAGAGATCGTCGAGAAGGCCGTGCATGCGTCCACCACTCCTGATCAGGCGCGCGGCTGCTTCCGATACCTCCTCCCCTGCATTGAGCGCGGCGAGATACGACGCCGTGACCTGGATCGTCTGCAGCGGCGTGCGCATGTCGTGGCCGAGCATGCCGAGGAGCAAGTTGCGAGCCTGCTCGGCCTGTTCGGTAAAAAAGGCGACGGATTCCGCCAGCGCTTGATCGACCGCCTCGTTGAAGCGCATGACGTCGTCCAGATCAGGCACGCTCGGCTGACACTCGTCGATCCACAAGCGCAGCACACTGGCGCGCAGCGCCCGATACTCGGCTGCCAGTTGATTGATGTTGAAGCCCCGCCGGGCGCGCAGGACGGCATGCGTCTGGGCGGCCGTCTCTGCGGCATTCACCGGCTCGGGCGCGCGCCCCAACGATTTTTCATGTTGCGCTTTCCTCGTTTGCGGCGTCGCGATGTCCTTGGCGACGGCGGTCAGGATCTCACGCGCGTGGTCGCGCAGCCCGAGCGAGTTCATGTTCCTCGCGGCTGGTAACAGGGTAGCGGCGAACGCTTCCCACTGCACCAGGATCGGTTCCATGTTCCGTACGATGAAATCGGCAAGCCGCATGTCGCCCCTCACAACGGAATGATCGGTGGACACTTCAGTCGAACCGCACGATATCACGCGAATATCGACGTCAGCCGGCGATTCAATCACCGTCGTCGTTTCCGGCTGCGCGGGCGATGAGCACCGAGCGGCAGCGTCGATCGACCTAGCCCTGGCCAGGCATTCGGAGCCCTTGAACGATACGCGACTGAATTTGCGGTCGCGACGGGGCCGAAGCGAACGTCGATTCGCACGCACGTCACGTCGGGCGGCTAGCATCGCCGATAATCGGTGCGACGCTGTCCGATTGCCGCGGCGCCGGCAGCACGAACCTTGCGCCGCGCTCGTTCGTCTTTCATCCCGACGCCGGATTCGGCCGCATTTTCCTGCCACGGCCGGCCGCCGGCACGCAACTGCACATGCCCAGGAAAAAATCCAGCCTCTGGCTGCGGCCTCTCGACCTGTTTTCCATCGCGACCGGCACACGCCCGAAGAAGCAGGCCGGCAGATCGCGGCCGGCCGTCAAAAAGGCCAGCAAAAAGGTGGCCCAACGGGCCGTCAAGCCGGCCGCCACCGTCCGTACCGCGAGACGGACCGGGTCCGCGCACGGAGCCCGCATCCCATCGGCCCGACCACCCGGCACGTGGCTCCGCTCGTTTCATTCCGCCGGCCCGAGCGCCGGCCGGTTCGTGAACCATCTTGCGTACGCGCTGTATCTTCCCGCCTCCCCGGCCATAACAGCGGGTATGCCGGCCGTCGTCATGCTGCACGGCTGCAAGCAGACCGCGGAATCGTTCGCCGCGGGCACGCGCATGTGCCGTCTCGCGGAGCGGTCGGGATTCGCCGTGCTGTTTCCCGAGCAGGCCAAGACGGCCCATGCGCACCGCTGCTGGCACTGGCACGGCGACGCGACCGAATCCGAAGCCGCGGCCGTCGCGTCGCTGGTCGACGCCATCGTGCAACGCCACGGCTTCGATCGCGACCGGATCTACGTGGCCGGCATGTCCGCCGGCGCCGGGCTCGCCGCGGCGCTGGCGATACGGTATCCCGACCGCTTCGCGGCGGTCGGCCTGCACTCGGGCCCGGCCATCGCGCCGCCGTCGTCGACGATGGCCGCGATGAGCCTGATGCGTCGCGGCATCCGCGACGATCCGATCCATGTGCTCGACGCGTGCACCGACGTCGCGTCCTATCCCGGCATGCCGGCGCTCGTCGTGCACGGCGCGCTCGATACGGTCGTGACCGACCGGAACGCGGCGCAGCTCGGCATCGCGTTCGCGCGACTCAACCGGCTCGTCGACGAACACGGTGCGATCCGCGTCGGCGAGCAACGCAGCTACACGCAGGACGATGCGGACTACGTCGATTATCTAAAGCGTGGACGGCTGGTCGTCAGGGTTTGTGTCGTTCGCGGGCTGCGGCATGCATGGAGCGGCGGAGATCCGAGCGAGCCGTTCCATTCCGCCACCGGGCCGGACGCGACCTCGATGTTCTGGCATTTCTTTCGTCGTCAGCGCCGCAAGCGATCGACATGACGCACGACGCTCGCGCCCCCGCCGTCATGTCGTCATGCCCGTTGCTCCAGCGCGACCGCGTTCGCGCGGTCGCCGGCACGCCGCACCGGCAACCGTATCCGGAAGGTCGTGCCGCGCCCCGGTTCGCTGGTCACGTCGATGGTGCCGCGATGACGCTCGATGATGCCGTGCGATACCGACAGCCCGAGCCCCGTGCCCTGCCCGACCGGCTTCGTGGTGAAGAACGGATCGAAGATCCGCCGGACGACGTCGGGCGTCATGCCGGCGCCGGTATCGCTGATCGCGACCGACACTTGATCGCCGTCGCTCGACGTGCGGATCGTGATCACGCCGCGCTCCGGAATCGCCTGCGCCGCGTTGACCAGCAGGTTCATGAAAACCTGGTTCAACTGCGACGGCAGGCATTCGACGTGCGGGACATCGCCGTAATCGCGCACGATGTCGGCCTTGTACTTGAGTTCGTTGTGGACGACGTTGAGCGTGCTCTCGAGGCCCGCATGGAGATCGACCACGCTCCATTCGTCGCTGGCCGGACGCGAGAAATCGCGCAGGTCCTGCACGATGCGCCGCACGCGCAGCGCGCCGTCGATCGACTCGTCGATCAGCATCGCGATCTCGTCCCGGACATAGTCGAGATCGGCCGCGCGGTGCACGGCCGTCAACGTGTCGCGAGTGGCTGGATCGAGCTGCGGCAGCGCGGCTTCATGTGCCGCGACCACATCGATCAGGCTGCGCACCCACGTCTTCAACGTATTGAGGTTCGCGCTGACGAAGCCGATCGGATTGTTGATCTCGTGCGCGACGCCGGCCGCGAGCTGGCCGATCGATGCGAGCTTTTCCGACTGCAGCAACTGCTCGTGCGTTTCCTCGAGCGCATGCAACAGGCGCCGCTGTTCGTCCTTCTCCCGTTCGAGCAGCGCATGCGCGGCCTTGCGCTCGTCGATCTCGGCCGCCATGTTCTCGCGCGTGCGTTGCAGCATCCGCGTCGTCTGTTCGTAGCTATGCAGCGCGCGTTCGAGTTCGCTGGTTCTCACCCGCACGAGCCGTTCGAGCGTGTCGGTCATCCCGCGCAGGAAAGTTGTGCGCGCATCGAAACGGCACACCAGCAGCGTGACGACCAGCGTCGCCATCGTGAACAACGCGACCGTCGTCGCGAGCCACGGTGCGTCGACCCCGTTCGCGGCGCCGCACCGCGCATCCGGCGCGAAATGCGCGGCCGCCATCGCCGTGTAGTGCATGCCGGTAATCGCGATGCCCATGATGACGGCCGCGCCGATGCGTTGCGCGGTCGCGTGGCGCGCCTGTTGCATGCGCAACGCCTGCGCGATCCACAGCGCGGCCGTCGACGCGATCACCGCGATGCCGATCGACGCGGCGAACAGTGCGGCATCGTAGCGAATGCCGGGCTGCATGTGCATCGCGGCCATCCCCGTGTAATGCATGCCGGCGATCCCGCCGCCCATCAGCACGCCGCCCGCGCACAGCCGCCACCAGGCCAACCGTGCGCGCGTGACGACGTTCAGCGCGAAATACGATACGAGCACCGCGATCGCCAGCGACGCGCCGGTTTCCTGCCATGCATAGCCGAGCGACACCGGCAACGAAAACGCGAGCATGCCGACGAAATGCATCGACCAGATTCCGGTGCCCATCGCCGCCGCACCGCCGCCCAGCCATGCGCGCTTGAGCTTCGGATTGTCGAGCAGCGAGATGAACGCGGCGAGGTCGAGCGTCGTATAGGAAGCCAGCGTCGCGATCGCGAGCGACAGCAGGACGAGCGGAAGGTTGTAGGTGCCATGCATGATCGGACGCCCCGGAACGGGTTGAATGCATCGCCGCGGTGCGCGCGGTCGCGCACACCGCGGCCGTCAGGCCGACGTGTCGACGTCAGGCCGCCGGCGCACCTGCGTTGGGCGCGTGCGCCTGCCCGGCCGGACGGGCCAGCACGAGAATGTCGAACGGCGTGCCCTCCCGTGTCTCGAAGCGGCGCACGAGCTCGATCTGGTGCGCGGACATCACGCTGCCTTTCGTCATCAACAACACGCCGCGATGCGTGCGCAGATCGTCGGCGAGCTGCATCCCCTCGCGCAGTTGCGCCGACCGAATTTCCGCGACGGACGCCGCGATGCCGAGACTTGCCGGATCCCGCATCAACTCGATGAAGCGCGCGACCAGTTGCGGGTCGTAACGCACGCTCGCCTGCGAGCGCAACACGTCGATTGCCTGTTCGATCGAATGCGGCGCACCGATTTCGCCGTTGCGCAACCCTTCGAAATCGCGCGCGATCGCGACGATCCGCGACCCGATCGGGATCGCGTCGCCGACCAGGCCGTCCGGTGTGCCACGGCCGTTGAAGCGCTCGTACTGGTGCAACACGATCGATGCGACCTTGTGCAACTGGGCGACCGGCGTGAGCACCATCTGCGCACGCAACGGATGCTCCTGGAACACGCGGTGCTCGTCCGTCGTCATCCGCGCGAGCGGCTTGTGCAGCAATTCGTCCGGCAGCGACAGCTTGCCGATGCCGTGCAACAGCCCCGCGAAATAGACGTCCTGCGCGTGCAGTTCGCTCATCCCGGCCGCCAGCGCGAGCCGCCGCGCGATCTCGCCGACCCGCATCGCATGCCCGCTCGCGGCCCCGCAGCGCAGCTCGATCATGCTCGCGCACACCTGAACCATCGCCGTGAAACTGCTTTTCAGGTCGCGTTGCGCCGCTTCGAGAAACATCACCGTCTGGCCAAGCTCTTCGGTGCGCGCGCGAACCTGCGTTTCGAGGTCCGTATTGAAACGGCGCAGCGCTTCGTTCTGCGCCTCCGTCAGCGCCGCCAGCCGCGCCGCTTCGCGACGCAGACGGCGCTGCTCCAGCGCCTGCTCGATGGTCAACAGCAGGTCGTGGTCGTCCCACGGCTTGTTCAGGTAGCGATACACGCCGCCTTCGTTGACGGCCTGCATGACCGACGCGATCTCCGCATAGCCGGTCAGCAAAATGCGCATCGTGTCCGGGTACAGCCCCCGCGCGCGCGCCAGGAATTCCGCGCCGCTCATGTGCGGCATGCGCATGTCGGACACGATCAGGTCGATTTCCGTCGACGCCAGGATGTCGAGCGCGGCCTCGCCGCTGTCGGCGATCACGATGTCGTAGCCGGTGGGCCGGAACACGCGCCTGAGCGCCGACAGCACGTTCGGTTCGTCGTCGACCAGCAGGATCGACGGTACGCGGGCCGCCTCGCCGGATGCCGCCGCATTGTCGGACGTTTCGGGCGGCACGGCATTCACGTCGTTTGTTGCAGATGTGGTCATAATCGGCCTCGGATCAATTATTTACGCCCTCTCTGCAACATCGGCCGGGTCCGCATTTTCCACATTGGTGGAAACGCTAATGTGCGCGTGTCGATTCCCACCGGCATGCATCGCACGAACGCTATGTCGTTGACGCGCCGGGTTCGCGCCGGTAGTAGATGTCCCATTCCGCTTCGTCGGTTCGCACGAAACCGTGCCGTTCGTAGAAGCGGTTCGAGTCGCTGCCGCGCAGTGCGCCGACGCGAACGGGCATCCGGTGTGCGTCGGCTTGGGCAAGGATCTCGCGGAGCACGGCGGCGCCGATGCCCTTCCCCTGATGCGCGGGCACGATGTACAGGTGGTCGAGCAGCCAGTGATCCGCCATCGGGCGAAGCGTGTAGAAGCCCGCACGCGAATGGTCGACTTCGATGAAACGGCATAGCGCCGGGTCGAACGACACGAGAAACCGGTCGCGCGCACGCCGAGGATCGAAACGGCCGATGCGCTCGAGGCTGTCGCGCATCGCGGCAATGCGGATCGCGACGAGGGTTTCGGCGTCGGCGTGCGTGACGGGGAGGAAGGTCGGGGTCACTGTCATTGGGCTGGCGGGATGCAGGGGAAAGCGAACGCTCGGTTTGGCGGTGCGGCCCCCCAGCATCGAGGCGAGTGATCGCCTCAGGGCGGCTTGACGCCTTGCGCCCGCGTGAACCGACTTCTGACATCTTCGCTCGAAGGAGACTTCAGCGCGGCGCGCCGCTCCTTGATCGGAGGGCGCGCGGCAAACGAACCGATTCAATCGGCTCAATGAATAAAAAGCGCTGGCCGGTGAACCGGCCAGCAAATTGGTCCTGGCGATCCGAGGTTGAGGTGTGCCAGGACCACATGCATTAAATGGCGGACGCGTGCAGACGGCCCGGTATGTCAAACGATTGGCTCCTCCGAGCCTGCGCGGCGATCTGTGATCGCAGTTTAGGCCGGGCTAACCGATGCGATCAAGTCCGCGCGCACGCCCGTCAACCTGAATGCATCGACGGGCTTCGGCACTTCCCATGTTGCGATCGCCGCTTCAGTCGGCAGATAGTCAGGATCGGCCGACGCGACCCCAGCCCACACGCCTCGCGACACCTGTCTGCCATGGAGATAAAAATGCAACTCCCGGCCCGCGCGGTCGCAAATACATCTGATTCTCTCCACCGACCGGCCCAGTCCTCTAATCTGTGCGATCTGGTTGCGATCCAGTTCGAACACGGCGCTCACCACCCCATCGCAATCGACCATGCCGATCATGTTGCTGTCATCGGTGAATGTCCACGACGGATGCGGCGTGCCTAGGCGCAGCATGAAAAAATCCGCAGATTCTGAACCAACCATCACGTTTCTCCTGCAATGATACGTCGTTCTACTAACTGCAACTTGATGAATACGCTTGCTCATCCAACCGTGCCTCCTCGCCGTGCGTGGATGCTCGGGTGAACGTACGCCAGCGCCTTGCAATGGGCGCGCGCAACGTTGAAGCGCGCAGCGCCCGGCGCTTTCGAAGCACCTACACACTCGCCTGACCCGTCACGGTATCTGCGGCCATACTGTCCGAACCGGAAAGCCTCACCGCGACAGCCGCTGCCGCCGTGCTTCCGTAGACGTTGAGGGCGGTTCTCCCCATGTCGAAAAAGGCGTCGACGCCCAACAGCAGCAGCACCGCATCGGCCGGCAAGCCGATCGACGTGAGAACGATGGTGATGGCCACGATCGCCCCGGAGGGCACATTGGCTGCACCGTCGATGGTGACGACCGTCAAAATCAAAATCGTGATCACCAGCGGCCAGGACCAGACAAGGTGATATGCGTCGGCCAGATAACCGACCGCGAGGGCCGTATAGAGAACCGCGCCGTCGCGATTGAAAATATAGGCCAGAGGCAAAATCGTGGACGCCACGCCGTAAGGCACGCCCAATTCAACCAGCTTCTTCAGGTGCAACGGATAGGTAATTTCGGACGAACGCGTCGTGAAGCCGAGGATCAGTGGCTCCCTCACTTTCCTGAGCACGGCGAGCGGCGACTGACCGGCGACGCGAATGACGATGGTGAGTACGACCGCCAGAACCGCCATGCCGAGATAGGCCACGCCAAGAAGCTCGACAAGCGAGTGCGCGCCCGCAAAGCCCTTGGCCGACAACAACTGCGCGATCGCGGCGAAGATCGCGAGCGGCGACCATGCGATCACCCACTGGATCATCTTGAACAGCCCCGACAGCAACGCCTCGAAAACGGCAATCGCGGGCTCGGCACGCTCCGGGGCAGCCGACAATGCCGCGCCGAAAATGACGCCGAAAACGAGCACCGGCAGAGAATTCCCTGCGGAAAGCGCGGCGACGATGTTGGCGGGAATCAAATCAACGAGAAATTTCGTCCAGTCGATGCTGGACGCGAGCGCTGCGGGCATCGATCCAGAGTGAGCCGCGCTCGCGCCAAGACCCGGTCGAAATACGAAGTTGAGCAAGAGGCCGAACGATGCAGCCAAGCCAGTCATCAACACGAAGAAGCCGATACTGGACAGTGCGACCTTTCCAAGCCGCTCGCGAAGTCTGCCCGCACGAAAGACCCCGACCGTGACCGACAGGAAGATCAACGGCATGACGACCATCTTGATCGCGTGGCCGAACATCGTGCTCAGAAAGCCCAGCTTCGCGGCAAAGCCCGGAGCAAACACGCCGCAAGCGACGCCCAGGACAAGCCCGCCAAGCATTTGCATCGGAAGGGAAAGCCCTTTATTTTTCGTGTTCATGCCTCGCCTTTAGCAGTTTTATCCGTGCGGGCGTACCGTCAACGATGTGATTCCACATATGCTGACGCGCAAGCTCGCCGTCGTTCGCTTCGATTGCGTGAAAGATGTGCAGGTGCTCGATCGTGCCGCGCCGAACGGTTTCAGCGTCGCCGCGCGGGAGTTCGTTCAGGGCCAAGGTCTGGGCCCGCAATAGACCATACGCCGATGAGATTCGTACGTTCCGTGCGGCAGCAAACAACTCTTGATGAAACACCCAACCGATACGTTGCTCGAGCATGATGTCCGAGACGTCTCGGTCAACCAGTTCCTGCATTTTTGCCGCCGCGTCGCAAAGGCCTGCCGTTACTCCCGATCTCGCTGCAAGAAACGCTGCGGTACTCTCCAGGGCCAGCCGCATTTCAAAAATTTCGCGAAGATCGCTGGTAGTCGGCGACGCGACATATGTGCCACTCTTTTCGATCACGACGACCAACCCTTCGGACTCGAGCAAATGCAATGCGCTGCGCACCGGCATTTGGCCGAAACCCAGTTCGTCCGACAGGCCTCGGTGCGATACTTTCTGCCCAGGCGCAAGGCGGCCGTCAAAAATCCTCGACCGGATCTCGTCGTAGGCCAGCTCTGCATCTGTCGAGACTTTCGACGTCATCTGTGATCGCAGTTAGCGTATGATTCAAAAAAGAAAGTGATAGGAAATTACCCTTACTCGCCATGTCCGGCAACTGCTAATTTTGCGAGTGAGTATGCCGAAAGAGAATTGGAAGAAAAATCTGCGTCACGAAGAGAGCCGATAATTATATGACTTCACAAGATGTGCGCTTTACCATCTGTGCCGTCCGCGCGGAAGAAACCTATCCCCTCAGGGCCGCGGTCTTGATGGCTGGAGATGAAGAGGGAAGCGCTCTACACGGAGATCACGCCCCAACGACAATCCACTTTGCCGTTCGTGACAACGACAATATCGTTGCCGTGGCATCGGTGTGTAAAGAAGGACAATCCGGCGTTTCGAATGCCGAAGCGTGGCGCCTTCGCGGCATGGCCGTCCATCCGTCGGTACGCGGCCTGGGGTTCGGACGCCTGCTGGTCAATCTTTCCATTCGCCATGTCCGCGAACAGCGCGGCACCCTGCTCTGGTGTACGGCGCGCGAATCAGCCTACCCATTCTACGAAATGCTCGGCTTTGATCGCGATCCGATACCGATTTCAATGCATGGCCGCGACGACATGAAATTCTATCTAATGCAGCGCCAAATCGTGGGCTGATTCCATCTGCGACCGACGTTCGATCGCAATCGCGGGCCGATACCAGGCGCTGGCTGCCGGCCCGAAAACACCGGTTCGCCCAGCGTCCGCATTAGCTGGTTCGCCCGCGCGAAGATCAAGATCGTGTGCGACGACGATTGTCGCAATACCTGCATCATCCAGCGCGCCGCCGAACGGTAGCGCCATTCGCTTGTCTCGCGAGTTTCCGGTCAAGACGGTTGAATATTCAACAATCGTCTTTACCGTTTCGATTGTTGCAATCCCAGAGAAAATGGAACGGTTACCAAGAACGAACCTTGGCGACCGATTTTCGGCGAGGGCTCTACGCTTGTTGAACGACCGAATTTGACCCGGTGCGGCGATCAATGCGACCTGCCAACCGCGGTACGTTCCTCTCCGATTGTTGCTCCCCGTGGCTGCCCCTTGCAGCCCGCTATCGCCCTCACATCACCTCGCCCGCATTCGCTTGCCGTTGTCGAGATCGTCAGCGTGATGGCGCGCAGGCCTCGATAACCCTTCGTCCTGATGCCGGCGCCTCTAAGGGAAACTCCGGAAGGCGCCAGGCCATCAAACGAGATTAACTTATATCAAACTAATTTTGACGGGAATTTATGTTCCTGATATGGTTTTTACGCTTGCAAAGTGCGACCACGCTGTATTGGCGCCGGGCGAAAAGATTGGCGCACGTCGCCGTGGCTGAACCGGCCGCCTGGTCAGTCCGCGAGGATCGCCGATATTTCCAGCGCGTCTTTTGTCGCTAGTGGAGCAGCCTCTGGTCTCGCCGTCGCCGACTTCGCTCGCAGGCATTGCACGAGCGTGGAGTGCGACGGTCGAGCAGCGTGACGTTCCCCATGCCATTTTATAAGGACCACGAAATGAGCGAACTCGATATGCCGACTTGGCGAATGTGACGCCGCCCGATTCGACCGATACGACGCGCAGACCGCGAATACGACCAAAGCCGTTTCAACCCATCCCGAAACCACTCCTGACCGTGAAATGCAGATGAAAAACAAAAAAATCAACATCAGCGTTATCGCTGTTGCCGCCTTCGCCGCATCGTCGGCAGCAATGGCACAGTCGTCGATCACCCTGTACGGCATGCTCGATGCCGGTATCGGCTATACGTCGAACATCAATGGCCACAGCAGGTTCGGCCTCGATGGCGGCGCCTCGGGTTCGAACAAGTGGGGCCTCAGAGGGCAAGAGGATCTTGGGGGCGGCCTCCAGGCGGTATTCAAGATCGAGAATGGTTTCAACATCGCTACGGGTGGGATAGGCGGCCAGGGGCCCATCGGTTCCACGCGTTCGCTGTTCAACCGTCAGGCCTACGTGGGCCTCGCGTCCGAACAGTACGGTGCGCTGCGCATGGGACGCCAGCTCGACGCCGTGACGGAAATGGTTCAGGTTCTCACCGGTGACGCCATTTCGGCGTCGACGTTCTCGACACCGGGCGACGTCGACAACAACGACAACACGACGAACCAGAACAATGCGGTGAAGTACATTTCGCCGATCATCCACGGCTTCCAGGCGGAAGGCGCGTACTCGTTCGGCGGCGTGGCCGGTGCAACGGGTTCCGGTCAATCGTGGTCGGCGGCGGCGACTTACGCTCAAGGTGGCCTGACGGTCGCCGGCGGCTACTTTCACGCGGCAAACCAGGGCGAGAACGGATGGGTGAACGCAACCGCACAACCGAGCTTCGGTGGCGCGCTGGGCTATCCGAGTTCGGGCTACTACGGCGGCAATGCGTTCAAGAGTGCGGGCATCGCGCAAATCGCCGCTCAATACCAGGTGGGTCCGTACACGGCCGGCTTGCGCTACTCGAACGCTCAGTACAAGGGGAACGATGGCCAGCCGTCGATCCACTTCAACGTGCTGGGTGCGCTCCTGCAGTACCGGGTCACGCCGGCGCTGTCGCTGGCGACGGGCTACACGTATGTATACGGTTCCGCAGCCACGCCGACGCAAGCTGCCGAGGGCCGCACGATGGCCTCGATCAGCCAGGTGTCGCTGGGTGCGACGTACTCGCTGTCGAAGAGCACCGCGCTGTACGCGATGGGGGCCTATGTCCACGCCAAGGGCGCGCAGGCTTCGGCTGCCGACTTCGGCAACACCTCATCGGGCGGCAACCAGGTTCAGGTCAACATCGGCATGTTCCACGGCTTCTGATCGCCGACTCGCAAGTCCGGGGTAGTGGCCGCACTACTCCGGCGAAGCAGACTTGCGTGGGTAATACCGATGTCCCGTTCCGAACCCCACGATCGGGAAACCTGAAAGGCCATGGGGTTTCATTCGCTCGCGGCGCAGCCTCACCGCCCGCTCCAGTCCGCGAACCTAGCCACCCTCCTGATTCGCCATGCCTTCCATCCACGCCTCGAACGCGGACACGGCCGCATCGTCGGCGCGATCGGCGTTCGTCACCAGCATGTAATCGTCGGCACGCCATACCGGCGATGCGATCGGACACACGAGGCGCCCCTCGGCAAGATCGCGCCCGATCAGCGGCAGCGACGCCAGCGCCACACCGAGCCCCTCGATGGCCGCGCCAAGCTGAAGATTCACGTGATCGAATTCGACATGGCGGGCGGCTCGCAGATCGGAAGCACCCGCTTCCTTCAACCAGTGCGACCAGGCGGAGCGCGTCGTGGCCGAATGCAGCAGCGTGTGATGGCGCAGGTCGGTCACGCTCTGTATCGGATGCTGGCGCAGCAATGCGGGATTGCAGGCCGGTACGCGCAAGTCGGGCATCAACGGGCGCGACACGACGCCCGCGCCTTGCTCCGGACCGGAGCGAACACCGATATCGAAAGCGTCGGCGACATAGCGCAGCTTGCGCGATGTCGTCGACACCCTGACATCGACGTCGGGGTACCGCGAATGGAAATCGGCGAGCCGCGGCAACAGCCAGCAAAGCGCAAAGCTCATCGGCACATTCACCCGCACGACGCCCGAGATCCGGTGCGCGAACGGGTTGTGGCGCAGCCGTACCACCGCGGTACCGAGACGCTCGAACGCGTGACTGACGTCATTCAGCAACGCGGCGCCTTCGTCGGTCAGCACGACGCCGCGAGGACGACGATCGAACAACGGCAGGCCGAACCAGTCTTCCAGCAATCGGATCTGTTTTCCGACGGCCCAGTGGGTAACGTGCAGTTCCGCCGCGGCACCCGCGAAGCTGCCGTGCCGCGCGACCGCGTCGAAAGCGCGCAGCGCATTGAGCGGGGGCAACTCGTCCCGGTGCTTCGCAGCACCTCGGCTTTCGTTCATGACGTGACTTTTTCTCTCCGTTGACGGGATTTTAGCTCAATTGAAATGACCGGTATCCCGGTCATAAAATTTACACGTCGAGCCTGAAAACCACACCACGAGCGCCTTTCATCCACCGCTCGTACGGAGAGAATGACGATGCGCTTGCCGGTTTTTTCCCCTTCCGTCGTGCGGGAAACTGCGCCATCGCGGCCGCGCGTGCTATGGCTATCGTGCATTGCCCACGCGATGCACGACGGCTATACGGACATGATCTACGCGCTGCTACCCGTGTGGCAGTCGGAATTCGGACTCGACTTTGCGGCCCTGGCTATCCTGCGCGGCGTCTATGCGGGCACGATGGCGACGCTGCAGTTGTCCGCCGGGCGTCTCGCACAACGTCTGGGCAGCCGAGCGACGCTCGCACTCGGTACGCTGCTCGCCGCGCTCGGCTATGCGATCGCGGGCATGTCGGGCGGCCTGCTCGGCTTGGGCGTCGCGCTGGCGATTTCGGGCGGCGGCTCCAGCACGCAGCATCCGATCGCATCGGGCGCCGTCTCCCGCGTCTACGGGCGCGACGCGAGAGGCCCGCTGAGCATCTACAACTTTTCCGGCGATCTGGGGAAATCCGCACTGCCGGCCGCCATTTCGCTGCTCGTGACGATGATGCCGTGGCGTCATGCGCTATGGATCGTCGCCGGGCTGGGCTGCGTCGTGGCCGCCGTCATCGCGCTCTGGTTTCCCGCCGTGCCGCGCGGCGCCGGAAAAGCGCCGGCAAAAGAACAAGCGTCCGCTCAACGCGGCGGCACGGGAAAAAGCGGATTCTCCGCGCTGTTTTCCATCGGCGTGCTCGATACGGCCGTACGCATGGGACTGCTTACCTTTCTGCCGTTCCTGCTCCAGGCGAAGGGTGTCTCGCCTCCACTGCTGGGCACGGCCCTTGCGCTCGTTTTCATCGGGGGCGCGGCCGGCAAATTCATGTGCGGCTGGCTCGGCGCGCGCATGGGTACGGTGACGACGGTGCTGCTCACGGAGGGCGGCACGGCTGTGTGCATCATCGCGGTGATGTATCTCCCGTTGGCGCTTACCATGGTGTCGCTGCCGATTCTGGGCATGATGCTCAACGGCACTTCGTCGGTGCTGTACGGAACCGTCCCGGAGATGTCCGCGCCCGAGCGCACCGAGCGCGCATTCGCGATTTTCTATACCGGGACGATCGCATCGGGCGCGCTATCGCCGGTTCTCTACGGTTTCCTGGGCGACAGGATCGGTGTGCACGGCGCCACGTATGCGACGGCGTTGACCGCGCTGGCGATTTTTCCGCTCGCCCTCGCACTGCGCCCGCATCTGGCGGATAACTTTCGACAGGATGAACCCCATGATGAAGTCTGACTACCCGAGCGTCGCCCTCGTCGGTCCCGGCGCAATCGGAACGACCGTCGCCGCGGCCCTTCATGAAGCCGGCCGCACGCCGGTGATCTGCGGCCGCTCGGCGCACGAACAACTGAAGTTGCGCTTCGATGGCGGCGAGATCGTCGTACCCGGGCCCGTACTGACCGATCCGCAAGCGATCAAGGAAAGGGTCGATGTCGTGTTCGTCGCGGTCAAGTCGACGCAGGTGGCGAGCGCGGCACCCTGGCTCGCCGCGCTATGCGATGCGAATACCGTCGTCTGCGTGCTGCAAAACGGCGTCGAGCAGAAAGCCGCGTTCGCACCGCATGCGGCCGGCGCCGAGGTCGTGCCATCGGTCGTCTGGTTTCCGGCGCAGCGCGAATCGGGTGCGTCGGTGTGGCTGCGGGGCAAGCCGCGGCTCACCCTGCCCGATACGCCGGCGAGCAACGTGGTGGTCTCGGCTTTGCGCGGCACGCGATGCTCGCCCGAGGTGGCGGAGGATTTCGTCTCGCTCGCGTGGCGAAAGCTGTTGCAGAACGCGGTGGCGGGACTCATGGTGCTGACCGGTCGCCGCGCCGGCATGTTCTCGCGAAGCGACATCACCGAACTGTCGCTTGCCTACCTGCGGGAATGTCTCGAGGTCGCGCGTGCGGAGGGCGCGAAGCTCGGCGATGAAGTGCCGCTGGAAATCGTCGAGGGATTCCATGGCTTTCCGCCTGATTTAGGTACGTCGATTCTTGCCGACCGGCAAGGCAACCGCCCCCTCGAATGGGACTGCCGAAACGGCGTCGTGCAGCGATACGGGCGAACTCATGGCATTCCGACGCCGATCAGCGATCTGGTCGTGCCGCTTCTCGCGGCCGCCAGCGACGGGCCGGGCTGATAGCGAGAAACGCTCTATCCAGTCGGACCAGTGTGAGTTCGATGAAACGGGCAATGAGCCAGGGACAAGCGACCCTGTCGATTTTCGGACGTCGTCGCGTAATCCATTGCATGGCGGCCTCCACGGTCAGTGATGCAACAGCGGGTACACGATCAGGCCCATCACGGCGGCCCCGCCGACGACCACCGGCTCCGACAGCTTCCTGAACCTGACCAACAGCACGATCGTCGCGAGCGCTATCAACGCAGTCGGCACGTCGACGATCGAACGTCGGGCCAGCACGATCACCGACCCCGTGATCGCGCCGACGGCCGCGGCCGTCACCCCGTCGACGAATGCCAGAATCGCCGGCAGCCTGCCGTACTTCTTGAAGTACGGGGCCGGCACCACCGTGAACAAGTAGCACGGCAGGAACGTGCCGGCTGCCGCGACGCACGCGCCGGGCAACCCCGCCACCAGATAGCCGATGAAGCCCACCGTGATGACGACCGGACCCGGCGTGATCATCGCGACCGCCACGGCGTCGACGAACTGCTTCTCGTTGA
Organism: Burkholderia sp. BE12; assembly: GCF_002959955.1. Taxonomy (NCBI): domain Bacteria; kingdom Pseudomonadati; phylum Pseudomonadota; class Betaproteobacteria; order Burkholderiales; family Burkholderiaceae; genus Burkholderia; species Burkholderia sp. BE12. The sequence goes on along the minus strand of NZ_PREY01000001.1, from coordinate 168,145 downwards.
GCCAATGGTGCTCGGTGACCACGCCGCCATAGAGGAACGGCACGATCGCGAGCCCCGAGCCGAACACGAAGGCGCCGGCCTTCGCAAAGAAGACGGCGAGTTGCGCGAGCTGCGGCCAGGCCACGATACCGAACCACGTGCCGGCGGCCGAGACGGGCAATGCCACGACCGCATTGACGCGCCGCTGGCGCAACCACCTGGGCGGCGAGCGCGTGAACCAGACGAGCAGGCCCGCCGCGAGAAACAGCCACGCCGCTTCCGATTCGGTGATCACTGTCACGGCTACCAGCGCGAGATAGATCGCCCACAGCAGTTTGTCGTGACCGATGCTTTTCGCGGTCAGCTTGCGCGCGCTGATCGCGATGATGCCGATCACCGCCGCGCCGACGCCATAGAACACCGACTGCATCCACGTCAGCCCGCCGAATCGCGTGTATGCATAGCCGAGCAGCACCACCATCAGAAACGACGGCAGCACGAACGCGATCCCGACCATCGTGGCGCCGACGATACGGTAGTGCACATAGCCGAGATAGATCGCCAGTTGCGCGGCAAGCGGGCCCGGGGCGAGTTGCGCGAGCGCCAGGCCTTCCTTGTAGTCCGCGTCCGCGATCCATCGGCGCGTGTCCACGAGATCCCGATGCATGTAGCCGGCAAGCGCGACTGGCCCGCCGAAACCCGTCGCGCCGAGCCACGCGAAGTACAGGATCAGTTGCCACAGCGTATAGGCCGGGCGGTCGCGATGTGTATCCATGTTGCGGGCGGGTAACAAGGTCAGGATTGTCGGTTGCCGCTGAAATGCACGTACAACGAATCGAGTACGGCGCCGATCTCGATCAGCAACGCATCGTCGTCGGCAAGACGCTTGCGGGCGCCCGCGAGAATGGCCTCGAATCCGCCGGCTTCCGGTACGGCGGCGCCGCCCACATCCAGCGCATGCACCATGGCGCCCAACCGGACGAGTCCGTCGTCGTCGCCGAATCCGAAGCTCGCGACCAGCACCTCGAACGACACGCGATCGCCCACATGCGTGAACGGAGCGCCGTCGAAATCGAAGCCGAGCGCATCGACCGGACAATCGGCGAGGTTGTCCAGCCACACGAAGCGCGCATGCGGATCGATGAAACGCCGAATCAACCACGCGCTGGCGACGCGATCCACCCACAGGTGACGGCGCGTCGCCCACAGCCTGCCCTGATACTGCGCACGGTCGCGACGTGGGATGCCGCGTTGGGCCGCATGCGGCTCGCCGGGGGAGCGCAACGCCTCGACCGCGGCGGTGAAATCCCGCCATTGCGCAAGCGCGCGCAGCGAGGTTTCGCCGGGAAAGAAATCGATGCTTCGAATGGCCTCGTACGTGCGAGCGTGACGGCGTTGCAGGCGATTGAGATCGGCCACCGCCAGATCGGGCAGCGTCTTGCGGGCTTCCGAAAGCTCGGCGAGCCAGTCCGCGTAATCTCCCGCGCGATCGAACAGCGACTCGTACGCGCTTTCGTCAGCCGGATCGTCCGCACGGACATCCAGCACCCACGCATGCCCTTCGCCGTTACGCGCGTCGTCGGCCAGCTCGCGCAACTGCGCCGCCTGCTCGGCATGCGCCGGCAACAGGTATGCGCCGTCCCGCAGCGCGCCGCAGCCGAGCGCCTTGACGGTGCGCCAGATGCGCATGCGGGCAGTCGCGCCGGAGTTCGGCAGACTGACGATCAACAGGAGCCAGGAAGTCGGGGCGGCATTCATGATGGGCAGCATAATTTGCCGTCACGAACACTGCAATTCGGTAGATATCGCTACAACGTTTCGGCAGCAGGCAGCTCCGCTCGACGTGTGGAGCAGGAACGCCAAAATAACGATCGTCGACAACACCCGCGCCATCCGGATCGACATATCGACGAAATGGACAGAACGTCCGGTATCACGTAATAAACGCCGAAGCCGCGCGCGACGACATCGGAACATGCGTATCGTGTCCTGATCGAGTGCGCGCCACCCGACGGCCGATCGCGTCGTCGCTGAGCCGCAACCCCAATCGAAACCGGATACGCGCTCGACGCCGCCGGACATCGTGACGATATTCTGCGAATCGAGCGGTTCAACGCATAAACTGTCAGTATGCCACGGCGAACTCCCGTCGATCCATCGCCCGCTTGCCCCGACACCGTTCCGAATGCAGCTGGACGGCAAACGCAGCCCCGCACATGAAACCGCCCCAATGACAATCGATCCCGGCTCCATTCCTTACTATCTCGTCCTTCGGGCCGGCTGGCCGCCCTATGTGCTGAATTCGGATCGTCAAGTGCTCCGCCGCCAAGCGAGCCCGCTATTGCTGGCATTCGCGCGCACGCGCGGAGCGATCGCACGTGTCGACGACAGCGCGTGGAACGTCTTTTCCGACAACGAAGGGCTCACGGTAGTCGAACGTCGCGAGACCGGGTTCTTTTCGTTGGTCGCGGGAAACGAGACCGAACGTCAGTTGCAGTTGCTGACGACGCTCTGACGTCATCGCCGGAACCGCGCATCGCACGGCGCGACGTGCATGCGGCAAGCGATTGGCCGCAGCCCGAAGAAGCGTCACGCTTCTGGCCCCGAGGCCGAAAGCGCTTGACACATTTCCTGCCGACGCGTACTGTCGGCCGCAGAAGTATTCAAGAAGCGCGATTGCTGCTCATCATCGACCGCAGCCTGCGGTATTCGTTGTCCTCTCCCTCCTTGATTCTTTTCCCCTCGTCCATTCGGGGCACATTCGCTCGTTCATTTTCAGGAGATCTAATATGGATACCGGTACCGTCAAGTGGTTCAACGACAGCAAAGGCTTTGGCTTCATCACCCCCGACAAGGGCGGCGACGATCTGTTCGCCCACTTCTCCGAGATTCGCAGCGACGGCTTCAAGACCCTCGCGGAAGGTCAGAAGGTCAGCTTCGAAACGAAGAACGGCCCCAAAGGCCTGCAAGCATCGAACATCACCCCGCTGTAATCGCTGAACCGGCAGTCCCGTTCACGAAGCGGCACATCGCTGCCGCTTCACGTGCCACGCCCTCCGTCGCAGGCAATGCGATTCGACGCAGGCTCGGCGCGGCGGTCCGCTTCGCATCCGGCCATCGTCCCTGTGCGTATACCGGTACCCGAACATCGATCGCCGCGCGCACGTTCAATCGCACGAGCGCGGTCGGCGCACGTCGTGCTCACCGACCCGCGCAAGCGGCGCAGCAGGAGAATCCGCATGACCCGAAGCCAGCCTCGCAGCAACAAGGTGCCTCCGCGTGCCAAGCAAGCCATGGCCCTGCCGAAGCTGGGCACCGCATTGAACTGGGTGCCGCCCGAGCCGCCCGCCGCCACGAAATCGCGCGCGAAGAAACGCCCGCTTGCTGCGCAATAACGCGCGCGGAACCGCGCGGCGTCCTCGATGAAGTCCTTCCCGACGGCAGATTCCGCGTGACACCGGAAACGGCGTGACGGTCGACGCGTACGGATCGGGATGCACGCGCCGGCACCGTGTCCACGATCCGGCCACCCGCACCGTGTGAAGGTGCGTGCTTGCGCCCACCCGGAATAAAGTGGGCGTTCGACAAACGATGCGCGTATGATGGGTTCATTCGAGCGATCAGCCATCCTTTGACCGTTCGCCCCTCCACCCGCCCGCTTGCTGCATCGCCCCTCCTTCGCGCTGCAACGTTGTCCCCTTCACCCACTGGCCCGCCCCGCAACGGGAATACCGGCCGGATGTGTTCGCCCATGCGACTCGTCATGGCTGAACGCCAGGAGTTTCTCATGAGCATGCATGTCTACCGTGGATTCGAAATTTATCCACTGATTTACCCCCATGTGCCGGCGCTGAATGGCTGCCCGCATAACTACGACGCCGGATTCGACGCGGCAGTCAAGATTTGCCTTCGCGATGCCACCGATACGCTGACGCAGAGCCAGACGTTCCGATTGGGCGACGCATCCCCATTCGACAACGCCGGTGACGCCCGTCGTGCATCGGTGCGCTACGCCGAGAACATCATCGACGACAATCGCGACAAGCAGGGGTTCTTTTCCATCCCGCGCTGAAGCGGCTCGGCAGTGCAACATCATTTTTTCGGCATTCTGGAGGGCGAAATGATCATCGACGAACTGCTCGGCTTGATCGGACGACGTGAAGTGACCCGGCTCGACACCGCCGTCCCCGCCGGAATCGCCGATTCAGCGATGTGCCACCAACCGGAGCTGCACATGTTCATGGCGGTACGTGCGTTATCGATCGGAGCAGGATATTCGGAATTCGAATCCGACGAGATAGCGAGCGCCGTCATGACACGGCTCGGCTAGCTTTCCGTTCAAATCTTTCCGACAGGATCTACATGACGACAATCACGCTGAAGCTCAACGAACCGATCGATGTCGCGCTGCGACGATTCCGGCGCAGCATCGAGAAAACCGGGCTGATTCGCGAATTGCGCAGTCGCACCGGCTACGAGAAGCCGACGACGGAGCGCAAGCGGAAAAAGGCCAGCGCCGTTTCCAGACAGCGCTTGAGGGCGAAGCGCATGTTGCCGCCCCGAAAAATGTACTAGGAGAACATCGTGCACAACATGCCGGCCGAGGCGCCTCCGTTCTTCCCCCTGACGAAATGCGAAGTCGATTTCGATCAGCAGAGCGACATGGTGACGCTGCTGCCGAGCTTCTATGCATTCGGGTGCGAGTACACCAGCCGCGGGTTGCTGATCGGGCGCAGCGATGCGTTCAAACTGATTGCCGCGATCGAGAAGGCGCTCAGCGTTCAACGGTGAGCCGGCACCGGCGCAATCGCAAGTATCGACAATCACAAGACGGACTATGCGCGGCCGGACCAAGTACGTAGATTTGCTCTACTTCCTCGTTGTCATGCAACTCGTCACCCGCAGGCAGACGCGCGAGTGGCTTTCACCGTTCCAGCTCGTCGAATCGCTGCAAGCGTGGCTGGTTATCCATCGCGCGAAATGCGAGTGGCGCGACCGCGTCTGGATAGGCCACGCTTCCCTTCAGATCGCGAAATCGGCCCGCCCGGCCGACAGCACCGCATTCGCGGAACCGCTCGCGAATGCCGAACCGGCCCCGACGCCCGCATCGCCGGACGCCCTGGGAGATCGGTCGAGCCTGCGGATGAAATGCGTCCGCTACCTTCGCGAGCATGTCTGACCTCGATTCCGCTGCGCCGTAAGGCAGAACGTTCGAGTTCGACCCCGTGGATTCCCCCCGTACGTACCCTCGCGATCTCCCGGCGTGGCTTCGGCGTAGACAATGACGCGAGCACGGAGCGCCGGTAGCGCAAATTGCGGCATCTATCTGCATCGCATGCATCGATCGATGCGGGTGACGTGACACGCGGAAGGCGCCCGGCTCGACGTTTCGACGCCGGCACGCCTACGCGCCTACACGCCTACACGCCTACACGCCTACAACACGCGATACCCGACGTTCGGGTGATAAGCTCGACATCGACGCGCCGTCGCGCGTCCCGTCACCCTATCGACCCTACGCCTCCCGCGAGTCCGCTCATGCCCATCGCTCCTGCTGTCGTCTCCGCCTTCACCCCCACCGGCAAGCTCCGCGCATCGATCAACCTCGGCAACCCGATCCTCGCGAACCGCGACCCGGCCACGGGCGAACCGTTCGGCGTATCGATCGATCTCGCCCGTGCATTCGCCGAGCGCCTGTCGGCCGACCTGGAACTCGTGGTGTTCGACGCCGCCGGCAAATCGGTGCAGGCGCTGACAGAAGAGCGCGCCGATTTCGGCTTCTTCGCGGTCGATCCGCTGCGCGGCGAAACGGTCGCGTTCACCGCGCCGTACGTGCTGATCGAAGGCTTCTATCTCGTGCCGGACGCGTCGCCGATCCGCGCCAACGCGGACGTCGACCAGCCGCACCAACGCGTGGCCGTCGGCAAGGGCAGCGCGTACGACCTGTTCCTCACCCGCGAACTGAAAGCGGCGCAGATCGTGCGCGCGCCGACGTCGCAAGCCGTCGTGCCGACGTTCGTCGAGCAAAAGCTGGAGGTGGCGGCCGGCGTGAAGCAGCAGCTCGAAACCGACGCCGCGAAAACGCCCGGCCTGCGCCTGCTCGACGAGCGCTTCATGGTGATCCGGCAGGCGATGGGCGTGCCGAAGAGTCGCGGCGACGCGGCCGCCGCGGCACTGAACGCATTCGTCGAGGAAATGAAGGCGTCGGGCTTCGTCGCCGATTCGCTGCGCCGGCACGGCATCACGGGCGCATCGGTCGCGCCGGCAGCCTGATCGAAAATCGCGCCGGAGGCGACACGGCCCGGACGATCCGGGCCGAGTCGTCGATCAGCGTTGCGTCGCGAGCGCTTCGGTTATCGCGAGGAATCGCGCGATATCGTCCGGCGCGTGACAATGGAGCGGCGAGATCCGCACCGCGCCGGCGAGCCCGAACGATTTCAGCATCCGGCCCGAATACAGGCTCGATGCGACGCGCTCATACACGATCACACCGCGCTGCTCGTATTCCCGCACCGCCTGCGTCGGTTCGAGATGCGCGAAGCCGATCCCGACGATGAGGTCGCGCTTCGTCAGATCGTCATGATCCCAGTAGACGTCGACGCCGTCGAGCGTGCGCAAACCGTCGAGCAACGCGGCGAGCAGCGCGCGTTCGTGCAATTCGATCCGGCGCATGCCCTCGACGAACAGCGTGCGCCGGTCGTCCGAATCGATGAAATACCGGCCGATCCAGGCCACGTAATCGACGATCGACGACACGACCGCAAACTGCGCGGGTGCCGGGCTGCCGAGTTCCCATACGCCGTTCTCCTTCGCGGCGAGCCGGTGATGCGGCAAGGCCGCCGCCCGCGGCGACAGCCACGACATGCCCGAGCCGCGGCAGCCGAAAAACTTGTACGGTGCGAAATTGATCCCGTCGACCGGCGTGCGCTGCAGGTCGATGATCCCGTGCGGCGCATGCTGGACCGCGTCGACGACGATGAACAGATCGGGTTTCTTCTCGCGCGCACGCGCGACGATCGTCTCGATATCGAATTTCGCGCCGGAGATGTTCGACGCAGCCATTACGTTGAGCAGCGCGGTATCCGCGTCGACCAGCGACACGATCGCGTCGACGTCCACGCCGCCGGTCTCCGGATTGCTCGGCGCGATGCGCAGCGTCTTGCCGGTACGTTCGGCGTAATACGTCATCGCATCGTAGGACGACGGATGCTCGAGCACGGTCGTCACCGCATTGGTGCCAGGCACGTTCTCCATGATCGCGCGCACCATGTCGAACATCGCCCCCGATGCGGTCAGCGACGCATACACGGTGCCGCCCTGCGCGTTCAGGATCGTGCGAACGTCGTCCTCGCCATGCGACTGGACCGCCTGCAGATCGAGCGCGCGCGCATGGATGCGCTCTGGGCAATCGGGCAGCGCATCGACCCGTGCGTACGCGTCGACCGCCGCCTTCAATCGGAACGACCCGCCCGCGTTGTCGAAGAACAGCCGCTCCCGGCCGTCGACGTCGCGATCGACGTGATGAAAGCGCGACTTGATCTGCTGCATCAACGCGTCGGGAAAAAGTGCTCCACGGGGACTGCTCATCTTCGATGCTCCTGTTTGCTTCGGAATGTTGTGCGATGCATGCATGGCGGCATTCAGCCGCGCAGCGATTCGACGTACGCGCGGCCCTTTTCCGCGTCGTACCGGCCTTCCCATTTCGCGATGACGAGCGGCGCAAGCGCGTTGCCGACGACGTTCAGCGCGGTGCGGCCCATGTCCATGATCCGGTCGACGCCGGCAATGAACGCGAGCCCTTCGAGCGGCAACCCGGCGCTCGCGAGCGTCGCTAGCATGATCACGAACATGAAGCCCGGCACACCGGCCGCGCCCTTCGACGTGACGACCATGGTCAGCGTCAGCAGCACCTGCTGCTGCCAGCCGAGGTGCACGCCGTAGAGCTGCGCGACGAACAGCGTGCCGATGCCGAGATAGATCGACGCGCCGTCGAGGTTGAACGTGTAGCCGGTCGGCACCACGAACGTCGTGATGCTCTTCGGCACGCCGTAGTCCTCCATCTTCTTCATCAGCTGCGGCAGCACGGTCGCGGAGCTGCAGGTCGAGAACGCGATGATCAGCTCGTCCTTGATCACGCGCAGCAGCGTCAGGATGCGGAACCCGAACAGCCGTGCGATCACGCCGAGCACGGCGATCGCGAACAGCAGGATCGCGAAGTAAGTGACGGCGACCAGCTTCAGCAGCGGCAGCAGCGATCCGAAGCCGAAGCTCGCGACGGTCACCGCGATCAGCGCACACACGCCGACAGGCGCATAGCGCATCACCATGTTCGTCACCTTGAACATCGCATCGGCGACGCCCTTGAGCATCGCGAGCACCGGCTTGCGATGTTCTTCCGGCACCGACTGCAGCCCGAGCCCGAACAGCAGCGAAAAGAAGATCACCGGCAGCAGGTCGCCCTTCGCCATCGACGCGACGATGTTGTCCGGGATGATGCCGAGCACCAGCGCCATCAGCCCGTGGTGCGCCTGCTGCACCTGTTGCGTGGCCTGCTGGTAACGGGAAATGTCGGTGTGCCCGAGTTGCGACATGTCGGTGCCGACGCCCGGTTGCAGCACGTTGCCGATCACGAGGCCGAGCACGATCGCGATCGTCGTGACCACCTCGAAATAGAGCAGCGTCTTGATGCCGAGACGGCCGAGCGACTTGCCGTCGCCCACGCCGGCGATGCCGATCACCATGCTCGTGAACACGATCGGCACGACGATCATCCGCACCAGCTTGATGAAGATGTCGCCGGCCGGCTGCAGCAACCCGGACACGGCCGTGTCGCGCAATTGAGGAAACCGGTTCAGCACGAGCCCGGTCGCGATGCCGATGACGAGGCCGATGACGATCTGCCACGCAAGACCGACGCGCGGCTTGCGGGCCGCGCCGACGGAGGGCGGGGAATCGATGACGGTGTCCATGCAGTCTCCAAGAATGGGGGTTCGATTGAACGATGGGCGCGACGCGGTGCGTTTTCTGGTGAACGCACTCGCCCGGCGACGCAACGGGAGCACCTTAAACAGCCGAAATAGGTAAAAAAAGCGATTTTTTGACATGAGAACATATCGCTTTTTCTCATCTATCGAGTGACACGCGATGCTGACGTTCAAGCAGATGGAAGCGCTGTACTGGATCGTGCGGCTCGGCTCGTTCGACGCGGCCGCGACGCGCCTCAACACGACGCAGTCGGCCGTATCGAAGCGGATCCAGGAACTCGAACGCGCGTTCGACCTGACCGTGTTCGATCGCGCGCATCGCAGCGCGCGGCTCACCGACAAGGGCGCGGAGCTGTTCGACCATGCGAAGGAATTGCTCGAGCAGCGCGACCGCGTGGTCGAGCGGATGAGTTCGAAGGAAGCGCTGGTGCGGCATGTGCGGATCGGCGTGACCGAGCTGACCGCGCTGACGTGGCTGCCGCGCCTGATCGCGGCGATCCAGGCCGCGTATCCGCGCGTGCACGTGGAGGCCGAGGTGGACCTGACCGCGACGCTGCGCGACCGGCTCGCGGCCGACACGATCGATCTGATCGTGGTCCCGCAGATTCATGCGACGGACGCGTTCACGGCGACGGTGGTCGGCGAGGTCGACAACGCGTGGATGTGCGCGGCCGGATTCGTGCCGACGTCCCGGGCCGCCCTTGCGTTGACGGACCTCGCGCGGTTTCCGCTGATCCTGCAGGGGAACCTGTCGGGCACCGGACACCTGTACACGCGCTTTCTGCAGGAACACGGCGTCGCGATTCAGCGTGTGCTGTCGAGCAACAGCCTGCTCGCGCAGATCGGCCTGACGCTGTCGGGCCTCGGCATCAGCTATCTGCCGAAGGCGTGCGTCGCGCACCTCGTCGCTTGCGACGCGCTGGAGATCGTGCGCACGCAACCGGCGCTGCCGCCGGTTCGCTACGTCGCGCTGCATCGCGCCGAACGCGCCCAGTCGTTGACCGCCGAGATCGTCCGGCTCGCCGCGCAGGCATGCGATTTCAGTACGAGCCTGCTGGATCCGCGGGCGCATGACTAGGGCGAATGGCGCGGCGCGGCCCATCGCCCATCGCCATTCTGCGGCCGCCGAACCGGCGATCCGCTGCACCGCACCAATCAATCCGTATCCGGTTGCGCCGGCCGCAGGCACGAAGCGCCACCGGCGCAAGCGCCGTCGCCCAATCGGCCGCGACCGGCGCTAGCGCAAACCCGAACCCGGTTGCACTGTTCATCGCCATTCTGGTCCTGTATTGTCCTCCCATCCCCGATTGCGAAACCGCTGCATGGGAGGCGCACGATGCGAAAAAAGAATGCTGCAGCCGTCTGGATCCTGATCGCGATGGCGGTAGGCATCGTGATCGGCTACATGATCTTCACGAGCTTTCCGGACAAGAAGGCCGCCGCCGAAATCGCCGGCTACATCTCGCTCGTCTCCGACGTGTTCCTGCGTCTGATCAAGATGGTGATCGGGCCGCTCGTCTTTTCCACGCTCGTCGTCGGCATCGCGCACATGGGCGACGCGGCATCGGTCGGACGCGTGTTCGCGAAATCGATCGGCTGGTTCGTCACCGCGTCGCTGGTCTCGCTGCTGCTCGGGTTGCTGATGGCGAACGTGCTGCGGCCCGGCGACAATCTCGGCTTGCCGCTGCCGGACATCGGCGCATCCGCGAACCTCGCGACGTCCAAGTTCACGCTGAAGGATTTCGTCGGCCACATGGTGCCGAGGTCGATCGCCGAGGCGATGGCGAACAACGAGATCCTGCAGATCGTCGTGTTCTCGATGTTCTTCGGCGTCGCGCTCGCTGCACTCGGCGAGCGCGGCAAGATCCTCATCGCCGCGATCGACCAGTTGTCGCACGTGATGCTGAAGATCACCGGCTACGTGATGAAGCTCGCGCCGCTCGCGGTGATGGCCGCGATGGCCGCCACCGTCGCGGTCAACGGGCTGTCGGTACTGCTGAAGTTCGCGGTGTTCATGGGCGACTTCTACCTCAGCCTGTTCCTGCTCTGGGCATTGCTCGTGTGTGCCGGGCTGCTGTTCCTCGGCCGCCGCGTGTTCAAGCTGCTCGTGCTGATCAAGGAAGCGTTCATGCTGTCGTTCGCGACGGCCAGCTCCGAAGCCGCGTACCCGAAGATCCTCGACGCACTCGACCGTTTCGGCGTGCGCCGCAAGATCTCGAGCTTCGTGATGCCGATGGGCTATTCGTTCAACCTCGACGGCTCGATGATGTACTGCACGTTCGCGTCGCTGTTCATCGCGCAGGCGTACAACATGCACCTGTCGCTCGGCACGCAGATCACGATGCTGCTGGTGCTGATGCTGACGTCGAAAGGGATGGCCGGCGTGCCGCGTGCGTCGCTCGTCGTGATCGCCGCCACGCTGCACCAGTTCGGGCTTCCGGAAGCCGGGCTGCTGCTGATTCTCGGCGTCGACACGTTCCTCGACATGGGCCGCTCGGCCACCAATGCGGTGGGCAACTCGATCGCCAGCGCGGTGGTCGCGAAATGGGAAGGCCAGCTCCTGTCGGAAGCGGAAGCCGACGCCAACGCGGCGCGCATCGAAGCGGAACAGGAAGCGACGATCGCACATCCGACGGAAGTCTGACGGAGGCCCGGCGATGAAGATGCAGCGATTCTGGCGTGCGCTCGCGCTCGTGGGCCTGCTCGCCACGGGCGCGGCCGCGCGCGCGGAAGATGCACCCTCGACGCAGCCGCGCGTCGAGCCGTTCGCGCCGGCCCAACTGACCGGCACGCTCGCGAAGGTGCGCGGCAGCGGCACGATCGCGCTCGGCTATCGCGACGCGTCGATACCGTTCTCGTACCTGAACGCGCGCAACCAGCCGATCGGCTATTCGATCGAACTATGCAAGGCGCTCGTGTCGTCGATCGAGGATGCGATCAACCGGAGCCTGACGATCCAGTGGGTGCCGGTCACGTCCGACAACCGCATCGACGCGGTGGTCGGCGGGAAGGTCGATCTGGAATGCGGCTCCACGACCAGCAACCTCGAGCGCCAGAAGCGCGTGGCGTTCTCGCCGATCATCTTCGTGGCCGGCACGAAGGTAATGGTGAAACGAGGTGCCCCGATCCGCTCGTTCCGCGATCTCTCGGGCAAGAAAGTCGCGGTGACGGCCGGCACGACCAACGAGAAGGCGCTGCGCGACCTGAACGAGCGGTTCAGGCTCGGGATCCAGCTACAGGTGGTGCCGGACCATGCGCAGGGCTTCGCGCTCGTCGCGAACGGCGGCGCCGACGCGTTCGCGACGGACGACGTGCTGCTGTACGGGCTGATCGCCGAGAATGCGGGCAAGGGCGGCCAGTACGACGTGGTGGGCGATTTTCTCTCGTACGACCCGTACGGCATCATGTTCCGCAGGGACGATCCGCAGCTCGCCCAGCTCGTGAAAAGCACGTTCCAGGAGCTGGCCGCCGACGGCGAGATCGCGCGCCAGTACAAGCGCTGGTTCCTGCGCCCGCTGCCGTCGGGCTTGAGTCTCAACCTACCGATGAGCCCGCAACTGGAGACCATCATCGAGACGATCGGCGTCAACGGGAATTGAGCGGCGTCGGCATGAACGACGAATGACGAAACAAGAGCGGCCCCGATGCCTCGCCAGGCACCGGGGCCGCTCGCCGGATGCAACGCGTTCAGCCGACCCGCGCCGCGCCCTGCTGCTCCGCTTCGGCGCCTTCGGTGGCCGTTCGCGCCAGCACCGGCTTCAGCGCCTGCCCCGTATGGCTCGCGCTCACCTTCGCGAGCGCTTCCGGCGGAGCCGCCGCGACGATCGTGCCGCCACCGACCCCGCCTTCCGGCCCGAGATCGATGATCCAGTCGGCTTCCGCGATCACGTCGAGGTCGTGCTCGATCACGACGACGCTATGCCCTGCGTCCACCAACCGGTGCAGCACGCGAATCAGCTTCGCGACGTCCGCCATGTGCAGGCCGACCGTCGGTTCGTCGAGCACGTACAGCGTGTGCGGCGCCTTCTGGCCGCGTCGCGTGACGTCGTCGCGCACCTTCGTCAGCTCGGTGACGAGCTTGATGCGCTGCGCTTCGCCTCCGGACAGTGTCGGTGACGGCTGGCCGAGCGTCAGATAGCCGAGCCCGACATCCTTCATCAACTGCAGCGGATGCGCGATGTTCGAGATCGGCGCGAAAAATTCCACCGCCTCGTCGATCTCCATCGTCAGCACGTCGCCGATGTTCCGGCCGCGCCACGTGACGGCAAGCGTTTCCGGATTGAAGCGCTGCCCATGACACACGTCGCACGGCACCTTCACGTCGGGCAGGAAGCTCATGCCGATCGTGCGCACGCCTTGCCCTTCGCACGCGGGGCAGCGCCCGTCGCCGGTATTGAACGAGAAACGCGACGCCGTATAGCCGCGGGCGCGCGCTTCGAGCGTATCGGCGAACAGCTTGCGAATCGTGTCCCACACGCCGATATAGGTGGCCGGGCACGAGCGCGGGGTCTTGCCGATCGGCGTCTGATCGACTTCGAGCACGCGATCGATCTGCTCCCAGCCACTGAGCGACTCGCAGCCCTGCCACGCATGCGTGACGTTCAGCGACGGCCGCGGCGCGCTGCGCGCGAGCACGCTCGAGCGGCGGTTGGCGGCCGGCGCGTCCTGCTGCGCGGCCTTGCGCGCACGCCGCGTGGCCGGCGACGACAGCACCGAGCGGCCGACCGCGTCGAGCAGGTTCGTCATCAGCACGTCGCGCGCGAGCGTCGACTTGCCCGACCCGCTGACGCCCGTCACCGCGACGAGCCGCGCGAGCGGAATGCCGACCGTGACGTCGCGCAGGTTGTGCAATTTGGCGCCATGCACGGTCAGCCAGGCGTCCGGCACCGCCGCACCGCCCTTCTTGCCCGGCAAACTCACGCCGCGGCGCGGCTGCAGCGGGTGCAGCATCGGCTGGGCGAGCAGGCGCCCCGTCACCGATTCGGCCTGCGCGGCCAGATCGGCGACCGCGCCTTGCGCGACCAGCGTGCCGCCGCGCTTGCCGGCGCCCGGGCCGACGTCGATGATGTGATCGGCACGGCGGATCGTGTCCTCGTCGTGCTCGACGACGACGAGCGTATTGCCCTTGTCGCCGAGCTTGCGCAATGCGTCCAGCAGGATCTGGTTGTCGCGCGGATGCAGGCCGATGGTCGGCTCGTCGAGCACGTAGCAGACGCCCTGCAGGTTGCTGCCGAGTTGCGCGGCCAGCCGGATACGCTGCGCTTCGCCGCCCGACAGGCTCGGCGCCGCGCGGTCGAGGCTCAGGTAGCCGAGCCCGACTTCCTCGAGGAACGCGAGGCGGCTGCCGATCTCGCTGACGATGTCGCGCGCGATCTGCGCGTCGCGCCCGGTGAGTTCCAGCGCGTCGATCCAGCGCCGCGTGTCCGACACCGTCCATTGCGCGACCTCGACGATCGGATGCGCGTCGAACGTGACCGCACGCGCGGACGGGTTCAGCCGCGTACCGCCGCAATCCGGGCACGGCTCGTTGCCGACGCCTTCCGGCTCCTGCTCGTCCGACGGCAGCGTCTGTTCGCGGCCGCGGCCGTCCTCGGCGAGCACCGTGTCGTCGTACGCGGCTCGCTGTTCGCGCGTGAGCGTGACGCCGGTGCCGACGCAGGTCGTGCACCAGCCGTGCTTGCTGTTGTACGAGAACATCCGCGGGTCGAGCTCCGGATAGCTCGTGCCGCACACCGGGCACGCGCGCTTGACCGACAGCACCTTGACCGCGCCGACCCGGGCGGTCGAATGATCGTTGCGCATCGCATCGTGCAGCCCGTCGAGCGGCGCGAGCAGATGCATCACGCCCTTGCCGAGTTCGAGCGTCTCGTCGAGCCTGCGCCGCAACTCGGCCTCGTTGTCCGGCGACACGATGATGTCGGCAACCGGTAGTTCGATCGTGTGCTCGCGGAAGCGGTCGAGTTTCGGCCACGCGTCGACCGCGACGAACTCGCCGTCGACGCGCAGATGCGTGCTGCCGCGCGCCTTCGCCCACTTCGCGAGATCCGTATATACGCCCTTGCGATTGACGACGAGCGGCGCGAGCAGCCCGACGTGTTCGCCGCGATGATCGCGCAACAGTTGCGCGGCGATCGATTCGACGGATTGCGACGTGACCGGCGTGCCGTCGTGGATGCAGTGCTGCAGGCCGAGCTTCACATACAGCAGCCGCAGGAAGTGCCACACTTCGGACGTGGTCGCGACCGTGCTCTTGCGCCCGCCGCGCGACAGCCGCTGCTCGATCGCGACGGTCGGCGGAATGCCGTACACCGCGTCAACCTCGGGTCGGCCGGCCGGCTGCACGATCGAGCGCGCATACGCGTTCAGCGATTCGAGATAGCGGCGCTGGCCTTCGTGGAACAGGATGTCGAACGCGAGCGTCGACTTGCCGGACCCCGACACGCCGGTGATCACGTTGAACTTGCCGTGCGGGATGTCGACGTCGAGCGACTTCAGGTTGTGCTCGCGCGCGTTGACGATCCGCACGACGTCCTCGCCCTCGATCGCACGGCGCGCGCGCGCCGCGTTGAGCGCGGCCTGCAGCGGCACGCCTTCGTCGGCCACCGCCGCCCGGCCATCCATCGCGCGGTCGTACTGCAGCAGCGCCACGCCGGTATGCGATCCGGCGCAGGCCTTCACGTCGTCGGGCGTGCCCGCGCACAGCACGAGGCCGCCGCCGTCGCCGCCTTCCGGGCCGAGATCGATCAGCCAGTCGGCCGCGCGGATCACGTCGAGATTGTGCTCGATCACGATCAGCGAATGGCCGGCCGCGAGCAGCTTGCCGAACGCCTGCATCAGCTTCGCGATGTCGTCGAAGTGCAGCCCGGTGGTCGGCTCGTCGAACATGAACAGCTTCGCGCGCGCGATGCGCGCCTCTTCCGTCGCGACCCGGCGCCCGTTGGCCGCCGCCGCCGACTCGGCGAGGAAGCCGGCGAGCTTCAGGCGCTGCGCTTCGCCGCCCGACAGCGTTGGCACCGGCTGGCCGAGCTTCACGTATTCGAGGCCGACGTCGACGATCGGCTGCAGCACGCGCAGTACCTCGGCGTCGGTCGCGAAGAACGCGGCCGCTTCGCTGACGGTCAGGTCGAGTACATCGGCGATGTTCAGCGCGCGGCCCGCGCGCTCGATGCGCACTTCGAGAATCTCGGCGCGGTAGCGGCTGCCGTCGCAGTCCGGGCAACGCAGGTAGACGTCGCTCAGGAACTGCATTTCGATGTGTTCGAAGCCCGAGCCGCCGCAGGTCGGGCAACGGCCGTCGCCCGAGTTGAAGCTGAACGTGCCGGCGCCGTAGCCGCGCTGCAGCGCGAGCGGCGCCTTCGCGAACAGCTTGCGGATTTCGTCGAACGCGCCGACGTAGCTCGCCGGGTTCGAACGCGTGGTCTTGCCGATCGGCGACTGGTCGACGAACACGACGTCGCCGACCTGGTCGGCGCCCGTGAGGCTGCGAAACGCACCCGGCGACTCGGTCGCCTTGCCATGATGGCGCGCCATCGCCGGGTACAGCACGTCCTGCAGCAGCGTGGATTTGCCGGAACCGGATACGCCCGTTACGCACACGAGCCGCTGCAGCGGAATCTCGACCGTGACGTCGCGCAGGTTGTGCTCGGTCGCGCCTTCGAGCACGATGCGCGGCGTGTTCGCATCGACCGGACGGCGCGCCCAGTTCGACGCATGCGCGACCTGCTTGCGGCCGCCGAGATACTCGCCCGTCAGCGTGTGCGCCGAACGGATGTCGGCCGGCGTGCCGTCGTACACGATCGTGCCGCCGCGTTCGCCCGGGCCAGGGCCCATGTCGATCAATCGATCGGCCGCGAGCATCACCGACGGATCGTGCTCGACCACGACCAGCGTGTTGCCCGCGTCGCGCAGCCGGTGCATCGCCTCGACGATCCGCGTGAGATCGCGCGGATGCAGCCCGATGCTCGGCTCGTCGAGCACGAACAGGGTTTTCGTGAGCGACGTGCCGAGCGCCGTCGTCAGGTTGATCCGCTGCACCTCGCCGCCCGAGAGCGTGCGGCTCTGCCGATCCAGCGTCAGGTAGCCGAGCCCGACGTCGCACAGGTATTTCAGGCGTGTGCGCACTTCGGCGAGCAGCAGCTTCAAGGCATCGTCGAGCAGCGCGCTCGGCAGGACGATGTCGTCGAAGAAGCGCCGGATGCGCTCGATCGGCAGCAGCATCAGGTCGTGCACGGTCAGGCCCGGCAGCGCTTCGAGCTGCGCGCGGCTCCAGTCGACGCCGCGCGGCATGAAGCGATCGGCCGGGGCTAGCACGCCGTCGGCATTGTCTTTCGAGCCGAGCCGCCATTGCAGCGATTCCGTCTTCAGGCGCGCGCCGCCGCACACGTCGCACGGCGTGTAGCTGCGGTATTTCGACAGCAGCACGCGGATGTGCATCTTGTACGCTTTCGATTCGAGGTAGCCGAAGAAGCGCTTCACGCCGTACCACTGGCTCTGCCACTTGCCGTTCCAGTCCGGCGAACCGTCGACGACCCAGTCGCGCTCGGCCTCCGTCAGCTCGGACCACGGCACGTCGCGCCGGATGCCGGCCTTCGCCGCGTAGCGCATCAGGTCGTCCTGGCACTCTTTCCACGCGGGCGTCTGCATCGGCTTGATCGCACCGCCGCGCAGCGTCTTGCGCGCATCGGGGATCACGAGGCCGAGATCGACGCCGATCACGCGGCCGAAGCCGCGACAGGTTTCGCACGCGCCGTACGCCGAGTTGAACGAGAACAGCGCCGCTTGCGGCTCCGCGTAGCGCAGGTCGCTATCGGGATCGTGCAACCCGGTGGAGAAGCGCCACACCTGCGGCTCGGCCACCGCGTTCTCCGCCTCCGGCGCCAGCACGTACACGTTCGCGCGGCCACCGCCGCGCTTCAGCGACGCCTCGATCGCCTCGACCACGCGCACCTTGTCGGCCTGCTGCACGCGGAAACGGTCGGCCACCACGTCGAGCACCTTGCGCGGCCCGGTGGGCGACGCGACTTCGCGCTGCGCCTGCACGCGCGTGTAGCCGCTCGCCGACAGCCACTGCGCGATTTCCTCGTCGGACACCGCCTCCGGCAATTCGACCGGGAACGTGACGACGACGCGCGGATCGTCCGCCTGCGTGCGCGCGACGAGTTCCGCGTAGATCGTCTCCGGCGTGTCGTGCCGCACCCGCCGCGCGGTCTTGCGGTCGAACAGCTCGGCCGCGCGCGCGTACAGCAGCTTCAGGTGATCGTTCAGCTCGGTCATCGTGCCGACGGTCGAGCGCGAGCTGCGAACCGGGTTGGTCTGGTCGATCGCGATCGCGGGCGGCACGCCGTCGACGCGCTCGACCTGCGGGCGATCCATCCGGTCGAGGAACTGCCGCGCGTACGCGCTGAAGGTTTCGACGTAGCGCCGCTGGCCTTCCGCGTACAGCGTGTCGAACACGAGACTCGACTTGCCGGAGCCCGACGGGCCGGTCACGACCGTCATTTCACCGGTACGCAGGTCGAGATCGAGATTCTTGAGGTTGTGCTGACGTGCTCCGCGAATGCGGATCAGATTGCTGGATGACAATTTGCCTGCCCGTCTGAATGAGTTAGCCAGAGTTCACGGTGCCGGAACGCTGCGGCGGATGCCCGCAGGCGCGGCGCGGGCCGCGACAAGTGATGCCCGCGCGGCCCGAGTTCGACGGATACTATACTGTATATTCATACAGTTTTCCATGAACCGGCGAACGCACTAAAGCGCTCCAGATCATTCCTGGCATCGGGGCGGCAAAACGGGTTTGTCGTCCGCGCCCCGGCGACGTCCGCCCCGAACGCCAACCGGCTCAGCCGCCGCCCCCCGTCGCATACGCAATGCACGTGCGGGCGAGCACGTCGGTCGGGTCGACGAGCGTGGCCCGACTGCCGTCGCGCGCGACGTACTCTCCGCCCGGAAGCAGGAGCGGCAGCTCCGTACACCCGAGCACGATCACGCTCACGCCGTCGGCCATCAACGCCTCGACGGCGGCGCCGATATCTTCCTCGCACCGTCCGGTCGTGAAACCGGCCTTGACGCCGTGCTTGCCGTAGATCGCCTCCATCACGCGCGCCTGCAACGCCGACGTCGGCGCGACTTGCCGGAGCCCTTGCGATTCCAGCGCCTTGTCGTAAACGCCGCTTTCGATCGTGCCGGACGTCGCCAGCACGCCGACCTCGCGCAGCGTCGGCCAGGTTTCGCGCAAGTGGGCGACCGTCACGGTCAGCATGTTGACGATCGGAATCCCGAGGTACGGCTGAATCCGTTCGACGAACGCGTGCGCGGTATTGCACGGAATCGCGACGACGTCCGCACCGCCTTCCTCGAGCTTCTTGCAGGTTGCGTACAGCGAGATCGTCGGGTCCGCGCCGGTACCCACCAGATTCTCGGTCCGATCGGGAATCTGCGGATTCTGTTCGACCAGCAGTTTGATATGGTCCTGATCGCGCGACGCCGGCGTGTTGCGCACGATCTTGTCCAGAAAATCGACCGTCGCGGCCGGGCCGACGCCGCCGACCACGCCGATCTTGAACGCCGCCGCGCGCGAATCCGGCTGTCCGGTCAGCGCGTACCGCGCATAGGCCAGATTCGAATCCACGAGCGGCACGCGCCGCGGACCGATTTCATCGGCGACCAGCGCGATCTCGGTCAGGCCGGGCACGATCACCTGCACGCCCCGATCGATCAGATCGTCGCACGCGCGGCGCAACAGTTCGACCGGACGCCCTCGAAGATTGCCGCGTTTGATGCCGTCGGCGCCGTAGATGGCTTCGGTCACGAGGTCGATCCCGCCGTGCGGCCGCGGATAGACGACTTCGAACCGCGGCGACGGAAAATACGCATCGAAAAGCCGCTTGTCCCGCACGTAGTCGGACGCCAGCACGCCGATACGCGTCGCGGCCGGGTACGTGCACCGCACGTGGCTCCGAACCGCTTCGACGATATCGACGATCGGCAGGCTGGTATTCGCCTTCAGCTCGTCGATGAACGTGTGGCTCAGGAAGCATGGCAGCACGACGGTCGTCACGCCGCGCTTCTCGAACTGCCGGATCATGTCGAACACGTACAGCTTGCGTTCGATGGTCGCGGCACTCCCCGCTCCCGCGCCCTTGAACGGGTATTGCTCGAAGATCACTTCGGGGTGTGCTTCGTCCGACGACGCAGGCGTCGCCTTCACCATCTTGAAGAACACGTCGGCACCGCCCAGCGGCCCCAGGCCGCCAACCACGCCGAATTTGCGCCGCGCGTTCACGTGGTCCGTGCGCATCATGCTTTCAGCTCAGGTTGATCGAACCCGGCATCCCGCGGCTTCGCGGCGCGCCGCTCCTCCCACTTCGCGATCACCGCCGTCGCCACGCTGTTGCCGATCACGTTCGTCACCGTACGGCCCATGTCGAGAATCTGGTCGATTGCGAGGACCAGCGCGACGCCCGCCGCCGGCAGATGGAACATCGGCGCGACCGCCGCGACCACGACCACCGACCCGCGCGGCACGCTGGCCATCCCCTTGCTGCTCAGCATCAGCACCAGCAGCATGAACACCTGCTCCGACAACGGCATGTGCACGCCGAATGCCTGCGCGATGAAGAGGGCGGCAAACGCCTGATACATCATCGAGCCGTCGAGGTTGAACGCGTAACCCAGCGGCAGCGTGAAGCCCACCACCTTCTTGTCGACGCCGAACTGCTCGAGCTGCTCGGTCAGGCGCGGATACGCGGCCTCGCTGCTCGCGGTCGAGAACGCGATCAGCGCGGGTTCGCGCACGGCCTTCAGCAGGTGCCCGATGCGCCGCCCGAGAAACAGGTAGCCCACGCCGATCAGGATCGCCCAGAGAACGAACAGCCCGAGATAGAACGCGCCGATCAGCTTCCCGTACGTATGGATCACGTCGAGGCCGCGCAGCGTGACCGACGAAGCAATTGCACCGAACACACCGAGCGGCGCCGCACGCATCACGTAGTTCGTCAGGCGCAGCATCACCGGCACCATCCCGTCGATCGACTGGATCACGACGGCCACGCGCTTGTCGCGCTTCAACGCACTCAGTGCGATGCCGAGAAACACCGAGAACACCAGGATCTGCAGGATGTCGTTGCGCGCCATCGCGTCGAGCAGGCTGGTCGGGAACGCGTGCGTGATCACGTCCCGCGCGTTCAGCGCCGCGGTATTCAGCCCGGTGTCGACCTCGCCGGCGGCCGGCGTGAGGTTCAGGCCGGCGCCCGGCTGCAGCACGTTCGCCATCGCGAGGCCGAGACTCAACGAAATCAGCGACGCGCAGACGAACCATCCGATCGAGCGCAGGCCGATGCGCCCGACGTCGTCGCCGCCGTCCATGCCGGCCAGCCCGGACACGAGCGTCACGAACACCAGCGGCGCGATGATCATCTTGATCAGCCGCAGGAAGATGTCGGTGACGATCGAGAAGTAGCCGGCGATCGTTTTCAGCGTGGCCGGGTCCGCGATATTCGCGTGACACGCATAGCCGGCGACGACACCGGCGATCATGCCGACTGCGATGCTCAAGGTAAGGCGATTTTTCATGTCCATTCGTCCCTGGATGGCGCCGTGCCGCCGAAAGGCGGACGAGCGCGGCGAAGAAGGCCGCGCGACGCCGGTCATGCGTCGCATTTGCCGTTGGAACGAATGGTAGGGACGGTCGATAAAACGGTGATGCCGGTACGACATGGCGGTATGCGAGCCCCGCATAACGCGGGGAAACCCTGTCTCACGCGAGCCGTGAAGGTGTCGTGTGCAGGTGCTGCCAGAGCGTGTCGAGGAATTCGCTGCGGTTGGACACGTCGCGATACACGCGCAGCTCGACTTCCAGATTCCACGCCGCCGGCCCGGCCGGCACGAGTTCGCCGGCCGCCAGTTCGGCGGCGATCGCGCTGCGGGGCAGCCATGCGACGCCCTCGCCTTCCATCACGAGTTTCTTCAGCACTTCGGCCATGTCGGACTCGTAGTGCAGTTGCAATGCCGGCGCATCCGATGCGCGGCCGAGCAGTAGCGCGAGGCAGCGGCCGAAGTAGCTGGTTTCCGTATAGGAAATCAGCGGCAGCGGGTTCTGCTTCGTGCCGGGAAGACGAAAAGCCGGCGCCGAGCGGCGGTTCGGCCGGCATGCCGGCATCAACGTGTCGAGCCCGACGGTCAGGTGCGCATACTTCGCGGGATCGAGATGAAGCGGCAACTCCGGATGGTGGTACGCAAACATCAGCTCGCAGTTGCCGTTGACGAGCATCAGGATCGAATCGTGGACATTGGTCGGAATGACGCGCGCCCGCACTTCGCCGAAATGCGGTGCGAGCGCCTTGAGCCAGCCCGGCAGGAAACTCAGTGCGATCGTGTGGCCCGCGGCGATCTGCAGGCTCTTGCCGGCGATCCGCTGCTCGGTGCGGATGATGGCGCGGGTGTCGAACAGGCGGCTGAGCACGTCCTCGGCCGTCTCGCGAAACAGGCGCCCCGCCGGCGTCAGCACCGGCGGAAAGCTGCTGCGATCGATCAGCTCGGCGCCGATCCACTGCTCGAGCGACTGGATGCGACGGCTGAAGCCCGACTGCGTGACGTTACGGAACTCCGCCGCCCGGGAAAAGCTTTGATATTGAGCGAGGGCGAGGAAGTCCTCGATCCATTTGATTTCCATGTCGGCCCTGGAGAGGTGCGCGGGAGGAATCGGCCTGCGCGCGGCGCTCGGGTCATGGTGGCGCGCCGGCCGACGAACGCTCACATTGTATGTGCTCGTCGCGGCCGTCCGCGCTCTGAAGCCAGTGCCCGCCGCCGAGGGACATGCATGCGGCGAGGCGGACGAGCGCGCCCGTCGCGCGGCGGCCGTGACGCCGCGTTCGAGCGTGCACGACATCGCCGCCTCGCGGTCAACGCTTCGGGCGACCGGTCGGGCGTGATGTCGTGCTATGCGGGTTTGCGCAGCGGCTTCAGCAAGTGCCGCAAGCCGTTATGGTCGATCTCGTGCATGAGCGCGAGCTGGCGGCCGAGTTCGCCGCGCGGGAACCCTTCGCGAGCCATCCAGTTGAGGTAAGGTCCGGGCAGGTCGGCAATGAGTCGGCCCTGGTATTTTCCGAAGGGCATGGTGACGGCGACAAGGCGCTCAAGATCGGGGGCTCGCATGCGCGTATTGTGCACGGCTTTCCGCTCGCCCGCGCGTCGCGGCCCCGCCGCGCGCCCGCCGGGCCACGCGGCGGGCGCGCGGCCGCGAATCCGGCCCTTCATGGCAGGCCGAATCGACGGGCCGGCGCCGGTTGACAGCCGTGATTCGCGTCGGCCGCCGACTTCCTTCATGCCTGCTAGACTGGAATTTCCCCCTGCCAACCATGGAGGGAATCATGATGTCCACCTACGTCGTGAAGACCGGCGAGCAGTTTCTGTGCACCGCCGAGGACGGCGATATCGGCATGGCGCCCGCCATCGAAGATGCCGCATCGTTTGGTTCGTATGATGAAGCGGAGAAAGTCGCGAGCGCGCATGCCGACCCGGGATACGAGATCGTGGCCGTCTGCGTGATCAGGCACTGAGCGCCGCCTTACGGCCCGGTGCGGATGGCGATCCGCGTGCCGGACGCAAGTCGTCGTGCGGCGGCGGCGTCCATGCGACGAGCACCGCTTGCACACACCGCGACGGGCCTTTCCCGCCGCGGTCGTCCGCGCCGAGCATCATTGCCGCAAGCGAGCCGTCCGGCTTCGACGGCCACGCTTGCGGCAAACTGGTCGCAGCGTCCTACTTCTGCAGCGAGATTTCCACGCGACGATTGCGCGCGCGCCCTTCGGCGGTATCGTTCGATGCCGCCGGATTGGCTTCCCCGTGACCGGCCGCGGCAAACGAATCCGCCTTCAGCCCGTGTTCGCGCAAGTAGGCGGCGACGGCATCCGCCCGGCGCTTCGAGAGCGCCTGATTGTGCGTATCCGAACCGGTCGCGTCGGTATAGCCGTCCACTTCCACGCGGGAGAAATGCCGGTCGGCCTGCTGGTTCAGCAGCTTGTCGAGCGCGGCGGTGGCCGCAGCCGTCAGCACGGCCGAGTCGGTCGCGAAATACGCATCGCCGGTCAGGCTCACCTTCTCGACCGGCGCGGGCGTCGGCGCAACGGCCGCGGCAGCCGGCGCGGGTGCCGCACCGCACTGGAACACGATCGAATGCGGATCGGCGCCGTCGCGGTACGGCGTGGTGGTGTCGACGAGACGTACGGGCTCGTTGCCGCACATGCGTGTCGCGACCTTCATGCAGGTCTTCGCGGTCGACAGGATGCCGTGGCAGTCGACCTGGAACGTCCGGATGCCGTTTCGCGCCTGCAGTTCGTAGGCGTTGTACGTCGGCCCCGATGCACTCGAACAGGCCGTGAGGGAAACGACGGACGCCAGCAGGGCAAGATGGATGTTTTTCACTTGATTACTCCGAGAATGCGATGGGCGCAGCGTGCGGCGCGGCCGCACGCGCATGCGTTTGCGTTCGGCGCGGTCCGCTCCGGCAATGCGTGCCGGAACGAACCGCTGCGCGCGATCACTTCCACTGATACAGCATGCCCGCGCCGACGACGCGCTGGCTGCCGGCGAAACCGCCGTTCACCGTCGCCTTCAGGTTCTCCGTGATGCGCGCCTGCACGCCGACCGCCATGGCCTTCTGGCCCTGGAACGTCGCCGTGCCGACCCCCATCGCGAAGTTCGAATCGCGGTCCATGTGCGGGATCGACGCCATCGCGGCGGTCGCGGCGATCCCCTCGCGGGCCATCGAATCGGTCTGCTGGATCTGCTGCTGCATCTGCGTGAGCTGATTGTTGACCGTGTTCAGCGACTGCGTGAACTGGTTCGATACCGCATTCAGCTGGTTCACGTTCACGGCGTCGGTGCCCTGCGTACCGGCCGCGACATTCACGACCTGCCGCGCCGAATCCGCCGAGCCGACCGCGACGACGTTCGAGCGACCGCCGTCGTTGCTGCCCGTGCCGAGCGCGGTCGAGTTGTTGCCCGATGCGGTCGAACCCACGCCGATGGCTGTCGAGCCGTTGCCCGACGCCGTCGAGCTGTTGCCCACCGCCGTGCTGTTCGAGCCCGATGCGACCGCCCCCGAGCCGCCCGCCGACGAATTCGAACCGCTCGCCCCCGGCGGCACGTTGCCGCCCGGCGGGTTCGTCGTGTACTGCCCGCCGAGGTTGGTCGTGCGCTGGTCGATCAGTGTCGTCAACTGGTTCGCGACCGAATCGAGCTGCGACACGTTCACCGCGTCCGTGCCGCTCTTGCCGGCGGCCAGGCCCGTGATCTGGCGATTGCCGACGTTGATTTCGCCGGCCGACGACTGCGGGCTGCTCAAGCCGTACGCGACGTAGTTCGTCAGCGCGCCGACCGTGGTCAGCGAACCGGCGCCGAGCGCCACGCTGTTCGCGAACGTCGCGGATGCGCCGGCGCCGAGCGCGAGCGCATCGGTCGCCGTGCTGCGCGCGCCCGAGCCGAGCGCGACGCTGCCGACACTGACCGCCACCGCATTCGCACCCTGCGCGACCGACTGCGCACCGGTTGCCGTCGCGCCGCTGCCCAGCGCGATCGCATCGGCCTGCGCGGAACTCGCCGCCTGCCCGATCGCGATCCCGCCCGGCGCCGTCTGGTCGACGATCGCGCCGTTGCCGATGCCCACGCCGTTGTCGCCGTTGACGACCGTCGTCGGACCGACCGCGATCGATTCGGCGCCGACGGCCAGCGAATCGCCCGCCGTCGAATTCGCGTGGAAGTACTTCTGCCCCGTGACCGCGAACGACTGCAATGCGCCGGTCAGCTGCCGCACGGTTACCGCGTCCTGCTGGCCGGTGCCGTCCGCGACGTTGGTGATCTGGCGGTACGTCCTGTTCGTCGCATCGCCGACCGACACTGCGCCGAGCAGCGTCTGGTCGGTCGTGTCGTACGGAATCGACGCGCTGCCGTTGCGGATGATGCCCGACGACGGCACGGTTGCGCGATCGGCGACCGAACCCGAACCGAGCGCGATGCTGCCGTTCACGCGCGAGATCGCGTTCGGGCCGATCGCGACGCTGTCCGTGCCGAGCGCCTGGCTGTCGGGCGCGGTCGAGTTCGCGTGGAAATACTTGATGCCGTTGGCGTTGATGTTGTCGATCGCGGAGCCGACGTTGTTGTTGATCGTCGTGGAGCCGTCGCTGTTGTACGTCACGTACGACGGCGCGGAGATCGTGCCGGTCGTCGGATCGTAGGTGGCGCCGCCGCCGATCGCGCCGGCCGTGCTGTTGCCGAGGTTCGTGTTGTTGTTCGCGATCGAGCTCAGGCCCGTCGACAGCGAACTGATCCCGGTCGACGTGGCGGTCGACAGCGAGGTCAGGTTGCTGTTCGTCGAGCTCAGGCCGGTGGACAGCGAACCGACGACCGTCGAGGTCGACGTGGACAGCGACGTGATCGAACTGTTGGTCGAGCTCAAGCCGGTGGACAGCGAGCCGACGACGGTCGAGGTCGACGTGGACAGCGACGTCAGATTGCTGTTGGTCGAGCTCAGGCCGGTGGACAACGAGCCGACGACCGTCGACGTCGACGTGGACAGCGACGTCAGGTTGCTGTTCGTCGAGCTCAGGCCGGTGGATAGCGAGCTGATGCCCGTCGACGTGGACGTCGACAGCGACGTCACCGTGCTGTTGGTCGAACTGAGGCCGGTGGACAGGGAGCTGATGCCCGTCGACGTGGACGTGGACAACGACGTGATGCTCGACGCCGTCGACGTCGACAGCGAATTGACTGCCGTGTTCGTCGCGGCGAGTTGCGACCCGTTGATCGCATCCGTGCTCGACGAATCGATGCGCCCGGCCGCGACGTTGGTGATCTGGCGCTCGCTGCCCACCGCACCGACGCTGACGACGCTGGTTGGGTTGATGCCGTTGAAGTTGTACGTGACGCCGCCGATGACCGCGCTGGCCGTCGGGTTCGGCGCGGCCGTGGTCGAGCCCGAGCCGAGCGCGACATCGTTTGCGTTGTTGGCCACGGCCGACGCGCCGAACGCGACCGCTCCCGCCGCCGCCGCCGTCGACGTATTGCCGAGCGCCAGCGACCCCGTGCCCTGCGCGTTGTTGGTATTGCCGATCGCCACCGCGCCGTCGCCGTTCGCGGTGTTGTTCGAACCCATCGTGACCGCGCCGGTGCCGATCGCGCTGCTCGGATCGCCGATCGCGACCGCGCCATTGCCGCTCACCGTCTGGCCGAAGCCCAGCGCGACGGCGCCGACACCGCCCAGCACCTTCGAGCCGTAGCCGCCCGCGACCGAACCCGTGCCTGCTGCCGCGGCGACCGAGTTGGAATCGCCGATCGCGACGGTCGAACTCGCCGCCGCGACGCTGTTGATACCGACCGCCGTCGCATTCGTGGCCGACGCCGTCGCCCCCGGCCCCAGCGCGGTCGCGGATACGCCGCTGCCGAGCGCAAGATTGCCGAGCGCCACCGAAAACTGCTGCGTCGCGGTCGACTGCACGCCCATCGCGATCGAACTGAGACCCGACGCATTGGCGTTCAGGCCGAATGCCTGTGCATTGTCCGCACTGGCCGCCGTACCCGAGCCCATCGCGATCGAACTGGTGCCGAGTGACTGGGTGCCCGAGCCCGGCACGCCGGCGATACCGCCCCAACCGATGGCAATCGACGACGTACCTTTCGCACCGCTGTTCACGCCCATTGCGACGGCCGAATTCCCCGAAGCCAGTGCGCCGCTGCCCAAGGCGACGGCGGCCGAGCCTGAACTCGTCGACTGGTTACCGAGCGCAACGGCACCGGTGTCCGTGGCATGCGCCGAAAAGCCGAGCGCGATACTTTGCGCGCCGGAAGCGAGGGACCCGAGCGCGAGCGCAGCCGCATACTGGCCGGAGGCCGATGCATTGTTCCCGAGCGCGACGCCTGCCAGGCCGTTCGCGGTCGCGCCGCTGCCGATCGACACCGCGCCGCTTTGCGTGGCCTGCGACAGATTCCCGATCGCGACCGCAAAGGGACCCGAACCGATCGCCTGCACGCCCATTGCCACGCTGTTGACACCGTTCGCTTGCGCGTTGATGCCGACGGCCGTCGAACCGTCGGCCATCGCATGCGCGCCCGGGCCCAGCGCCGTGGCCGACACGCCCTGCGCCGTCGACAGATTGCCGACGGCGGTGGAATTCACCTGCGCGGCGGTCGATCCGTTACCGATGGATATCGAGCTGACTCCCCCGGTGGCCGTGCCACCATCCGGCGCGTACTGTGCATGCGCATTCGCATGGAACAAGCCGAGGCAGGCGGTCGCCGTCAGCACGGCCAGACTCAGCACCGAAGGTGCCGGCGGCTTGCCCGCGTGCATCGCGGTTTCTCCGTGTGCGGCGCATTCCGGCGCGCGCTTCGACGACGCAACACGCTTGCCGCGTGCCCGGTCAAGCTCCGAAGCCGCAACCCAGGCCCCCAGTGCTTCGTTCCAGATCGACTTGAACGACTTGTTCATCTTGTGTTCCCTCGGTTCTCATGTGCTGGATGACGCAACAGCGAACGCGGCGTCAGGCGAAATGCGGACCCTCTCCGCTTTTGTCTGCCTCGCGACGCTCCGCCTCTTACTTCGCATTACTAATAAAGACTACGAACAGCGCTGCACGAAACGCTCGACCCACATCGCGATGGCACGATCGATCGGCGCGCATGCCCGTTCGGCATGATGCGCGATGGCGATCGCCGGTTATCGATTCACGGAAGTCGAGATCGCCTGCCCGGCGGCGACATGGCGCACGACGCGTCGCGAATCCGCACACGCGTACACCGTCGCACCCGCCGAAGGGCGACTTCGAATCTCATCGGAAAAACGTCGCTCGGACGCTGGACGAACGGACCCCGGCCCGCATCGCGGGCGGCCCGTCATCTTTCATTCAGGCGGCGAAAGGCGCCATCCTGTCCCCGGGTCTGCGGCATGCGCCGCCGGATCGCTGACGCTGACAGCCGGCACCGGATCGATCGACCCGACGCCCTGACCTGCCATGCTTGTCGTATTCATATTTTTCGTATCCGCCTGATTCGACAGAGCACCGCGCGCCGCCGCCGGATCGATCAAACCGCCCGGCGACTCACGCGAAGTCGCTCACCCCTTTCCGTCCGGCCGGCGACGGTTATTCCGGATTTCCGGAAAAACCGGCCACTCACCGAACGACCCCGGCATCGAATTAATCGATCGAATTTACTTGACGATTTCTTCTCGCCCGATGCCTCAAACCCAGCCCCGTCCCGTCATTTCGCGACTCATCTTGTATATCGAAAATTCTCGCGAATTATGACGTTTGCATTACCCTCGTGCCCTCTATTCTTTTGTTACCGCCTTCTCATTATCCGGGAATACCATCATTCAATGTGACATTGAAAATTGGCTACCCGGAAAGCAACGGCGACAGCAATCTTTACGGCAGCCGGAAGCATCCAGAGAACCGATTCCAGCCGCGCTGGAGCTAGTGTGCCGACATTCGTCCAAACAAACCTTTTCCTGAGCGGACAAATACTTTTCCGGAGCGGACGGTATTTACATTCATACACATTTGCAGGAAATCCGATTTTCCGGAAACATGAATGCACGCCGGGATTACATCGAATTTAGTCGACCGGCAAGTAATCGGAGAATTCGATTTACATCCTCGTCATCGGATTTCGACACCGAGAGCATAAATTCATCATCCGGGCCATTTCCATTCTTGAAATCATTTAACCGGAAATAAAGACCGTAATTTCACAAATCGATTCGGCATATTTTTCCGACTTGTTTTCCGGAAGAACGGACCAGACCTCCGCGCACCCGCGATGCCGATGCGACAAGCCCACACGCGCCGCACGGAATCCCACCTTCGACACTATTGTCGGCATATAATTTTTTGCAACAATCGTTCAGATTGCGATGCCTCCGACCTGACAGGCCACTCCCCTCCAACGCGTTCGCAACCATGTCATCCCGCTTGTCCAGTTCGGCGTCGCCACGCACCACGCCGGATCTCGCCGGCGCCCATATTCTTATCGTCGACGACCGCCCGAACGACCTGCGACTCCTGACCGAGATCCTGCGCACCGCCCAGTGCCGGATCAGCGTCGCGTTCGACGGGCTGCAGGCCTATCACCGTGCGCAGGCCATCGCGCCCGATCTGATCCTGATGGACGTCCGCATGCCGCGCATGGACGGTTTCGCCGCGAGCCGGCTGCTGGCGTCCACCCCATCGACGCAATCCATTCCGGTGATCATCCTGACGGCCGCCGGCGATCTCGAGGATCGCATCGCGGGGCTCGAAACGGGCGCGATCGACTACATCGTCAAGCCGTTCGAACCGGCGGAAGTCATCGCGCGAATCCGCAATCACCTGAAGCGCGTGCGACGCAGCCAGCCGTTCGCGCACCTGCCCGAACTGCCCGACAACCGCGACGCGGCGCTGGTGCGCGCGGCAAGCGACGTGCTGCTGCGCGACTTGCGCCATCCACCGGCCCTCGAGGATCTCGCGAAGCAGGTCGGCACGCACGAAAAACGGCTGTCGCGCGCATTCCGCGACCATCTCGGCCAGACCGTATTCGAGTACCTGCGCGACACGCGGCTGCGCGCCGCGATGCACTTCCTGTCGGAAACGTCGATGGGGATCGGCGACATCGCGGAGGAAATCGGCTTTTCCACACCCGGCAATTTCGCGACGGCGTTCCGCGAACGCTTCGGCATCACGCCGTCCGACTGGCGGCGCCAGCGCCACGCGGTCGACTCACCGGCCGCACCGGAGGGGCGCCACGGCGATGCGTAGGCACTACGCGGCATGGGCGGCGGGATGTCGCACGTTGCTCCTGCTTCTGGCGGCGCTGGCCGTCACGTGCGCGACGGCCCGTGCCGCGACGACGCCGAATCCCGCGCAACTCGAAGCCGTAGCGGTTTTCGAAGACACCGGCACGACGCTGTCCGTCGACGAGGTCGCCGCCCGGCTCGCCGAGCCGTCGCTTCACCCGGCCGCCACGGCCCGCACTGCATTCAACGTGACGTTTTCGCGCTCGGCCTGGTGGGTCCGCGCGACGCTGATCAACCGCGACAGCGACACGCGCCCGCTGGTGCTGGCGATTCGCGATGCGCGCGTCGACCGGGCCGACTTCTATGTCGACCGGCACGGCCAATGGATGCTCGAGCGCAGCTTCCCGACCGACCGCGGCGACGCGCGCGACGCGCCGTCGCGCTACCCGACCCTCGACGTCACGCTGCGTGCGGGCGAACAGCTCCCCGTGCTGATCCGCATCACGTCGCGCAAGGAAATGCGCCTTGCGCCGGTCGCGTTCACCCGCGACGCGTGGATCGCGCAGGAACTGCACGCGTCGATGTGGAACTTCGGGTTCTTCGGCGGGCTGCTTGCACTCGTCTGGTGCGCGCTGCTGATCGGCTTTTTCTCGCGCAGCGGCGTGTTCCACACGCTGGCCGCACTGACCCTGAACACCGCGCTGTTCGAAGCCGCGTACCGCGGCTATCTCGCGATGCTCCTGGCGCCGGGCGCGCGCGAGTGGTCGACGCGCGGCGAAACGATCTTCGCGTATCTGTCGGTCGCGTGCTTCATCGTCTTCATCCTGATGGTCTCGCATCGCGAAAAGGCGAAGATGCCGATGCGCGCGGTGTACGTGGTGTTTCTCGCGCTCGAATGCGCGGGGATAACCGGCGCGGCGTTCGGCGATCTGGCGACCTTCGCCTGGTTCTGCCTGTGGCTGAACACCGTGCTCGCGATCGTGAACATCAGCATGGCGCTGATGCTCGTGATCCGGCGCACGCCGACGGCGCGCGTGATGCTGATCGCGGTCGCGTTCGCGACGTTCAACATCCTGATCCGCATGCTCGACGGCCGCGATGCATTGCCACCCGTGCTGTCGTGGATCCGGTCCGACGTCTATCCGAACCCGGTCATCGCGATCATCGGGCTCGCGACGCACCTGCTCGTGCTGGCCGCGTGGATTCACCACGTGGGCCGTCAGCGCACCGAGGCACGCAAGCGGCTCGAACACTGGCAGCTCACCGAGCAGGATCGGCTGCGCGACGAGGTCGCGCGGCGCACGGTCGCGCTCAACGACGCATTGCAGCAGTCGAAAACGCACATGCAGCAGAAGATCGAGACGCTCGGCTACGTCAGTCACGACCTGCGCGCGCCGCTGTCGACGATCAACGGCTATGCGAAGCTGCTGCTGCAAGGCGCGACGCGCAGCCAGGCGCGGCTGATCCGGTCGATCGACCGCAGCATCCGCTACCAGCTCGCGCTGATCGACGAATTGCTCGCGTTCACGAAGGCCGAACTCCACCCGCTCGGCGTCGCGCCCGACCGCACCGACCTGCCCGGGCTGCTGGACGACATCGGCCACTACGCGCTCGCGCTGTGCGCGCAGCAGGACAACCGGTTCATCTATCGGCCCGTCACGCCGCTGCCGCGCACGGTGCTGATCGACGGCATCCGGCTGCAACAGGTGCTGCTGAACCTGCTGTCCAACGCATCGAAATTCACGCGCAACGGCACGGTCACGCTGTCGGTTCACGCATCGCGCGAAGGCCATGCATGGCGCCTGCTGTTCGAGGTCGCCGATACGGGCATCGGCATCGACATCACCGAGACCACCGACATCTTCCGCGCGTACCAGCAGGTGCAGGCGGTGAACGGCGGCACCGGGCTGGGCCTGTTCATCGCGCAGCGCATCGTCGCCGCGATGGACGGCGAGCTGGCCGTCGCGAGCCAGCCGGGGAGCGGCACGACGTTCTCGTTCGCGGTCGCCGCGCCGGCCCTCGGTCATGCGCTCGCGCCGGTGTCGGGGCTCATCAGGCGGTTTCGTTCCGACGACGAAGCGGAACCGGCCAGCGCCCCGCTTGCGATGCGCAGCCCGCCCGCCGATGCGCTCGCCGAGCTGATCGTGCTCGCCGGCGAAGGCCGGCTGACCGATATCGAGGAATGGCTCGGCCAGTATGCGGACGAGCCCGACCATGCGCCGTTCGTGCAGGAAATGCGCGAGCACCTCGATGCGCTGGATCTGCCCGCGATCGAAAAACTGGCCGGCTCGCTGAAACGCACGCGCGTCGCGGATACGTCGTTCGACACCGAGGCGGACGCCGCCGGCCCGGCCTGACGGCGCCGCGCCGCATGCGGCCGGCATGCGGCCGCGTGCATCATTCCACCGCGGTTCGCCCGCGCTGTCGGTCGCGCAAGGGGGAAGGAATCCCCTACGACCGCCGCATCGTCGATACCAGCGCGATGTCCTCTTCGGGCGGCGCCGGCCGCGCGGGCGCGGCGGCATGCGTCGGCCGCTGCGCGCCGAGCCCCGTGCCGCCGGTGCGGCGCCGCGTCGCGTGCCGCTCGATGACCCGCTGCAGCACGCAGAACACGCACAGCAGCGCGCCGATCACGATCCGCGTCCACCACGAACTCAGCGTGCCGTCGAACGTGATCAGCACCTGGATCGTGCCGAGGATGCCGACCCCGAACACCGAGCCGATCACGTAGCCCACGCCGCCCGTGAGCAGCGTCCCGCCGATCACGGTCGCGGCGATCGCGTCGAGCTCCATCCCCTGCGCCTGCAGCCCGTAACCCGACAGCACGTAGAGCGTAAACACCACGCCGCCGAGCGCCGAACAGAAGCCGCTCAGCGCGTAGACGCCGATCTTCGTGCGCGCGACCGGCAAGCCCATCAGCAGCGCCGAGCGTTCGTTGCCGCCGACCGCATACACGTTGCGGCCGAAGCGCGTGAAATGCGCGACGTAGATCGCGACGGCCAGCGTCGCGAGCGCGATCAGCGCACCGGCGCTCAGCATGCCGCCGCCGACCGGCACGCTGATGCCCGCGATCGCATGGAACGCCGGCTCGTTGATCGTGATCGACTGCGTCGTGATCAGGAAGCACGCGCCGCGCGCGAGAAACATCCCGGCGAGCGTGACGATGAACGGCTGCAACCGGAAATAATGGATCAGCGCGCCCATCGCCGCGCCGTACAGCGCGCCGAACGCGAGCACGAGCGGCACGATCACCCACACGGGCCAGTGCAGCCGTTCGGCGCCGACCGCGCAGAAGATCGTCGTCAGCGCAACGACCGAGCCGACCGACAGGTCGATCCCGCCCGACACGATCACGAACGTCATCCCGATCGCGACGATCAGCAGGAACGCATTGTCGACGAGCAGCCCGGTCAGCACCTGCATCGAGAAAAAGCCCGTGTACATCACGGACCCGAAGCCGAACAGCACGACGAACAGCACGATCGTCACGACGATCGGCAGAGTGCGCGGATCGGCGAGCCGGCCAAGGAAACGGTTCATCGCGGCGTCGCTCCGGTGGTGGTGGCGCGCGATCGCGCGGAAGGCAGCAGCCGCGACGCGTGCCGGACGAGCAGCGCACGCGCCGCGTCGGACTGGATCAGCGTCACGACGATCACGACGACCGCCTTGACGACGAGCGTCGCCTCCGGCGGCACGCCGATCGAATAGGTCGTGTAGGTGAGCGTCTGGATGATCAGCGCACCGAGCACCGAGCCGGCGAGACTGAAGCGGCCGCCGAGCAGCGACGTGCCGCCGAGCGTGACGGCGAGAATCGCGTCGAGTTCGAGCAGCAGCCCCGCGTTGTTGCCGTCGGCGCTGCGCACGTTCGAGCTCGCGAGGATGCCCGCGAGCGCCGACATCACGCCCGAGCACAGATACACGCCGAACACGACCGCGCCCGAGCGCAGCCCGACGAGCCGCGTCGCCACCGGATTCACGCCGATCGCGCGAATGAACAGCCCGAGCGCCGTGCGGTTCACCAGCAGCGCGGTCGCGCCGATCGTCGCAAGCGCGATCCACACCGCGCACGGCACGGTCGCGAGGTAGCCGCCGCCGAGCGCGAGGTAGCCCGGCGCGCCGATCGGGATGATCTGGCCGCCCGTCAGCAGTTGCGCGACGCCGCGCCCGGCCACCATCAGGATCAGCGTCGCGATGATCGGCTGCATCCCGACGAAGGCGACGAGCAGCCCGTTCCACGCACCGGCCAGCAGCCCGACGCCGAGCGCGGCGGCCAGCGCCGTGCCGACCCGCGACGGGTCCGCCTCGAGCACGATCGCCGCGGCCGCGCCGGCGATCGCGACGATCGCGCCGACCGAGATGTCGATCCCGCGCGTCGCGATCACGAGCGTCATCCCGAGCGACACGATCACGAGCGGCGCCGCGCGGTTCAGGATGTCGATCGGCGCGCCGAACAGGTGGCCGTCGAGCAGCACGATCGACAGGAAGCCGGGACGATGCGCGACGTCCAGCGCGAACAGCAGCGCGAGCGTCAGCACCGGCCACGCGAGCGAATGACGAAACAGCGTGCGCAACCACGTCATGACTGGCCTCCCGCGATCAGCCGGTAAACCTGCTCCTCGGACGCATCGGCGCCGGTCAGCTCCGCGACCTTGCGCCGGTCGCGCAGCACCGCGATCCGGTGGCTCACGCGTACGACCTCGCCGATCTCCGACGAAATGAACAGGATCGCCAGCCCCTGCGCGCACAGCGCGAGCACGCGCTCCATGATGTCGAACTTCGCGGCGACGTCGATGCCGCGCGTCGGCTCGTCGAGAATCAGCAGCTTCGGGTCCGTCGCGAGCCAGCGCGCGAGCAGCACCTTCTGCTGGTTGCCGCCCGACAGCAGCCCGATCGGCTGCTCGGCGTCGCGTGCCTTGATGCCGAGCCGGGCGATATACGTGTCGGCGATCTCGCGCTGGCGCGCGCGCCCGATCAGCCGCCACCAGCCGCGCCGCGCCTGGAGCGCGAGGACGATGTTCTCGCGGATCGACAGCGCGGCGACGATGCCTTCCTTCTTGCGGTCTTCCGGGCAGTACGCGATGCCGTTGCGGACCGCATCGTGCGGCGACGCGAGCCGCCTGCGCGCGCCGTCGATCTCGATCGCGCCGGTATCCGGGCGCGCCGCGGCGAACGCCAGCTGCGCGGTTTCGGTGCGGCCCGAGCCGAGCAGCCCGGCCAGCCCGACGATCTCGCCGGGGCGCACGTCGAGATCGAGCGCGCTCATCATTCCGCGCCGGCCGACCCGCTGCATCGACAGGAACGGCGCGGCGGCCGCGGCGGTACGCTCGACCGCCGCGGCGCCGGCCTGCAGCGTGTCGGACATGCGCTCGCGGCCGGTCATCTTCGCGACCAGCACGTCGACCGGCAGGTCGCGCGCCAGGTACTCGCCTTCGCGCTCGCCGTTGCGCATCACGGTGATCCGGTCGGACACCGCATAGGTCTGCTCGAGAAAATGCGTGACGAACAGGATCGCGATGCCCGACGCCTTCAGCCGGCGCAACACGTCGAACAGCCGCGCGACCTCGCCGTCGTCGAGGCTCGAGGTCGGTTCGTCGAGAATCAGCACGCGTGCGTCGACCGACACCGCACGCGCGATCGCGACCATCTGCTGCACCGCGATCGGATACGCGTCGAGCGAGCGCGTGACGTCGAGCGACAGGTCGAGATCGGCCAGCGCCGCCCGCGCGCGCGCATGGATCGTGTTCCAGTCGATCACGCCGCGCCGCATCGGCTGCCGGCCCGCGAAGATGTTCTCCGCGACCGACAGGTTCGCGCAGAGGTTCACTTCCTGATACAGCGTCTGAATCCCGGCCGCCTCGGCCTCGCGCGGCGCGGCAAAGCGCACGGGCTGGCCGCCGACGCGAATCTCGCCCGCATCGTGCGCATGCACGCCGGTGAGCACGTTGATCAGCGTCGACTTGCCGGCGCCGTTCTGGCCCATCAGCGCGTGGATCTCGCCCGGAAACAGCCGGAAATCCACGCGCTGCAGCGCGCTGACACCCGGAAACGACTTGTCGATGCCGATCATCTCGACCACCGGCGCACGCTCCATGCATCCTCCTCGAAACGTCGCCGGGCGGTGGCCGGCAGGCCGCCGCCCGTGCGGACAGGTCAGTACTTCCGGGTCGGCAGCACCTGCGCCGCGACGTTCATCGGGAACACCGTTTCGTTGGTCACGATGCGCTTGGGCAGCGGCTTGCCGGCGACGACGTCCTTCACCGCGCTCATCAGTTGCGGGCCGAGCAGCGGGCTGCATTCGACGTCGACGTTGATCTTGCCCGCGATCATCGCCTGGAAGCCGCCCTTGGTCGCGTCGAACGACACGACGCTCACGTCCTTGCCGGGCTTGATTCCGGCCTCTTCCATCGCCTGGATCGCGCCGAGCGCCATGTCGTCGTTGTGCGCGTAGACGACGTTGATCTGCTTGCCGTAGGTCTTCGCGAACGCTTCCATCACCTGCTTGCCGCCGGCGAGCGTGAAGTCGCCGCTCTGCGACGCGATCACCTTGAATTTCGGATTGTTCTTGATCACTTCGAGCAGGCCCGCGCGGCGGTCGTTGGCCGGCGCGGAGCCGACCGTGCCCTGCAGCTCGACGATGTTGATCGGACCCGGGTCGTTCTTGTAATGCTCTTCCATCCAGTGGCCGGCGCGCCGCCCTTCCTCGAGGAAGTCGGAGCCGATCATCGTCACGAACAGCGACGGATCCTTCACGTCGACCGCGCGGTCGGTCAGGATCACCGGGATATGCGCGGCCTTCGCTTCGGTCAGCACGGGCTCCCAGCCCGATTCCACGACCGGCGAGAACGCGATCACGTCGACCTTCTGCGCGATGAACGAGCGGATCGCGCGAATCTGGTTCTCCTGCTTCTGCTGCGCGTCGGAAAACTTCAGGTTGATGCCGGCGTCCTTCGCCGCGCCCTTCACCGATACGGTGTTCGCGGTGCGCCATGCGCTTTCCGCACCGACCTGCGAGAACCCGAGCGTGATCGGCTTTTGCTGCGCGTGCGCGCCGGTGGCCAACACCGCCGTCGCCGCGACGATCGCGGTGGCCGCCAGCTTCCTGATGAATGTCATGGTCCGTCTCCGATGATGTCGTTGTGTGCCGCGGCGCTGTTGTGTTTCTGCGTGGCGCTGGCGCGGATCGGGCTGCGCCGGCCGGCATGTCCGGTCGGCGCGGCATACATGCCCCGCATCAGTCTAGGAACAAGTCCGATAACCTTCCAATGAAATATTGGATTGAGGCGATACCGGAATCGGCATACGTATAAACACCTAACCACGGAATCGCCCGCGCGGAGGCGGCGCACGGTTCTTGCTCCGTCGCAATGGCGGTTCGCACCCCATGCCGGGCGGCCGCCCTTCACGCGAACCCAAAGGAGACAAACATGATCGCTGCCCGTGAACGTGGGTCGCCGCGCGCCGACGTCGCCGCCGGCCGGCGCCTTCCGACATGAAGCAGCCCGCTTCGGGCGCCGCCGGGCCGCTGCGCCATGTCGACGACCGTCGCCCGGGCTATACGCGCCGGCGGCTGCGCAACGGCTTCGCGTATTACGGGCCGGACGGTGCGCGGGTTCGCGATGCCGACGAAATCGCCCGCATCGACGCGCTTGCGATTCCGCCCGCGTACACCGACGTCTGGATCTGCATGGACCCGCGCGGTCATCTTCAGGCAACGGGCCGCGATGCGCGCGGCCGCAAGCAGTATCGCTATCACCCGCAGTGGCGCGCGACCCGCGATGCGAACAAGTACGCGCGGATGGCCGCGTTCGCGCGGGCGCTGCCGCGCATCCGCGCGCGCGTCACCCGCGATCTGGCGTTGCCGGGCATGCCGCGCGACAAGGTCGTGGCAACCATCGTCCGCTTGCTCGACACGACGCTCGCGCGGATCGGCAACGCCGAATATGCGCGCGAAAACGGCTCGTACGGGCTGACGACGCTGCGCAAGCGCCATCTGAAGATCCAGCCCGGCCAGGTGCGGCTGCGCTTCGCCGGCAAGAGCGGGATCGAGCACGACGTGACGGTCGACGATGCGCGGGTCGCGCGCATCGTGCGACGGTGCGCGGAACTGCCCGGTCACGAGCTGTTCCAGTATGTGGACGACGACGGCGCACGCCATCCGGTCGGGTCGTCCGACGTGAACGACTACCTGCGCGAGGCCGGCGGCGCCGATTTCACCGCGAAGGATTACCGGACCTGGGCCGGCAGCGTGCATGCGCTCGGGTTGTTGCGGCGCGTGGAGCATCGCGGCGTCACGCACGCCCGCAAGCAGATCGTCGAGACCGTGCGCGCGGTGGCCGAGCTGCTGCGCAACACGCCGGCCGTGTGCCGGCGCTGCTACATCCATCCGGCGGTGCTCGACGCGTTCGAGGCCGGTACGCTCGCCGCGCTGGCGGTCCGACGCACGCCGCGCGGCCTGCGTGCGGACGAAGCGGCGTTCGTGGCGTTGCTGGTGTCCGCGAGCCGGCGAATGGCGAGATGAGCGTCCACGCCGCGCCGCGGCCCGACGGGGCGCAATCGGGGCCGCTTCCCCGGCGTGTCGTTTACCACCGGTTTCCAGGCGCATGACCGATAGCCGCTCGCCCCCGTTTCTCTAAACTGGTTCGCACAACACACCTGCCCGGTGTCGTCCGCTGCGCGCGCCACGCCACCGGCATCGAGGCACCCCCGAGACATCCGCCTTCGCTGTCCGTCGGTCCGCACGCCCCCGCTTCATTCCCGCCGGCCGGCTGCCAAGGCAATTCCAGGAGAGTTCATTGAGCCCGTCGCAAGCGCACCCCGCGAAAGCCCGGTCTTCGCGCAAGTCCGTCAAGCTGGATGACATCACGATCGTCGACCCTGCCGTCGTCAAGCGCGCGGTCGGCGCCATGGCGTTCGGCAATGCGATGGAATGGTTCGACTTCGGCGTCTACAGCTATATCGCCGTCACGCTCGGCAAGGTGTTCTTCCCGTCCAGCAGCCCGTCCGCGCAGTTGCTCGCCACCTTCGGCACGTTCGCGGCCGCGTTCCTCGTGCGCCCGCTCGGCGGCATGGTGTTCGGCCCGCTCGGCGACCGTATCGGCCGCCAGCGCGTGCTCGCCGCCACGATGATCATGATGGCCGCCGGCACCTTCGCGATCGGCCTGATCCCGAGCTATGCGTCGATCGGCATCATGGCGCCCGTGTTGCTGCTCGTCGCCCGCCTCGTGCAGGGCTTCTCGACCGGCGGCGAATACGGCGGCGCCGCCACCTTCATCGCCGAGTTCTCGACCGACAAGCGCCGCGGCTTCATGGGCAGCTTCCTCGAGTTCGGCACGCTGATCGGCTATACGCTCGGCGCGGCCACGGTCGCGCTGTTGACGGCCACGCTGTCGCAGGACGCGCTGTTGTCGTGGGGCTGGCGCGTACCGTTCTTCATCGCCGGCCCGCTCGGCCTCGTGGGCCTCTACGTGCGGCTCAAGCTCGAGGAAACCCCGGCGTTCAGGAAAGAGGCCGAAGCACGCGAAGCGGACGAACGCGCGCGGCCGAAGCAGCGCTTCGCGACGCTGCTCGTCGAACAGTGGAGGCCGCTGCTGCAATGCGTCGGCCTCGTGCTGATCTTCAACGTGACCGACTACATGGCGCTGTCGTACCTGCCGAGCTACCTGTCGGCGACGCTGCACGTTCGCGAATCGCACGGGCTCTTCATGGTGCTGCTCGTGATGGTGCTGATGATGCCGATGACGCTGTACGCCGGGCACCTGTCGGACAAGGTCGGCCGCAAGCCGGTGATGATGGCCGGCTGCGTGGGCCTGCTCGCGCTCTCGGTGCCGGCGCTGATGCTGATCCGCACCGGCGGCATGCTGCCGATCTTCGGCGGGATGCTGATCTACGGCATCCTGCTGTCGACGTTCACGGGCGTGATGCCGTCGGCGCTGCCTGCCCTCTTCCCTACGCGCATCCGCTACGGCGCGCTCGCGATCGGCTTCAACGTGTCGGTGTCGCTGTTCGGCGGCACGACGCCGCTCGTCGCCGCATGGCTGGTCGATCGCACCGGCGACCTGATGATGCCCGCGTACTACCTGATGGGCGCGTCGTTCATCGGCATCGTGTCGGTGCTTGCGCTGCGCGAGACCGCGCGCCAGCCGCTGCCCGGCTCCGGGCCGTGCGTGGCGAGCCGCGCGGAAGCGCTGAGCCTCGTGCGCGGCGGTGCCGACGGAGCGCGTGTGCGCGACCGGGAGTTCACGCCGGTCAGCGAGCGTGCGTGACGCGGGTCGATGCGGCGCCGCGCGGCCTGCGCGCGTGTCGCCGTTCGCGTGACCGTCAGTTCGACGGCAGTTGCTGCGTGTCGAACCAGTCGAGCAGCGTGCGCGTGACGAACGCGGGATTTTCCAGGTTCGAGATATGGCCTGCGTCCGGCACCAGCACATGCTCGCAGCCGATCACGCTCGCCGTCTTCACGGTTTCCGACGGCGGGCGCGCCATGTCGCCCGCGCCGCACATCAGCAATGTGCGTGCGGCATCGAGTTCGGCCAGTGCCGGCAGCGTGTCGGGGCGGCCGAAGATCAGCCGGCCGAGCGGCGCGATCGATTGCCGCAGCCGGTCGGCGGGCAGGTTCGCGAGCGCATGGCGAAACGCCGTCGGCACCGGATCGTCGAGATTGACATCCGGCCGGAAGAACAACGGCACGATCGCGTCGAGCAGCGGCGGCGCGATGCGGCCCGCGGCCTCGATCGCATCGAGCATCGCGAAATAGCGCATGCGCGTCGCATCGGGTTCGGCCTCGAGCGACGCGTCCATGATCACGAGCGAGCGCACGCGCTGCGGCTCGCGCAGCGCGAGCCGTGCGCCCCACATGCCGCCGACGCTGAGCCCGACGATCGCGCACCGTTCGATTTCCAGCGCGTCGAGCAGCGCGCTCGCATGCGCGGCGAGATCGTCGAGCGTGTGCGTGCCGTCCGGCAGCACGCCCGATTCGCCATGCCCCCACAGGTCCGGCACGATCACGCGATACCGGCGCGACAATGCGTCGATCTGCGGCGCCCACATCGTCGCGTCCCACAGATAGCTGTGCCCGAGCAGCACCGGAAAACCGGCGCCGTGATCGTGGTAATGCAGGGTACTGCCTTGGATGCTGTGTGCGGGCATGCTGTCTCCGGAATGTCAGGACTCGGCGGTGACCCGGAAACGGGTGCCGCGGTCGGCGGCGTTCTGCGACGAACGCGAAGCGGCGCATCATCGCACAGGTTGCAGGTATCGCGCATGACGGCGCGCATGACGCTCTCGCCGCGCCGCGTTACCCGACGCGTCATCCGACGCGATACATCGGCAGCACGTTGCTGCCGGGCGTGTCCGGCTCCGTCGCGAGCGGATGACACGCTTGTTCGAGCAGCCAGTTGGTCAGCACCGCGATGTCGAATTCGTTGCACGCATCGGGGTTCTGCACGAGCACGTAGCTGCCCGATGCTACGGTGCAGTGCGGGAACAGCTCGACGAGCCGCCCCTGCTTCAACAGCCCGTCGACCAGCGGCCGCCTGCCGATCGCGATGCCGTGCCCGTCGACCGCGGCCTGGACCAGTTGATCGTACTGGCTGAAGTGCAGCGCGCCGGCCGGCCGCAGCCGCGGCACGCCCAGCTCCTTCAGCAAATGGCTCCACCCGTGCCAGGGCCATTCGCCGCGCGGATCGTCGAGATGCAGCAGCACGTGCTTGTCGAGGTCGGCCGGCTTCATCGACGCGGCGTCGCCCACCGCCGTCATCAAACTCGGGCTGCACACCGCCACGACACGCTCGCGAAACAGCACGTCCGTATCGTCGGTCGACGTATACGGGCCGGCATAACGCACGGCCAGGTGCAAACGTTTGCGTTTAAGATCTTCAATTTCGCTCGTTGCGGACACGCGCACGTCGATGTCCGGATAGCTGGCGCGGAACGAACCGAGGCGCGGAATCAGCCACAGCGCGGCGAACGAAACGGTGGTCGACAACGAAATGGCGCGCTGGCCGACACTCGACGACAGCTTGCCGACCACCGATTCCAGGTCGGACAACGCGAACGAAATCGCGTCGTACAGCTCGCGTCCCTTGTCGGTCAGCGTCAGCGAACGAATGTGCCGATGAAAAAGCTCGATCCGAAGCTGCTCCTCGAGCGCCTTGACCTGCCGACTCACGGCCGATTGCGTGACGTTGAGCTCCTGCCCCGCACGCGTGAAGCTCAAATGGCGCGCCGCGCATTCGAAGCCTCTCAGGAAATCCAGCGAAGGCAAACTTCTCAATCGCTTTGCCAATCTCACATTAGCCATACCGCCGCCTCAAAGTTGCACCCATCGACAGGCAAGTTGCCTTTCGTCTCCCCTGATTCGTTTCTCCCATTTGGATTCGGAAACGATTTTATATTGAAGCATGGATGCATATCATTCTTATTTTCAATCGTGACACTTGTATTTATCTATCAATTTTCGTCGTGTCGATATTCTTACACCAACATTATCAAGTAGTGATTTTGTAAATTAATATGCGAACGAATCGAGCGTACCAGGATGGTTGTTAAATTCTCGTAAAAACAGTCGATTACGGGCCAAATTCGGCGTCATTGCGACGATTACGCCGCCATGGCAGAGGCAGCGCCCGAGGCCTACAATTCGATTTCAATCAGCCG
The DNA here is from genome assembly GCF_002959955.1 of Burkholderia sp. BE12. Classification (NCBI taxonomy): domain Bacteria; kingdom Pseudomonadati; phylum Pseudomonadota; class Betaproteobacteria; order Burkholderiales; family Burkholderiaceae; genus Burkholderia; species Burkholderia sp. BE12. The sequence continues at coordinate 124,768 of NZ_PREY01000001.1, read as the reverse complement.
ACTTTTTCATTTTATTTTCCGGATTGCGAAACACAAACAGTCTGCAACATACACGCAAAATGCCATTTAAATCCGGAATTCCGTGTTTATTAAAAAATACTAAACGGATGAAATTCGTTCTTGCCATGCGGTTCGAGTAATTGATGAACGGATTATGTCCGGAAATGAATAATCCGCCGGCCGGCAGTGCCGGTCAGCGTGCAGCGGGTTCGCCTGTCGGCCGGAATCCGGCCCGAAACGCGCGACGGCAATACGTGTCGATCGCTACGGACCGTCCGCCGCGCCATTCGTCCGCGGCGTCACTTCGCGGCGGTAGCGGTTCAGCTCCTGCGCGGTCGCGAACGTGCGCTCGAACAGGATCGACAGGTTGTGCAGAATCCGCTCGACGACCTTCTTCTCCCACTCGCCGTCGAACCGGATCTGCTCGTCGAGCCAGCGCTCGAGCCATTCCGGATCCGGCAGGCGCGACTGCACCGTGTCGCGCGGGAACAGCGCCTGGTTCACGTGCAGGTTGGTCGGGTGCAGCGGCTTCTCGGTGCGGCGCGCCGAGGCCATCAGCACGCCGATCTTCGCGAATGCGGCGCGTGCGACGTCACCGCAGTTGTTCAGCGCTTTCTTCATGTAGCGCAGGTACGCGCCGCCATGACGCGCCTCGTCGCGCGAAATCGTTTCGTAGATCTGCTTGATGACGGGCTCGGTATGCCAGTCGGCCGCGCAGCGGTACCAGTGGTTCAGGCGGATTTCGCCGCAGAAGTGCAGCATCAGCGTCTCGAGCGGCGGCGCCGGATCGAACTGGAAGCGCACCGCGTGCAGCTCCTCTTCGGTCGGCACCATCTCCGGCTTGAAGCGGCGCAGGTATTCCATCAGCACGAGCGAATGCTTCTGCTCCTCGAAGAACCACACGCTCATGAACGCGGAAAAGTCGCTGTCGTGCTGGTTGTCGCGCAGGAACATTTCCGTCGCGGGCAGCGCCGACCATTCGGTGATCGCGTTCATCTTGATCGTCTTCGCCTGCTCGTCGGTGAGCAACGAAGCGTCGAACCTGTCCCACGGAATGTCCTTCTCCATGTCCCAGCGGACAGCTTCGAGCGACCTGTAAAGTTCGGGATAGAGCATCGCGGTCACCGTCGTCGCAAGGCATTCGGCGCCGGTGGTCATGCCGATTGCGTGGACGCCGGCGCGACCGATTCGGCATCGGGCTCGCGATCGTCCCGATCGTCCTCCACCGAGCGCGGCGACAGCCGGCCGCGCAGCAACGCGTAGTAGAACTGCCGATAGGTGCGGTGGTAATAGCGGATGCGCGGCGCGATCGCGCCATGCAGGTCGTGCAACCGCTCGATCGGCAGGCTCGGCATCATGTGATGCTCGACGTGATAGTTGTTGCCGTTCGTGAACCATGTCATGAATGCGTTGCTCTCGATCGTCCGCGTGTTGCGGAACGGGTCGGTGCTCGTCAGGTCGCAGCGGTAGTGCTCGGGCATCTCGACCAGCGCATGCACGGGCGCCGCCACGCATACGAGCGGCACGACCCACACCCAGACGGCGAACCAGGTGTGCAGCGCGAACGACAGCGCGGCGAGCAGCGCGATCGCCGCGGCCATCAGCAGGTAGTCGCGGCGGATCGCGCGCGACACGAGCGCGTTGTCGCCGAAGCGCGCGCCCGGCACGACGAGCTTCACGACGTTCTTCGCGAACTGGATATAGTGCGCGGCCATCGACAGCCGCCACGCCCACAGCCCGACATTGACGACGGGGCTCGCGCCGTACTGATCGCCGTAGTCGAAGAACTCCTTGTTCTCCGGCGTGCCGAGCAGCCGGTGATGGCGCAGGTGGCTGTCCTGGTATGCGTGGAACGACACGAGCATCGGCATGCCGAGCAGCACGCCGAACACCATGTTCAGGCGCTTGCTGCGGAACCCCTGGTAATGCAGCGCCTGGTGCTGCAGCTCGACGCCGTGCGCATACATCGCGCCGAGCAGCAGGATGCCGACGACCTTCAGGATCACGAGCGCCGACAGCGCGAACATCATCCCGTGCGCGATGAGCGCGACGTACACCGCCAGCTTCAGCGAGAAGACCACGCCGCTCGGGCGGCTCTTCATGTCTGCAACCGGTTTCGAGCGGGCGACAAGCGATGAGGTGACGGACAAGACGCTCTCCTTGAGCCGGACCCTGCCCGGCACGATGACGCGGCGACGCTGGCGCGCTGCCGGGATGCAATTCTTCTGTGAGTCGATGTTTCGGACAAACGAATTTTCCGAACGCATTGCATGACGCCTGCGCATGAGCGAACCACATCGTGAACTAGACGACCGGTCGAATGAGACCGACCAGTCACCTAGCGTCCCGTCACGCTAATAATGAATTTGCGCGGGTCTTCGTGGATGCGCTCCGCTCATGCATAGCCTGCATAGATTCCGTTTGTCGCAACGGATCGATCCGGCAAGAATCCTCCTCACTCGACGAACGGCGCCGCCGGCACCGTGGCGCGAGCGGCCGTGTTCCTCAAGGGGAGAATCCTCGTGACGAAGTACGCATCCACCATTCATCGCCTGATCGAATCGCTCGAGGACGTCGCGGGTGCCATGCATCGCATGACGTTCGTCGACGATGCGGGCCGCGAAGCGGGCATCACGTACCGGCACTTCGCGGAAGAGGTGTTTCGCCAGGCCGGCGCGCTGCGCGAGCTCGGTGTGCGCGAGAACGATCTGGTGATGCTCGCGCTGCCGGCGTCGGTCGAGCATGCGGTCGCGATGATGGCCTGCGTGATGACGGGCGCGCTGCCCTGTACCGTGCCCGTTCCCGCACGGCGTGCGGCGGCCGGACGGCAGGTGATCGACGTCGCGTGCGAGTTGTACCGGCCGCGCATCGTCGTTGCCGCGGATGCGCAGGCCGCGGCCTGGCACGACGATGCGTTTCCCGCGGGCGCCACGCGCGTCGTCGATCTCGCGACGCTGTCGAGCGCCGCGGATGCCGGCGCGCGCGCGCTGATCAGCGCGAAGAGCGGCCGCGATCCGCATCATGTCCAGCTCACGTCGGGTTCGACGTCGCATCCGAAGGCCGCGGTGCTCAGCCACGAGAACGTGATCGCGAACGTGCTCGGCATCGGCGGATCGGTGCGCTTCGATGTCGCGGCCGGCGACGGCACCGTGTCGTGGCTGCCGCTCTATCACGACATGGGGCTGCTCACGCTGCTGTCGAACCTCCACTACCGCGCACCGCTGCTGATGATGCAGCCGAACAGCTTCATCCGGAATCCGCTCGGCTGGCTGAAGCGCATCGCATCGGCACGCGCGACGACGACGTCGGTGCCGACCTTCGCGCTGCGCTATTGCGTGCGCCGCTTCAATGCCGCCGCGATGGACGGCGTCGATCTGTCCGCGTGCCGCAACATCTTCATCGGCGGCGAACGCGTCGACGACGCGACGCTGCGCGATTTCGCCGCGACGTTCGCGCCGTACGGCCTGGCGGCGTCGGCGCTGCAACCGTGCTACGGGATGGCCGAATCGACGCTCGCGGTATCGATGCATCGTGCATGGCACGAAGGCAAGGTCGACGGCGCACCGTACGTGATCGCCGACACGCTCGACCGGCGCGCGCTGATCGAGCGCCGCGAGGCGCGGCCCGTCGCCGCGAACGAAGGCCACGATACGGAAACCGATACGGATACCGAAACAGTGCTCGCGATGGGCACGCCGATCGACGGGATGGCGTTCCGCATCCTCGACGACGGCGACCACGCGCTGGCAAACCGCGCGGTCGGCGAAGTCGCGATCCGCGGCACGTCGGTGATGCTCGGCTACCTGAACCCCGACGACGGCACGGTCGCCGCGCCGCTGACGGCCGACGGCTGGTTCCGCACCGGCGACATCGGCTACGTCGCGGACGGCCAGCTGCATATCCTCGGCCGCAAGAAGGAAGTGATCATCATTCGCGGCAGCAACTATTTCCCGCACGAGATCGAGGAAGCGCTCGCGTCGCACGGCGCGCTGCGCAAGAGCACATGCATCGCGTTCGGTCTTCCCGATCCGGAAACCGGCACCGAGCGGCTGGTCGTCGCGATCGAGGCGCGGCCCGTCGACGCGACGCCGCAAACGCGGTCCGAATGCCAGCAGCTGCTCGCCTCGCGCATCGGGTTCGCCGCGCAGGATCTGTGTTTCGTCGAACCCGGCTCGCTGCCGCGCACGACGAGCGGCAAGCTGCAGCGCCTGAAGTGCCGCGATCTCTATGCGAACGGCGCGTTGCCCGTGATTCCCGCGTCGGCCGCCGTCGAAGCGGGCCAGGGAGCGTTCGCATGACGGCCGCGTCGCTTGATCCCGTGCTCGAGCTGCGCGACGTCACACGCGTGTACGAGGGCGCGGGCCGCGTCGTCGCGGTGCGCGGCGCGACGATCTCGATCGGCCGGCGCGACGTCGTCGCGCTCGTCGGGCCGTCGGGCAGCGGCAAAAGCACGCTGCTCAACCTCGCCGGCTTTCTCGACGTGCCGAGCAGCGGCGAACGCTGGCTCGAAGGCCGCCGTATCGACGACGCACCGGACACGCTCGAACGGATTCGCCGCGAACGCATCGGCTTCGTGTTCCAGCAATTCAATCTGATTCCGGTGATGTCGGCGCTCGAGAACGTCGAGCTCGGCTGCTTCGCGTGGGGCACGCCGCGCACGCGGCGCGAACGCGCCCGCGCGATGCTCGACGCGGTGGGGCTCGCCGCGCGCGAACGGCACCGCCCCGGCGAGCTGTCGGGCGGCGAACAGCAGCGCGTCGCGCTGGCCCGCGCGCTCGCCAAGGAGCCGGCGATCGTGATCGCGGACGAGCCGACCGCGAGCCTCGACAGCACCAACGCGCGGGCGGTCGCCGAGCTGATCCTCGACACCAACCGCACGCTGGGCACCGCCTTTTTGATTGCGTCGCACGACGATCGTCTGTGCGCGCACCTGCCGCGTCGCATCGAGATGCGCGACGGCGTACCGGGAGTGAATCGTGAACTGGTCGACGTTTGCGTGGCGTAACCTCTGGCGCAACCGGCGCCGCACCGTGCTGACGATGGCGATGATCGGCGTCGCCGCGTTCGCGTCGAGCCTCGCGCTCGGCTACGTGATCGCGACGTTCGACGCGGTGCGCGAAGGGTCGATCGACAGCGGCGTCGGTCATGTGCAGGTATTGCACCACGGCTATCTCGACCTGATCGGCGAACGGCCGCTGCAGTATGGGCTGACCGCCGACGAGCAGGCTGCCGCGACGCGCGCGATCGCCGCGCTGCCCGGCGTCGCGACGACCGCGCGCGGCATCGACTTCGACGGGCTCGTGTCGAACGGCGATCTGAGCTACGGCTTCGTCGGCGAAGGGATCGAGCCGAACCGCGAGCCGCCCGGCTTCTTCGACTATCACACGGTGCTGTCGGGCCGCTATCTGTCGCCGACGCAGGCGGGCACCGAAGTCGTCGTCGGCGCCGAACTCGCGCGCAAGCTCGGCGTGCACGTCGGCTCGGTCGTGCAACTGATGGCGTCGACCGCGCACGGCGGCATCAACGCGACCGACGCGCAGATCGTCGGCGTGATGAGCACCGGCAACAAGGACGTCGACGAACGGATCGTCAACGTGACGTTCACGGCCGCACAGGCGCTGCTGCGCACCGACCGCGCGTCGCGCATCGCGGTGTTCCTGTCGAATACCGCGCACGCGCCGGCCGCCGCCGCGACGCTGCGCGCCGCGCTGCCGACGCTCGACGTGCGGACCTGGGACCAGCTCGTGTCGCTCTATCACCAGGTCGTCGCGCTGTACAAGAACCAGTTCTCGGTATTCGGCGCGATCCTCTGCGTGACGATCCTGCTGTCGATGAGCAACTGGATCCTGATGAGCATCGTCGAGCGGCGCCGCGAGATCTCGACGCTGCGCGCGCTCGGCGTGCCGGCCGCCACGGTGCGCGGCGTGCTGATCCAGGAAACCGCGCTGCTCGGCCTGCTCGGTGCGGCCGCCGGCATCGCGCTCGCGCTGCTGACGATGGTCGCGCTCAATCACGCGCAGATCCACCTGCCCGCGCCGCCCGGCCGCGTGAAACCGATCCTGCTCGAATTCACCGTGTCGCCCGTCGCCGTGGCCGCCGTCGAAGCCGCGTTCGTCGTGCTCGGCGTGGCCGCGGCGCTGCTCGCGACGCTCGGGCTCGCGAAACGCAACATCCTCGAAGGACTCGCCCCATGAATCGCATTCGCGTTACGTTCGCCGCGCTCGTCGCGTGCGCGCCGCTCGCCGCTCACGCGGCCGACGTGCCGACGGCCCAGACCATGCTCGCCCGTGCCGACGCCTACCGCAGCACGGCAGCCGATACACAGACGAACATCCGGATCACCAACGAGGTCGCCGGGCAATCCGGCGACGCGACCCGCTATCTCGTCTACACGCGCGGCAACGGCGACACGCTCGCGCTCACGCGCAGCGGCGAGAACGACGGCCAGAAATACCTCGCGACCACGCGCGGGCACTGGTTCTACGTGCCGAATACGCGCAGCGCGGTGCGCATCAACGGGATGCAGCGGCTGCAAGGCGAAGTCGTGATCAGCGACATCACGCGCACGCACTGGGCGGACAGCTATCGCGCGACGGCCGCGCCGGGCACGACGCCGATCGCCGGCAAGCCGGCCACCGAGCTCGACCTGACCGCGACCGACCCCGACAACGTCTACCCGACGATCAAGCTGTGGGTCACGCCCGATACCGACGTGCCGGTGCGCGCGCAGTTCTTCCTGGCAAGCGGCCTGCTGTTTCGCAGCGCCGATTTTTCCGCGCCGGTCGACGCGAACGGCCGCAAGGTGATTCGCAAGATCACGTATCGCAACGAGGTCGAGAAGCAGCGTGCGAGCGTCGTCGACATCCTCGACGGCCAGCCGCACAAGATTCCGTCGGGCTGGTTCAACCCCGACACGCTCGCCGATGGTCAGTGAGTACGACGCCGATGCCGACGCTCGTCGTGACCGCCTCCGTTCGTCGTCCGGCCGGGCCAGCCGCGGCTGGCCGGGTATCGCGCTCGCCGTCCCGCTCGCGCTCGGCTGCACGCTCGCGCATGGAGAATCGCTGATGGACCAGCTCGGCACGCTCAACGGTATCGGCTACGCGCGCTCCGTCGACAGCATGGACGGCCGCGCGCTGCTCGGCCGCCTGATCGGCGACTCGCCGCGCGATCGGCAGGAAGCCGGCGTGCTCGCGCGCATCGACGGCGAGAACCTGTTCGTGAATGCACGCGTCGTCGCCAGCAACCATTCGCTCGGCGCACAGGCGAGCCGCTTCAACGAAGCCGGCGTGCGCTATGCGTTCGACAACGGCATCACGCTGACGGCCGGCAAGCGAATCGATACGCTCGATACGTCGCAGGCGTTCTTCCCGCTCGGCTTCTTCCAGAAACGGGCCGCGACGGCCGACATCTACGACCGCTACGGCGACGTCGAGGGCACGCCGCTCGTCGAAGCGAAATGGGCCGGCGAGCAGACCACGCTGCAGTTCATCGCCGGCGAGAACCGCACGCTGCGCAACGACGTCGACAACCGCGACGTCGAAGGCGCGACGCAGCTCGTGCGCGGCGCATACAACTGGTCGGGCGGCTCGGCCGCTCTGCTCGCCGGCCGTCACGCGGGCCGCGGCGGCGCCGGCGCGACGCTGTCGTTCGACGTCGCGCGCTCGAACACCGTCTATGCGAGTGCGTGGCTCGAGCGCGGCACGACACGGCCGCTGCCGGCCTTCATCGCGAACGGCACGTCGCTCGATTCGGCGGCCGCGTACGACGCCGTGGATCGCCGCAACGATCGCCAATACATGTGGCGCAGCGCGGTCGGCATGCAGAGCGCGCTGCCCGGCAATCTGTCGCTGATCGTCGAGTGGTCGCACGACGAAGCGCGTTACGACGCCAGCCAGTGGCGCCGGATGGTCGGCGCGGTGCAGGCGAACAACGCGCTGCTGCCCGTCGCGCCCGGCGCCGCGCTGGCCGGCCTCGGAGGCACGGCCGCTTTCGTGAGCGCCGACGGCAGCCTGCGCGACTACCTGTTCGCGCGGCTCGGCAAGAAAATCGGCCGCGTCGAATATTCGTTGCGCGGCGTCTATTCGCCGCAGGACAAGGGCCTGCTCGCGATCGCGCAGATCGTCGCCGACGTGAACAAACGCGTGAGCGTCGACGTCGCGCTCACCCGCGCCTTCTCCGACAGCCAGTCCGAGTACCGGATGGTCGGTCTCGGCACCCGTATCGACGCCGCCGTGCGCGTGCGTTTCTGACAGGAACCCTGCCATGTCCACGCTTTCCGTTCTCGCTTCGACCGCCACGCCGCCCTCGCCGCCGCTGCTGCTGCGCGTGGCCGACCAGGCCGCGTATCCGGTGCTGCGCCACCTCGACGCGATCGGCACGCCGCCGCGCGCGGCGGCCCGGCTCGTCGAAGCCGCCGCCGTGCGGCTGCTCGACAGCGAGATGGTGATCGCGCTGCGCGCGTCCACACCGGACGTGCTGCCCGACGCGGCCGCATCGACACCGCTTCGGCACGACGAGGCGCCGCTCACCGAAGCGCTGCTCGAACAGATCGGCCGCGAAGGGTTTCATCACCTGTTCAAGCCGTTCATGCGCGCGTTCATCCGCATCATGTTCGGGCTGTTCTTTTCGGACGACCAGAACCGCCGCGCATGCGAGTGCATCGACAGCGGCCACAACTTCGCGTTCCTGATGAGCGACGGCGGCGGCCCGTCGCTCGCCGCATGGCGCACGGTCGTACGCAGCGACGACGGCGGGCTCGCGTTGACCGTCGACAAGGTGTGGGGCATCGAGGCACACCGCGACTGCATGGCCGTCGTCGCGGCGCGCTTGCCGGGCGTGATGTTCCCGGCCGCGTACCTCGTGTGGCCCGACGAATACCGGAAGCTCAAGCGCGCGACCTGCGGCGCGCCGTTCCTCGCGGGCAACCTGCAGCTCGCGAACGTCGGCGGCCAGGTGCGCGTCGCCGCCGAGGATCGCCTGCGGATCGGCGGCCCGACCGTGTTCAACAAATACCTGACCGTCGTGCGGCCGTACTTCGTCCGCGCGCTGATGGCGCACGTCGGCTGGCTCGAACGAGCCGGCCGCGTCGAGCTCGACGCCGACGCACGCGCGGTGCACCGCTTCATCGCGGACGCCGCGTGCAGCCAGACCGACGACGCGCACTACAGCTTCGGCAAGGTGCAGCGCGTGCTCGCGATCAAGCTGCTGTCGAACGAGTTCCTGAGCGCGCTCGTCCGCGACGGCAAGGTGCCGCTGTTCGACGACCAGCGCGACCTGCTCGCGTTTTCGAAGATGGAAGGCAGTTCGTACCGTTGTTATCACGAGCTTCGCAAGAGCCTGCGCTGCGAAGCCGGCAGTTGACCCACGCGACAGGCCGATCGATCCCGATCAATCCAACTCAACTCCAGGAGCTCTCCTCATGACGACCCAGAACGTTCCGGCCGACGCGCTCGACATCCTGTCACGCGAAGTCGCGAAAATCCTCAACGTCGAAACCGTCGACACGGACGCCGGCATCGGCGAACTCGGCATCGATTCGCTGAACATCGTCGAGCTGATCGTGTTCTGCGAACAGCTTTACGGTTCGATCGACCCGGAAGCGCTGAACATCACGCAATACACGACGCTGCAGCAGCTCGACGCGCAACTGCGCAGCCAGCAGCACGCGGCCTGATACGACGATGCTCGCGCCCCTTGCCCCCGTGGCGGCCGCCGTCGTCCAGCCGGCCCCGGCGACCGCGCTGACCGTGCAGGCGCTCGCGTACCGGCGCGTCGCGCCGTCGCGCGACGGCGTGGCCGCGCCGCTCGACGACACGGCCCGCGCGATCGGCACGCTGGCGTGCGCCGAACGCGAGCGGCTGTGCGGCGCGATCGGCGCGGACGACTACGTGGTCAGCTCGACGATCCTGTCGATGCTGCTGATGAACGATTCGCCGCAGCATCGCGTGTTCGCGCAGGCACTCGCCGGCGCGAACGACTACACGCCCGACTGGATGACGTGCTCGTACGAATGCGCGGGCTGGGGCTACGTGCTGCGCCGCACGCTCGCGACCGCGGCCGAGACCGGGCCGCGCACGCTGCTGCTGCAGATCGTCGACATCGACGTGCACGGCTATACGTACTGGCACGGCAATCCCGCATGGGGGCGCTCGGGCTTCGGCGTCTGCACGCTGCTCGTCGACGTCGGCCGCGAACCGGCGCAGTCGGTCATCGCGGATGCCGCGCCGCCGGCCAGCGCGGTCGTGCGGCTCGGTCGCGACATCCGTACGTTCTGCACGGCACGCCCCGGGCTGCACGCGGCGCTGCCGTTCTTTCCGGCCACGTCGCGCCGCGCGCTGCTCGCGTCGGTCGGCAAGACGCCGCTGCTGCCGGACGGTCACGGCGTGTTCGGTCATGCGTTCGGCAGCGATCCGTGGCTGTCGGTGCTGCTCGCGCACCGCGACGGCGACACGCCGCGCCGCGGGGCCGTCTGCTCGCTCGCGCTGAACGGCTATTACGCGATCGCCGACGTCGCGTTCGCGCCGGACGCGACGTTCTCTCTCGACGGCGAGGCGTGACATGGTGCGACCCGTTCACTTCACCTACCGGATCGCGCGCGACGCGCGGCAGCCGGTCGCGGTCGCGGCCAGCGCGTACCGGATGCCGCTCGACACGCCGGCCGATTATGCGCGCGCCGCACTCGCGGAAGCGGCCGGCGATGCGTACGACGCGGGCAATACGTACGACGTGGCCGGCGGCGAACGCCGCGTGCTGCTCGATCACGTCCAGTATTTCGCATTCCTCGCGGAAATCACGGCGCGGATTCGCGAGGCCGTTCATCCGGAGGCGCGCCTGTTCATCGAAGTCTGTGCGCCGTATTTCGGCGCGCTGCCGGCCGAACTGCTCGCCCCGCACGTGCTGCTCGGCGTGCACCTGTACGACGAAGCATTGCGCGACGCCGCGCGCGGCGCGCCGGTCGTCTGGATCGGCGACCGCATCCTGCGCGATGCGGAATTCGCCGGCGACAACCGCGTGTGCTGCGCGATCTGGCCCGCGCGGCTCGCCGATGCGTTCGACGCGCAACTGCGCGGCGCGTGGCCGGCCTATGCGATCCGGCTCGAACCGCACCCGGGCGCGTCGCGCGCCGCCGCCCCGTTCACCGATTCCGCCCAACATTCCGGCGCCGCCGCGCGGCCGGGGAGACCCTGACATGAATGACACGCTTACCGTGATGCAGGACACGGCCGATATCCGCTGGTCGATGCCCGTCGACGCGCTGATGTCGAACGACTACGCGCTGCGCGAAGAGGCGCTGAACCGGCTGTACGAGAAGGCGAAGGCCGCGCAGTGGGACGTCGCGACCGACGTCGACTGGAGCCACGACCTCGACCCGGCGAATCCGCTCGGCATGCCCGATCCGACGCTCCTGATCTACGGCACCGAGCTGTGGGGCAAGCTCGCCGACGCCGACAAGCGCGAGGTGCGCCATCACGCGCAGGGCTGGCTGCTGTCGCAGATCCTGCACGGCGAGCAGGCCGCGCTGATCTGCGCGTCGAAGCTCGCATCGGCCGAGAGCGGCCTGAGCGCGCGGCTGTGCGCGGCCGCGCAGATGATGGACGAAGCGCGCCACGTCGAGGCGTACGCGAAGCTCGTCAACGAGAAGCTCGACGTCAGCTACCCGATGAGCCGCTCGCTGAAGGGGCTGCTGCACGACACGATCACGAGCAGCGCGCTCGACATGACGAACCTCGGGATGCAGGTGCTGGTGGAGGGCATCGCGCTGTCGATCTTCCAGAGCGTCGTCGCGTACAGCACCGATCCGTTCATCAAGGACCTGTTCGTGCGGATCCAGCGCGACGAGGCGCGTCACTTCGCGGTCGGCCGGATCACGCTGTGCCGCGTGTACGCGGAGATGAGTTCGCACGAACTGCGCGAGCGCGAGGAATTCGTCTGCGAAGGCGCGGCCGTGCTGTACGAGCACCTGTGCGCGGACGACATCTGGGAACCGATGGGGCTGTCGAAGCGCGAATGCAGCGCGATGGTGCGCGAATCGCCGGTGTCGAGTTCGATCCGCCGCTCGATCTTCCGGCGCCTCGTGCCGACGATCCGCGAGATGGGCCTGCTCACGCCGACCGTGCAGGCGACCTTCGAAAAGCTCGACGTCCTCGACTACGCGGCGATGCCGCTCAACTGACATGACGATGCCCTCCTCACACGCATCCCGCGACGCCGGCTTCTGGATCGGCATCGACGCGGTGGCCTACGAGCTGCCGGGCCTGCCCGTCGATATCGAGGCCTGGGCCGCCGAACGCGACTATCCGGCGCAGCGGGCGGCCGCGATCGCGCAGTCGGGCAGCCGCTATTTCCATATGGCGCTCGACACGAGCGAGACCGATCTCGCGATCGCGGCGGTCGGCCGGCTGCTCGACACCGCGCGCGTGCATCCGTCCGAGGTCGGCGCGATCGTGCACGTGCACACGCAGCAGTTCAGCGTGCCGCCGGCGCCGCGCAGCCTGCCGCATGAAGTGGCCGCGCGGTTCGGCATCGAACCGTTGTGGCTCGGCTCCGTCGCGCAACTGAACTGCGTGTCGGTCGCGGCCGGCATCGAAACCGTGCGCGCGCTGATGCGCCGCCATCCGCAGCTCGACGCGGCGCTCGTCGTGTCGTCCGACCGCGTGTACGGCGAGGATTACCGGATGCGGCAGATGACGGGCGTGCAGTGCGACGGCGCGGCCGCGATGCTGATCGCGCGCAACAGCACGAAGAACCGGCTCGGCGGCATCGCGATCGAGACGCACGCGAAATGGCATCGCGGGTCGGACACCGTCGCCGCGAACGAGGCCGACCTAATCATGATGGAGTGGCCGTACACGCGCCGCGCGATCGACGCGGCCGTCGCGCTCGAGCCGCATGCGCTCGACGCGTACGATCTCGTGCTGCCGCACAACGCCGACCTGCCCGGCTGGAACGCGCTGTGCCGCGCGATGCGCGTGCCGGCCGAGCGGCTGTACGCGGAAAACATCCACGCGCGCGGCCACGCGTGCTGTTCGGATTTTCCGATCAACCTGGCCGACGTCGGGCTCGATGCGGTCGCGCACGGCCGGCGCGTGCTCGGCGTGATGCAGTCGAACTGCGGCGCGTATGCGGCCGCCACGCTTCATCCGGTGGGCCGCCATGACGCCTGAGCGCCCGCTTCCCGTCACCGGCGATCATGCATGGATCGCCGACCTGCGCACGCCGTGCTACGTGTACGAGCCGGACGTCGCGATCGCCCGCTACCGGTCGCTGAAGGCGCGGCTCGGCACGCGGCTGATCGTGTCGCTGAAGGCGAACCCGAACCAGGACATGCTCGCGCGCTGCGCGCATGCGTACGAGGACGGCGTCGAACTCGCGAGCCGCGGCGAACTCGACGCGGTGATCGGCCGGATCAAGACGCCGCGCTACCTGAACAATCCGTCGATGGACGAGATGTTCATGCGTGCGGGGCTCGCGTCGCGCTGCCATTTCGTGCTCGACAACCCGGACGCGGTCGCGCGTTTCGTGCCGCTCGCGCGTGAAGCGGCGGCCGGCGGCGGCACGCCCGGCGCGGTGCTGCTGCGCGTGAACGCCGGCGCGCTGGCAGGCGCTCACGCGCGGCCCCTGTGGCACGACCACTTCGGGATGACGCCGAACGAAGCGCACGACGCGGTGCGCACGCTCGCGGCCGCCGGTCTGCCCGTGGCCGGGCTGCACGTGTTCTCCGGCCCGCATTCGTTCATCCGCCAGGACGCGACGCAGCCCGACACGCTCGTGTTGCCCGAGCTGCTCGCGGCGCTGGCCCGCGATCTCGCACCGGCCAACGGTGCGCCGCTCGGCTCGCTGAGCCTCGGCGGCGGCTTTGCCGACGATCATCCGGGCGACGCCGCGTTCGAACGCTATGCCGCCGCGCTCGCGCCGCTGGCCGGCCGGTATTCGCTCGCCCACGAATCCGGCCGCGCGATCTTCGCCGATGCGGGCGTGTTCGCGACGCGCGTCGTCGCGGTGAAGGCGTGGCAGGACCGCACGATTGCCGTCTGCGACGGCGGCCTGTCGCATGCGTTCCTGCTCGCGCAGACCGAATCGGTGATGCGCCGCCTGGCCGCGCCGTCGCTCGTGCGCCGCGCACCCGCGCCGCCGCCTCGCGGCGTGCCGACGCTCTACGTCGGCAGTACCTGCAGCCGCGCGGACGTGATCGGCCGCGACGACACGGGCGCGCCGCCCCAGGTCGGCGACATCGCCGTGTTCGCACGCTGCGGCGCGTATCACCGCACGTACTCGATGCCGCATTTTCTGTCCCACGAAGCCGCGCACGTGTACGTGCGGCCTGCCTAGACCATCCAGAGGAGCCGATCATGAACGCATTGATCAGCGTCGCCGACCTGCTCGAACATGGCGCGCAGCGCTGGCCGCAGCGTCCGGCGTATGCCGATGGCGGCGGCACACTGACTTACGATCAGCTCGCCCGCGCGGTCCGGCGCGCCGCCGCCGCGCTGGCGGATCGCGGCGTGCAGCCCGGCGAACGCGTCGCGATCTATGCGCCCAAGCGCATCGAAACCGTGGTCGCGATGCTCGCGGCCAACGCACTCGGCGCGATCTTCGTGCCGGTCAATCCGCAGTTGAAGGAAGCGCAGATCGAACACATCGTCGCCGACAGCGGCGCCGCGCTGTTCGTGACCGGCGCGCAGCGGCTCAAGCGCCTGCCGGCGCTCGCCGCGCTCGTCGGCGAACGCGTGATGCTGATCGAGGCACTGGCCGAGGCGATCGACTCGCCGGGCGCCGACACGCCGGCATCGGCAGCGGCCCCGGCCGGCCGGCCGGTCGACGACGATCCGGCCGCGCTGCTCTACACGTCCGGCTCGACCGGCAAGCCGAAAGGCGTCGTCGTGTCGCACCGCAACCTGGTGTCGGGCGCGTTCAGCGTCGCCGCGTACCAGGGGCTCGCCGAAGACGACGTCGTGCTCGGCGTGCTGCCGCTCAGCTTCGATGCGGGCCTGAGCCAGCTCACGACCGCGCTGGCGTCCGGCGCGTGCTACACGCCGCTCGACTTCCTGCAGCCGGCCGAAGTGCCGCGCCATTGCGACGCGTTCGGCGTCACGTCGATCACCGGCGTGCCGCCGCTGTGGATGCAGCTCGCCTCCGCCGGCTGGAGCGACACCGCGCGCACGCGGATCCGCCGCTTCGCGAATACCGGCGGCCATCTCGCGACGCCGCTGCTGCATCGTCTGCAGGCGCTGTTCACGCAGGCGTCGCCCTACCTGATGTACGGGCTGACCGAGGCATTCCGCTCGACCTACCTCGCGCCGGCCGACGCGGCGCTGCGCCCGACGTCGATCGGCAAGGCCGTGCCGAACGCGGAGATCCTCGTGCTGCGCGCGGACGGCAGCGAGTGCGCGGCCGACGAACCCGGCGAACTCGTGCATCGCGGCGCGTTCGTCACGCTCGGCTACTGGAACCGGCCCGAGCTGACCGCGCAGCGCTTTCGTCCGCTGCCGCGCCGGCACGGCGAGATCCCGCGCCCGGACGTCGCCGTGTGGTCGGGCGACATCGTGCGGCGCGACGCGGACGGCTACCTGTATTTCGTCGCACGCGGCGACGACATGATCAAGACGTCCGGCTATCGCGTGAGCCCGACCGAGGTCGAGGACGTGCTGTTCGCGTTGCCGCACATCCGCGAGGCCGCCGTGTTCGGCGTGCCGCACCCGGCGCTCGGCGAGGCGATCGCCGCGTGCGTCGTGTCGACGCTCGACGCCGCCGCCTGCCGCGCCGACATCGCACGCGCGTGCCGCGACGCGTTGCCCACCTACATGAACCCGCTCGTCGTCGAGCCGCTGCCGGCGTTGCCGCGCAACCCGAACGGCAAGATCGACCGACCGGCGCTGAAAACGCAGTATCGCGACGCGTTCGCGCGCCCGAATCTCGAGGAGACCGCCGCATGACCCTGTCGACGCTCGATGAAACCTGTCTCGGCGCGCCCCGCGTCGCCGCACCCGGCACGCTCGCGTTGTCCGGCGGCGTCGTGGTGCTGCCGCCCGCCGTCGTGTTCAGCGCGATCCAGGCGCAGGAGCGCCATCCCGGCTACCGGCACCTGCTGCTGCCGCAGGCGCGCTTTGCGCGGCCGCGCGGCATGGGCGCGCTGACGCCCGACGAAGGCACGCGCCTCGCGCCGGGCGGCCGACCCGCGCTGCGCGTCGCGCCGCCCGGGCGCAGCCTCGCCGATCTGGCCGCCGACGCGGCGCTCGACCTGCGCGACCAGCTCGGCTCCGGCGCGCTTGCGCGCACGACGCACGTGATCGTCGCGAGCAGCGCACTCAACGAAGGCATCGGCGACTCGGTCGTCGGCCGCATGCAGTACGAACTCGGGCTGCAGCGCGTGACGCCGTTCGCGCTCGGCCAGAACGGCACGCTCGGCTGGTATTCGGCGCTGATGCTGCTCGACGGGCTGCTCGACGACGGCGACCAGGCGCTCGTGATCCTCAGCGACAAGTGGCTCTACCCGTTCTTCCGCCAGTTCGGCGACCTGGTCGGCTACGGCGACGCGGCCGCCGCCCTGCTCGTGTCGCGCGCGGGCCCGGCGCCGGAGCCGGCCGCGTGGGGCGGCGTGCGGGCCGTCGCGCTCGAATTCGGGCCGTCGATCGCCGATCCGTGGGCCGATGCGCCGGCCACGCTGCGCGACACGCTCGCGCCGGTCGCCGCCCGCGCGATCCGCCGTGCGCTCGAGCAGGCCAGCCTGCGCGCGAGCCAGATCGACTGGTGCGTGCCGCCCGGCTTCGATCCCGGCTTCGCGGCGCGCGTCGCCGACGCCGCGTCGATTCCGGTCGCCGCGCGCATCCAGCACGACGGGTCGGGCCATCTGTCGTCCGCCGAATCGGCCGCCGCGCTGATCCGGCTCGCGGGCGCACTGGACGAAGGCGAACGCCGCACGGTGCTCGTCTGGGATGCAGCGCTGCACGGCGCGGCCGCCGCCGCCGTCGTCGATCTGGCCGGCGGCCTCGACGCCGCGCTCGATATCGAAGGAGACGCATGATGAGCGCGTACAAGGTCAGCCTGCGCGAACTGCGCTTCTTTCTGTGGGAACTGTTCGAGGCCGACCGGCACTTTCTCGAACATGGGCCGTACAGCACGCACGATCGCGCGTCGGTCGATGCGCTGCTCGAACGCGCCCGCGATTTCGCGCTCGACCTCGGCCGCAGCTACCAGCAGGCCGACGTCGAGGGCTGCGCGCTGCTCGACGACGGTCAGGTACGGATTCCTTCACATTTCCACGCGCTGTGGGCGCGCTTTCGCGACGAGTGGTCGAACACGCTGTTCGGCACCGCGCACGGGCTGCCGCCGATCGTCACGCAGATGATCTACGAGATGTTCATGGGCGCGAATCCGTCGTTCATGACCTACGGCGGTTTCACGCGCCCCGCGATCAAGTTGCTGCAGATGCACGGCACGCCGCACCAGAAAGCGCTCGTCGCACCGCTCGAAGCGTACCGCTGGGATGCGTGCTTCTGCGCGACCGAGCCGCAGGCCGGCACCGACCTCACCGCGGTCGCGCTGCGCGCGACGCCGCTCGAACGCGACGTCTACGCGATCGACGGCGAGAAGGTCTATATCTCGGCCGGCATGCACGAACTGACCGAAAACACGCTGTACTTCGTGCTCGGCCGCATCGATACGGCGTCGCCGGATTCGTTTTCGCTGTCGTGCCTCGTCGTGCCGCGCTTCTGGCCCGACGAGGAAACCGGCGAGCTGCGGCCGAACCATGTCGACTGCATCGGCCTGCCGCGCAAGATGGGGCTGAAAGGCTGCGCGAACACGCACCTCGTGTTCGGCGCGAACGGCACGACCAAGGGCTGGCTGCTCGGCGGCCGGCGCAACGTCGGGTTGCTGCAACTGATGCCGCTGATGAACCAGGCGCGGATGAGCACCGGGATGTTCGGCGTCGGCGTCGCGTCGAGCGCGTACCTGCACGCGGTCGAGTATGCGGGCCGCCGGTTGCAGGGCCGGCCGATCGAGAGCGCGTCGAACACGAACGCCGCGCGCGTCGCGATCGTCGAGCATGCGGACGTGCAGCGCATGCTCGTCGACATGAAAAGCCGCGTCGACGGCTGCCGCGGGCTGCTCGGCAAGCTCGCCGCGACCGCGACGCGCGCGGCGATGCTCGAAGCGACGCCCGACGCCGACCCGGCCGAGATCGAACGCCATCGCAAGCTGCAACTGCTGCTGACGCCGATCTGCAAGGCGTTCATCTCCGACCAGGCGTGGCGCATCTGCGAGACGGCGATCCAGGTGCACGGCGGGCTCGGCTACACCGACGCGAGCCCCGTCGAGCAGAACGCGCGCGACGTGAAGATCCTGTCGATCTGGGAAGGCACGAACTACATCCAGGCGCAGGACCTCGTGCGCGACAAGCTCGGCTTCGGCCGTCATTCGCGGCTGATCCAGTATTACCGCGACGAACTCGACGCGTTCCTCGCCCATCAGCATCAATCCGGCACGCATGCGGAGCTGCGGCCGCTGTTCGATGCGCTGCGCGCGGGCGCCGACCGGATCGCCGCCGCGCTCGACGACATCGCGCGCGACGTGCAGGACGGCCACACGCATCGCAGCAGCCAGTTCTACACGCGCTTCCTGGAGATGTTCGGCGTGGTCACGTCGGCGTGGGTGCTGCTCGAATCGGCGACGATCGCCGCACGCCGGCTCGACGCGCCCGATACCGCCGACGTGCCGGCCGAGCTCGCGTTCTATCGCGGCAAGCTGAAAAGCGCGCGCTACTACTTCGCGAACGTGCTGCCCGTCGTCGACCAGCACGCGGCCGTGATCGCCGCGATGGCGCACGCGGCGATCAGCGTCAGCAGCGACGAACTCGCCGCGGTGGAATGACATGGACACGACACTCGATTCCGGCACCTCCGTCAGCGCGGCCGGCGATGCGCCGCGCAACCTGCTCGGCCGCCCGGCGACGCGCCATCGCGGCTCCGACATCGACGGCGCGACGCTCGACCCCGAAGCGCTGCGCGTGCGCGACCTCGACCTGAACGTGCTGATCGGCGCGACGACGTTCGAAGGCGCGCTCGCGCATCTGTGGTTCGACGTCGCGCCCGGCAGCGCCGAGCACCGCGCGCACGAGGCGGCGCTCGGTGCGCGACTCGCGGCGTTCGCCGACGCGCTGGCGCCGGGCTCGGTCGCCCAGTCGGTCGCGGCCGACCTCGGCGCGGCGGGCGTCGCGCCGGTGTTCGCGGCCGCGGCCGGCCTGCTGCGCGGCCTCGACGACGTGATCGGGCGCGTGCGCGGCCCGGCGCCGGACGATGCCGATCTCGACACGATGCTGCTGTGCGCGGCCGCCGCGCCGTTCCTGCTGCACGCGGCGATCGAGGGCCGGCCGTTCGCCGCCGGCACGGCCGGCCGCGCATCGCTCGATGCGGCCGCGACGCAAGCGCAACGCATGCTCGTGCTGACCGGCGCGACGCGCGGCGATGCGCCGGCGCAAGCGGCAATGGACATGCTGCTCGTCGCCTGGCACGCCGGCTTCGGCTACATCACGCCGACCGTGCTCGCGCCGCGCGTCGCGATCGGCACCGGCGTCACGCTGGTGCAGGCAATCGCGTCCGGCTTCCTCGCCAGCGGGCCGTCGCACGTCGGCG
This sequence comes from Burkholderia sp. BE12, assembly GCF_002959955.1. Lineage (NCBI taxonomy): Bacteria > Pseudomonadati > Pseudomonadota > Betaproteobacteria > Burkholderiales > Burkholderiaceae > Burkholderia > Burkholderia sp. BE12. The sequence continues at coordinate 105,137 of NZ_PREY01000001.1, read as the reverse complement.
CGGCGCTCGAAGCGATGCAGTGGCTCGCGGCGCTCGCGCGGTCGGTGCCGGGCGGCGCCGGCGCACCGCCGGCCGCGCTCGATGCGGCCGGGGGCGCGGCGATCGATGCGGCGCTCGACGCGAAACGCACGCTGTACGGCTTCGGCCATCCGCTGTTCGTCGCCGATCCGCGTCCGCCGCACATGCGCGGCCGGTTCGCGGCATGCGGCTTCGACGGCGCATACGTGACGCTGTTCGACGCGTGCTGCGCGCAGGCCGACGCGCGCCGCGCGCTGCGGCCGAACATCGATTTTCTGACCGCCGCGACGCTGCTCGAACTCGGCGTCGCCGCGCCGTCGTGGGGCGTCGGCGTCGGGCTCGGCGCGCGCATCGCGGCGATGGCCGCGCATGCGGTCGAACGGCGCCGCCGCCCCGCGTTCGGCGTCAACAGCGCGACCGCGCGACGGCTGCTGGCCGCCGTGCCGGTCGGCTGGCTGTGAACCCTCACCCTTTCGCACAAGGAACGTCATGCTGCTCAAGAACCTGCGCCCAGCGAACGACTACGATCGCTTCGCCACCGAAACGCTCGAACCCTGGGACCTGCTGTTCATCAGTCGCATCCGCCAGCTGGCGCGCGGGATGACGCCCGGCACGATCGCCGACATCGGTACGGCCACCGGCGTCGTGCCGGTGCGGCTCGCGACCGATCCGGCGATGCGCGGCTGGCGTTACGTCGGCATCGACCTCGATCCGGCGATGCTCGACGAAGGCCGCCCGCGCATCCGCGAACTCGGGCTCGACGACACGATCGAGATGCGCGTCGGCGACGCGCTCGCGCTGCCGTTCGACGACGGCACGCTGACGATGGCGGTCGGCCGCGCGACGCTGCATCATCTGCCCGACAAGGCGCTCAGCCTGACCGAGATGTACCGCGTGCTGGAGCCGGGCGGCATCGCGCTCGTGCACGACATGCGCCGCGACGCGCCGCAGCACCTGCTCGACCGCTTCACCGAGATGCGCGCGGCCGCCGACTATCCGCCAACCCACGTCGAGGAAAAGATCACGCTCGACGAAGCGCATGCGCTCGTCGCCGCGGCCGGCCTCGCGGCGGTTGCATCGATCTACAGCCCGAGCGCGGGGCTCGGCGCGCTCGGCTTCGAAATCCTGCTGAAGAAACCGGCGCTGGCCTGAGCGATGACCGATCTCGCCTTCCTCGCCGCCCATGCCGCCGCGCGGCTCGGCGCCGACGACGTGCACTGCGCGGCGCTCGCGCCCGGCGCGACGCTGCCGCTGTGCGTAACGCCGCGCAGCGCCGAACTCGCGACGTCGCCGGAGATGTTCGTCGCGTGGTACCGCTCGCGGCTCGACACGATCGACACGCTGCTCGACGCATGCGGCGCGCTGCTGTGGCGCGGCTTCGCGGTGCCCGACACCGCCGCATTCGGCCAACTCGGCGCGCTGTATCCGGCGCACGCGAACGGCTATACGGCCGGCGCCGCCCCGCGCCGGCAGATCGACGGCCAGGTCTACGAGTCGACCCGCATGCCGCCGCCGTTCAGGATCGGGCTGCACCAGGAGATGGCCTACATGCCCACCTTTCCGCGCCTCGTCGCGTTCTACTGCCGGCAGCCGGCCGACGCGGGCGGCGAAACACCGATCTGCGACATGCGCCGCGTGACCGCGCGCGTGCCGGCCGCGCTGCGCGAGCGGTTCGCCGAACGCGGCGTGATGTACCTGCGCAATTTCGCGGCGCCCGGCGACCGCGCGGACGGCCTCGCCGCCAATCCGAACCTGCCGTTCGCCGCCTACCACCGCCCGTGGGACGACGCATTCGGCACGACGAAGCGCGACGAAGTCGAGCGGCTGTGTGCGGAACGCGGCGTCGGCTGCCGCTGGCTCGACGACGGCAGCGTGACCGTGTCGCACGTCGGCAGCGCGCTGCGCACGCATCCGCGCACCGGCGAGGCGGTGTGGTTCAACCAGGCGAGCGCGCAGCACCCGAACCCGCGCTCGATGGGCGACCTCAGCTATCGCTACCTGCAGCGCATGTACGGCGCGCGCGCCGCATTCCCGTACGAGATCCGCTACGGCGACGGCGCGCCGATGCCGTTCGACGATCTGGTGGCGATCTACGACGCGCTCGACGACGAGGAGCGGGCGTTCCCGTGGCAGGCCGGCGACGTGCTCGTCGTCGACAACATGCTGGTCGCGCACGGCCGCAACCCGTACCGGGGCGCGCGCGACACGCAGGTCATGCTGTTCGACTGAGGATGCCGACGATGAGCGTTTCGTTTCTTGGGTCCGTGCGTGCGATGTTCGGCCCGCCCGCCGCGTTCGACCGGCCGCAACGCGCGGGCACGCCGCCGCTGCCCGACGCGCATGCGCCGGGCGCGGCGCTCGGGGCGCGCGCGATCGACGTCACGGCCGGCGATTTCCGCTTTTCCGCGCGCCACGTGCGGTTCCGGCTCGGCGCGATCACCGCGATCGTCGGGCCGAACGGCTCGGGCAAGACCACGCTGCTCGAAACGCTGCTCGGCTTCCGGCGCGGCGGCAGCGACGTGCGCGTGCTCGACGTGCCGGCCGAACGCTTCATGCGCGATTCGCGCTCGCTGCAGCGGATCGGCGCGCAATTGCAGAAGGTCGAGTATCCCGATCACCTGCGCGTCTCGGAAATCGTCGCGCTGCACCGCGCGATGTACGCGCACACCGATGCGGCGATCGCCGACGCGCTCGGCATTGCCGAACTGCTCGACAAGCCGTGCCGCGCGCTGTCGAAGGGGCAGCGCCAGCGCGTGGACCTCCACGTCGCGCTCGCGCACCGGCCCGAGCTGGCCGTGCTCGACGAACCGTTCACTGGCCTCGACCGCCGCTATGCGGGCGTCGTGATCGACCTGCTGCGCCACCGCGCGCGCGGCACGAGCGTCGCGATGATCTGCCATTCCGAGGAAGAACTGAGCGTGGTCGACGATCTCGTCTGGGTGCGCGACGGCGGCGTGCGCTACCAGGGCGAGCGGGACACGCTGCGCGCCGAGCTCGTCGGCGAGGCGCGCGCGGTCCTGCATTGCCGCGACGAAGCCGATGCGCGCGCGCTGCGCAAGCGGCTCGCGGCGCTGCCGGGCGTGACCGGCGTACGCGTGTCGGCCGCGCACGTGGTCGAGGCGTTCGGCGATGCGACGCTGCATCCGAACGTGCACCGGATCGTCGGCGAACGCGGCATCCAGCATCTCGCGCTCGCGCCGAGCACGCTGGGCGACCTGCTGCGCCTGTGCACCGAGGGCCCGACCCATGACTAAGGTGTTCCTGATCCTCGTGCGCAACGAGCTGCTCGGCTATCTGCGCAGCCGCTCGTCGCTGTTCTGGACGCTCGTGTTCCCGGTGTTCCTGCTGAGCGTGATGCTGTTCGCGTTCGGCGGATCGGGCTCGCTCGGCACGGCGGACATCGCGTTCGACGTGCCCGGCGGCACGACGCCGTACAGCCGCGCATGCGAAGCGCAGATCGTCGACAGCCTGTCGCACAGCGACACGGTGAAGGCGACGTTCGGCGGCCGTGGTGCGCCGGCCGATCACGTGACCGTCGTGCTCGGCGCGGACGAACGCACGCCGGCGACTATCCGCTACGACTTCAACGGCCCGCTCGCGGTCAAGGCCGCGTCGCGGGTCGTCGAGATCGCGCTCGCGCGCTGCGCAGCGCAGCGGCTCGGGCTGCCGGCCGCGCAGGCGCGCTTCGAGAATGCCGCGCCGACGCGCCGGCCGTTCGACTACGGCGCGTTCTTCGCGACGGGCATCCTGGTGATGGCGTTCATGGCGATCGGCCTGAACTCGACGACCACCGCGATCGCCGCGCTGCGCGAGCGCAATACGTTCAAGCTGTACGTGTGCTTCCCGGTCTCGCGCGGCGTGTTCCTCGCCGCGCTGATCGTCGCGCGGATGGCGATGATGGCGCTGTCGGCGCTCGTGCTGTTGATGGTCGCACGCGTCGCGTTCGGCATCGCGCTGCCGATTGCGACGCCGGACGGGCTGCGCGCGTTGCCGATCGTGCTGCTCGGCGCTGCGATGGTGCTGAGCATCGGCGTGCTGCTGGCCAGCCGCACGCGCTCGCTCGCGGCGGCCGAACTCGCGTGCAACGTCACCTACTACCCGCTGCTGTTCTTCAGCGACCTGACGATCCCGATGCACGACGCGCCGGCCTGGCTGAAGGCCGGGCTCGCGTTCCTGCCGACCAACCAGTTCGCCGTCGCGCTGCGCGGCGCGCTGGTCGACGGCGCGCCGTACGCGCAGCTCGCGCCGCAACTGCTCGGCATGACCGCGTGCACCGCGCTGTTCCTGTTCGCCGCCGCGCGGCTGTTCCGCTGGCACGACGCTTGACGCGTCGCCCCGCTGTTTCGACGAAGGAGAGACACCGATGAAATCGACCCATCCCATAACCGGCTACCTGCTGCACGCGAGCAACTTCCTGCCGGCGATCGTGTTCCTGTTCTACGGCCGGCTCGGCCCGGAGCAGCCGGACCTGCGCTGGACCCACGCGTTCCTGATCGGCGGCGTGCTCGCGCTCGTGCACGGCGCGTGGCTGATCCGCCGCGCGGAGCGCAACAGCATCGCGATCGGCGTCGACCTGTTCCTCGTGATCGGCGCGGTGCTCGCGCTCGTCTCGCCGACAGGTAGCCGTCTGTGGGGCGAGGAACTCGGGCCGGCCGCGATGCTCGTCTGCGTGCTGGTGGTCGGCATCGTGCATACCGCGTGGTCGGACGGCGGCTTCGTCGACGGCGCGTTGGTCGACCACGCGCGTGTGCGCTCGCTGTCGCTCGTGCTGCTCGCCGTCACCGTCGTCGCGCTCGCGGTGTCGATCGCGATGCGCCACAGCCCGCTGTGGGGCGGCGTCGTGCCGCTGATCGCGCTGGTCGTCGTGCGCGGCCGGCTGCGCAAGCAACTGGTGCGGGCGAACTGACGATGAGCGCGCTGCCCGAACGCGCCGCGCAGCGGCACGCGCTCGCCGCGGCACTCGGCGACGGCTGGCTCGACGGCGCGGCATGCGAGCCGTATGCGACCGACGTCGCGCGATACGGCGGCGTGCCGCTCGGCGTCGCGCGGCCGGCATCGACCGCCGACACGCGCGCGCTCGTTCGCATCGCCGCCGCGCACCGGATCGCGCTCGTCGCGCAGGGCGCGCGCACCGGGCTCGTCGGCGCCGCCGTGCCCGATCGCAGCGGCACGCAATGCGTGGTGTCGTTCGAGCGGATGCGCGCCGTTCGCGCGTTCGATCCGGCCAATCGCAGCATCACGGTCGAGGCCGGCGTGCGGCTGTCCGACCTCAATCGCGTGGCGGCCGAAGCCGGACTCTGCCTGCCGATCGACCTCGGCAGCGATCCGGCGGCCGGCGGCCTCGTCGGCGCCAACGCGGGCGGCAGCCGCCTGATCAAATACGGCGACGTGCGCCGCAACGTGCTCGGCGTCGAAGTCGTGCTGGCGGACGAAGCCGGCACCGTGATCGACGCGCTCGCACCGCTGCGCAAGCGCAACGCGGGCTTCGACGTCGCGCAGTGCTTCATCGGCGCGAACGGCGCGAACGGGCTCGTGACGGCCGTGTCGTTCGCGCTCGCGCCGCTCGAACGATCGTCGTGCGCGGCGTTCGTCGCGTTCGCGTCGTACGACGCGGCGCTCGCCGGCCTGCTCGCGTTCGAGCGCGCATTCGGCGAGATGCTGTCGGCGTTCGAGTTCATGTCGGCGGCGGCGGTCGGTTGCGTCGCCGCGGCGTTTCCGGCGTTGCGGGTGCCGTTCGACGCCAACGCCGCCGCGTGCCACGCGCTCGTCGAGATCGCGACCGGCATGCCCGGGCTCGATGCGCTGCTCGAGGAACGCGCCGTCGCGACGCTCGACGTGCTCGCGAACGAGCGTGTGGTGCTCGATGCTGCCTGTGCGCCGGCCGAACGGTTCTGGCGGATCCGCGACGCGCTGCCAGTCGCAGTCGCGCAAGAAGGCATGCCGCTGTCGTTCGACGTGTCGTTGCCGCGCGGTGCGCTGGCCGGATTCGTCGCCAATGCCGAGCAATGGCTCGCCGCCGCGCATCCGTCGCTGCGTTGTCATGCGTTCGGCCATTTCGGCGATGGCGGCTGCCATCTCGTCGTGTCGATCCCGCACGCCGATGCGCACCGCTACGGGCCGCTGCAGCAGGTGGCGCTGCGCGGCGCGCTGTACGACCGCGTCGTGCGCGCGGGCGGCTGCTTCAGCGCGGAGCACGGCGTCGGGCCGGTCAATATCGCGTACTACCGCAAGCACGTGCCGGCCGCGCAACGACAGGTCGCCGCCGCCATCCAGCACGCCGTCGACCCGCTGGGCCTGATCGGGCGGGTCCGCTACTGACGCGCCGATGCGCGGCGCCACGGAGATTTCGCATGATGTTTCGACACCCGCCCGGCCCGGACTCCATGGCCGAACCCGACACCGACGACCGTTCGTTCTCCGGCATCCCGGGCACGCTGCCCGACTCGGGTGTCGTGGTCAACGTGGGCGGCGTCGCTTATGTGATCGAGCTGCCGCCGCAGGATCACGCGCGCCCGGCGCTGTGGCGCGAGCTCGTGCATTGGCGCGACGATCGGTCGGCCGATGACGCATCGGGCGGCGGCATCGCGCCGGGCACGCGGCAGGATTGATCGTTTACCGTGCAGCCATGCTCGCGGGCCCGCCCGCGATACCGTTTTTGCTGTTCAGGCTTCGGCCTTGTCGCGGACGTTCCGGGCAATGCCGATTCGGCACCGGCTCAGCCCGCGTGCGCAATCCGAAAGACCGACATCGCGGCCTGCATCGCGCTGGCCTGATTCTCGAGCGCCGTCGCGGCAGCACTCGCCTGTTCGACGAGTGCCGCGTTCTGCTGCGTCATCTGATCCATCTGGCTGACCGCCTGGCCGACCTGGTCGATGCCGGCACTCTGTTCGACCGTCGCCGTCGTGATGTCGGTCATGATCGTCGCCACGCGTCGCACCGACGACACGATCTCGCCCATTGCATGGCCCGCCTGCGCGACGAGTTCGTTGCCGCTGCGGACGTCGTCGATCGACGTGCCGATCAGTTGCCCGATCTCCCGCGCGGCGCTCGCGCTGCGCTGCGCGAGCGTGCGCACCTCGCCCGCAACCACTGCAAAGCCGCGCCCGTGTTCGCCCGCGCGCGCCGATTCGACCGCCGCATTCAGCGCGAGGATATTGGTCTGGAATGCGATCCCGTCGATCATCCCGGTGATCTCCGCGATCTTCTTCGAGCTCGCATTGATCACGCCCATCATGTCGACCGCCCGGCCAACCAGTTCGCCGCCATGCTGCGCGAGGTCCGCCGCGCTCGCGGCAAGCGTACTCGCCTGCTGCGCATGGTCCGCGCTCTGGCGAACCGTCGACGTCAGTTGCTCCATGCTTGCGGCCGTTTCCTCGAGCGACGCGGACTGCTGCTCGGTGCGGCTCGACAAATCGAGGTTGCCCGCGGCGATCTCGCGTGCGGCCGTGTGGATCGCGTCGCTGCTGTCGCGCACGCCGGCGACGGTGGCGACGAGACCGCCCTGCATCCGCTTCATCGCCGCGAACAATTGGCCGATTTCATTGCGGCCCGCGTCCGGTACGGTCACGGTCAGGTCGTTCGATGCGATCCGGTCGAGCAGCGCGGCTGCGTTCGCGAGCGGCCGCGACACGATCCGGCGCAACGCGAAGTGCGTCGCGACGATCAGTGCGAGCGCAAGCGCCACGCCGATGCCGACCATCGCGATGATGCGCGTGTAGGCGGCGTTGCCGTCATCGATCGTTTGTTCCGACAGCCGGTTTGCGAGGCGCTGGAATTTCTCGACGTTCGCCGAGTAGACCTGGCCGGCCGTGGTGATCTCCTTGTCGTTGATCGTTGCGTACGCGGCGGTGTCGCCGTTGCGAAGCGCGTCGGTCGCGCGTGCGAGGACGGTCGCGAGATGCGTCGACGATTCGACAAGTGCCCGCTTCAGGTCGGTGTCGATGCCGGCGGCTGACGGGGCGCTCTGAAACGCCTGCGTTTCCTTCGCGGACAGATCGAACGTCCGCTGCGCGCTTTGCAGCGCCGCATCGCGCTGCGCCGGATCGTCGTGCTCCTTCAGCGCCGCGTAGGCACGCACGAGTGCCGAGCGGGTACGGGTGCTGTCCTTGTATGCGTCGTTGACGAGCAACGTCTGGGCGGCGATTTCATGCAGGCGCTTCGCGTTCGTGTTCGCGTTTCCGAGTGCGGCGATCCCGACGATGCCACCGACCACGATCATCGCGGCAAAAGCAGCCAGCACGGCGAGCAAACTGTTCTTTACCTTCAGGTCGCGCATGATGAACCGGTTCTTGAAGTTTTACTGTATGGGTTAACGGCCTGCGTCTCGCCGACTTGATTCGATTAAAGGCATTTCCGCGTGTGGTCCTGCTGGCGAGTGTCGGAAACGAGCGGCACGTGACGCATGCCGCCCGTTTCGGCCACTCAGTTCGTCCCGTCGTACGTGACGATCTCGACCCAGTTCGCGCCCTTGCCGACCGGATACTTGCCGATCGCGTCGAGGTGCCCGGTGCGGCCGTCGATCCGGTACACGGCCAGCGTCGGCGACAATTGCCCGGCCGCGAGCAGATACCTGCCCGACGGATCGATCGCAAAGCCGCGCGGCTGCTGCTCCGTCGCGAACGTGCCGATCCGCGCGAGCGTGCCCGACTTCGCGTCGACGCGATACGCGGCGAGCGTGCTCGACGTGCGCTCCGATGCGTACAGGAAGCGCCCGTCCGGCGTCAGATGCAGGTCGGCGCCCCACGGCTTGTCGCCGTGAAAATCGGACGGCAGGATCGATACGGTCTGGATCGGCCGCGCATCGGCGTCGCCGTGCGACAGCGCGATCACGTGCAGCTTGCCGTCGAGTTCATCGATCAGGTAGGCGAACCGCCCGTTCGACGAAAACACGAAATGGCGCGGACCCGACTTCTCCGGCAGCCGATACGCGGGCTCGCCCGTGTCGGTCAGCTTGCCGGTCGACGCATCGAACGGCAACCGCAGCCACGCATCGGCGCCGAGCACCGACGCGAACGCGTAGCGGCCGTCCGGCGACTGGCGGATCGCATGCGCCATCGGGCCGGTCTTCACCGTCTGCTGCACGTCGCCGGCCACGCCGTCCGCGCCGATCCGGTTCACCGCGAGCAGGTTGCCGCCGTACGACGCGGAGAACAGATAACGCCCCGACGCATCGGTCGACACGTACGCCATGCTGTCCGCGAGCGGCGCGCGGCCCAGCTCGATCAGCCGCCCGTCGAGCGGATTGATCGCGAAGCTGACGACGCGATACGGCGTCGAGCGCAATGCCGCGTAGAGGCGACGATGATCGGGCGACAGCGCCATCGGCATCACGGCGCCGCCGACCGGCACGGTTTCGATCGCGGTCAGCGCACCGTTTGACGGGTCGACGCCGAACACCGAGATGTCGCGGCTGTCGCTGTTCGACACGTACGCATACGTCGCCGCGTGCGCGAGCGAGGCCGCCATCGTCAACGCAGCCGCCGCAACGGCGCGCCGCAGGAGAGTCGTTTTCATGGGAGTGACGGGAAGTGGGGAAAGGGAACCGCGGATGCGAGCGCGGCGCCGGACAACCTCGGTCGTCCGGCGCCGCGACGGGCGAAGCGTGCGGTCAGAACACCGCGTGCCCGCTGATCAGGCTCGGCAGCCACGTCGAGAAGAACGGCAGGTACGTGACGATGTTGATCGCGCTGAAGATCGCCAGGTAGTACGGCCACGCCATCTTCGTCGTCTCGCCGATCGACACGTTGCCGATCGCGCAGCCGACGAACTGCACCGACCCGATCGGCGGGTGCACCAGGCCGAGCGAGCAATTCAGCAGCAGCATGATCCCGAACTGCACCGGCCCGACGCCGCACGCCATCGCGATCGGCAGAAACAGCGGCGTCGTGATCAGGATGTGCGCGGCCATGTCGACGAACGTACCGAGGAACACCTGGATGATGTTGATGTACAGCAGCATCAGCCAGGGCGCCGCGGTCGACTGCTTCAGCAGCCCTTCGATCGCATCCGGAATCTCCAGGTACGACATCTGGAAGCGCAGCATGTTGGACACCGCGATCAGCAGCAGCACGACGCCCGTCGTGCGCGCCGCATGCGACAGCGCGCGGCGCAGCTTCGCGGCCGTCAGCGTCCGGTAGACCACCGCGGTCAGCACGAGCGAGTAGACGACGGCGATCGCGGCCGCTTCGGTCGCGGTGGCAATGCCCTTCGCGACGCACACGAGGATGATCGCGATCACCATCAGCCCGGGCACCGCGCCGACGAAGCTGCGCAGCACCGCATACCAGCCGGGAAACCGCGGCAGCGCGGACGAGCCGTCCTCGCGGCGCGGATAACCGTGACGCACGGCCTGCCAGTACGCGGCGGCGAGCACGAAGCCCATCACCCACAACACCGGCAGGAGTCCCGAGAACAGCAGGTCGCCGATCGACACGCCGCTCACCGGCTGGCCGTGCAGCATCCCGGTGATGCCCTGCGCGGCGAACGCGTAGATGATCATGTTGGTCGACGTCGGCATCAGCGCGCCGGCGAGCGACGCATGCGTCGTCACGTTGACCGCGTACGCGGCGCTGTAGCCTTCGCGCTTCATCAGCGGAATCACCACGCCGCCCATCGCCGACGTATCGGCGGTCGGCGAGCCCGACACGCCGCCGAACAGCGTGCACGCGACGACGTTCGCCATCCCGAGGCCGCCTCGGAAGTGGCCGACGCTCGCCTGCGCGAAGCGCAGGATCCGGTCCGCGATGCCACCATGCAGCATCAGTTCGCCGGAGAAGATGAAGAACGGCACCGCGAGGAACGAGAACGCATTCATCCCCGAGATCATCGCCTGCATCGCGGTCGCGATCGGCAGGCCTTCGACCAGGTAGGTCAGCACGCACGAAATGCCGAGCGCGAACGAAACGGGCACGCCGAGGACGAGAAAGATCAGAAAACTGACGGACAGGATCGCGAGTTCCATGGCGTTATTGTCCCGACGAAGAACGACGAAGCGCGAGCAGGTGCTCGAGCGAGAAGAAGATGATCGCCACCGCCGCGGGCATCGTGATCAGGTAACGCACGCCTTCGGGCAGCCCGATGATCGGGATGCGGTCGCCCATCGTCTCGGCGGCCATGCTGCCGCAGCCGATCATGATCATGATCGCGAACGCGATCAGGCTCAGATGCTGGATCGCGATGACGACCGTGCGCGCCTTCGGCGACAGCCGGCGCACCAGCGAATCGAGGCCGATATGGCCGCCGTCGCGCACCTTCATCGCCGCGCCGAACATCGCGATCACGATCACGAGCAACAGCGCGATCGGCTCGACGAAATCCGGCGCGTTCTCGAACACGTAGCGCATCACGACCGCGTAGAACACCAGCACCGTGAGCACCGCGAGGCACGCCGACGCGATCACGGCCAGCACGCGGAACAGCACGTCGTTCACGCAGCGCAACAGCGGCGCGGCGTGCGGCCGCGCCGGCGCCGCGCCGTCCGGTGCGCCGGCCGGCGAGCCCGCGGCCGCCGCACCGTTCAGGGAAGTACGACGCGTCACTTGGTGGCCTCGATCTCGTCGACGATCTGCTTCATCTGCGGCGTCTTTTCATACTTGGTCCACAGCGGCTGCATCGCCTTCACGAACGCCGCGCGGTCGATCTGCGCGGCCGGCAGGATCTTCGCGCCGCCCTTCGTCACCATCTGCTGCGCGGACGCCTCGCGCGCGGTCCACAGCTTCTGGTAGTACGGCACCGAATCGGCCGCCGCCTTCCTGATCGCCGCCTGCTCCTGCGGCGACAGCGTGTCCCAGATCTTCTTCGAGAACACCAGCACTTCCGGCGTCATCGCGTGCTGCGTCTCCGAGTAATCGGGCGCGACTTCGTAATGCTTGGTTTCCTCGTACGACGGCAGGTTGTTTTCCGCCGCATCGACGAGGCCCGTCTTCAGGCCCGTATACACCTCGGCGAACGGCATCGGCGTCGGCGTGCCGCCCATCGCCCGGATCTCGTCGACCATCAGGTCGGACGGTTGCACGCGCACCTTCAGCCCCTTCATGTCCGCCGGCGAGCGCACCGGGCGCTTCGCGTAGATCGAACGCGCGCCGCTCTCGTAGAACGTCAGCGCGATCATCCCCTTCGCGGTGAACGCGTCGAGGATCTTCTGGCCGGCCGGGCCGTACATCGCCTTGCGGAAATGGTCGACGTCGCGGAACAGGAACGGGAACGACGGGATCAGCGATTCCGGCACGATCTCGTTGAACGACGCGCCGTTCACGCGCGCCATGTCGATCGCGCCGATCCGCACCTGATCGACCGTGTCCTTCTCGGAGCCGAGCGCGCTGTTGCCGAACACCTTGATCGAATCCTTGCCGCCCGTCTGCTTCGACAACTCGTCGCCCATGAACTTCACGGCCATGTTGGTCGGGAAGTTGTCGCCGTGCACGTCCGCCGAGCGGAACACGCGCGCCTGCGCGGACATCGCGAAGCCGGCCATCAGTGCGACGGCCAGGGCGGTACGGGAGCCGGTGAATCGGTGCTTCATGGTGAGTCTCCTTGATGGTCGATCGTTGTTGTGCGGCGATCCGTCGGCCCGCGCGTGCATCGCCGATGCGCTTCCTCGAATCGCAGAGTCATACGTCGTATGACGTGTTGGGCAAATGTACGTCGGTTAACCGTTTAACTCACTTGGTGCATACCCCTATAACTGCCGCCATCAGGGGCTTTTGGCGGGGAACGGGGAATCGCATTCTCTGTTTCCACGCTTTTTCGCGAAACGTTTTCCGGAAATGGGTCGCCCTGCGAATCGGACGCCGATGAGACGGTTTCCCGACATCCGACGGTCTTCTTTCGCTTCGTTTGCGGTCGTTGTAGGATGACTGATCACAATACCATCAGCCCGTCGCGATGCCACGAGCATGCGGCGGCCCGCATCCCGCGCGACGCGATTCGCGCCTGCAGCGCCCGGCCCGACGACCCGCGCCGACGGCCGCGGCCGCCCGTTTCAGCCTTGCCGGCAGTTCGTCCACCACCCGTCCGCTCGCGCCGGGGGACCCGCACCGCCGAACGACCCGATACCAACCCGACATCGCGCAGCCGATGCCTCTTCAGGAGATCTCCGTCATGACCATCCCCGTTTCCCGGCCGAACCGGCGCCCGCGCGCGCTCGGCCTGCTCGCCGCCTTGCTCGCCACCGCCGCGGCGCTCACCGCGTGCGGCGGCGACGATTCGAGCACCGGCGGCGGCGTGGCGTCCACCGCGCCGCCCGCCCCCGCCGTGTTCCAGGTCGGCACGACGACCGTCGACCCGAACCTGCCGGCCGAACCGGCGCTGCCCGCCGATACGCAGGTATGCAGCACGCTCGAAGCCGCCAATACGCTCGTGAGCCGCCCCGACGGCTCGCTGCCGCCGGAGGCCGACCCGTCGACGGCCGGCGTCGGCAAGGCCGTGTCGGCCGCGACGGCCAACCCCGACCAGGCGCGCATCCAGGCCACGCTCGACGCGTGCGGCGCGGCGGTCGACGCCGAAGTCGGCGCGACGATCGCGGCGGCGGACGCCGCGGCCACCGCCGCGCAGAAGACGGCTGCCGTGCCGAACGTGAACATCGCCGGCGCGTCCGGCGAGGAGCTCGCGAAGCCGAAATACCGCGCGAGCAAGTTCGCCGTGCGGCTCGTCGTCAATCACGCGGGGCCCGGCAACGGCTTCATCAGCGGGCCGCTGACGCTGCCGTCCGGCGTCACGCTGTGGATCGACAAGGGCGTCACACTGTATGCGTCGCGCGACGTGAAGGCGTATTCGCCGAACGCCGCCGGCCCGTACTGCGGCAATACGGCCGTCAGTGCGACGAAAGCCGGCAGCTCGTCGAACTGCGCCGCGCTGATCGCCGGCGCCAACCTCGTCAACGCCGCGGTGGTCGGCGACGGCCGGATCGACGGGCGCGGCTACGCGGAGCTCGTCACGTCCGATGCGAAATACCCGCTGATGAAGGTCGACCTGACCTGCTCGAACACCTACGCGGCCTACAAGAGCGGCACCGTGGCGCCCGACGGCACCGCGTGCGACGACGGCGGCACCGTCGTCGATTCGAAATCGACGGTGCGCAACATGACGTGGTGGGATCTCGCGTATCTCGGCAACATGGTGCAGAACGGCACGACCGGCTTCGGCTCGCAGTCGAATTTCCGGCTGATGGTGTTCAACTACGCGAAGAACCTCACGCTGTATCGCATCACGCTGAACAACAGCCCGAATTTCCACGTGGTGCCGAGTGGCGTCGACGGGCTGACGATCTGGAACGTGAAGGTGCAGACGCCGACGCTCGCCGCATTCGCGAACCCGGCCGGCAACGGCAACCCGCTGTACAACGGCCAGACGTTCAACGCGGACAACGTGAAGAACACCGACGCGTTCGACCCGGGCTCCGCGGCGAAGCCGACGTCGGTGGCGCTGTCGACCGGCAGCACGACGACGTCCGCCGCCGCGATCTCGTTCGACGGCTACCTGAAGAACTTCGTGTTCGCCTACAACTACGTGAGCACCGGCGACGACGACATCGCACTCAAGGGCAGCAACAACCCGGCGCCCGCCGGCTCGGGGCTGTTCGGCATCGACGGCAATCGCGACGTGCGCGCCGACCGCAAATGGGGCGTCGCGATCGCGCACAACCACATCTACTGGGGGCACGGCATCTCGATCGGCAGCGAGACCAACGGCGGCGTGACCAACGTTCAGGTGTACGACAATTCGTTTCGCGATTCGGAGGAAGGGCTGCGCATCAAGTCCGACTATGCGCGCGGCGGCGAAGTGAGCAACATCCGCTACGCGAACATCTGCATCCGCGATGCGAAGAACGCGCTGCTGTTCACGCCGTACTACAGCACGAAGGCCGTACCCGCGAGCGGCCCGCTGTACCCGAACTTCCACGACATCTCGCTTGCGAACGTGGTGATCGAGGGCGCGGCCGGCGTGAAGCTGCAGGGGTTCGAGGCGAACACCGGCGGTTACGGCGAGCCGGCGTTCCCGCTCGCGATGTCGCTGACCAACGTGGTGGCCGACACGCCCGACGGCATCGCGACGATCGCATCCGACGCGAACCTCACGCTGCGCAACGTGAACCTGCCGGTGTTCCCGTCGACCGCGAACCGGGTGGTCGTCGACGGCGCCGCGGTCCATGCGATCGATCCGGCCAGCGTGCTCGACTGCAGCAAGGCGTTCGTCGACTTCCCGGGCATCGACCAGTCGAACCCGTTCGGGTCGACGTGGGCGCCGGCGCTGTAACGCGCGGGAAACCCGTCGTCGTCGCGCGTGCCGCCCGCCAGGCACGCGCGATGCTCACCACGACGACGTGCAACGCGAAAGGAGCCCGTGATGTCGACCACGAAGCCATCGGCGACCCCCGACCCCGCTACCCCGGCGAATGACGGCGACGAAGGCCCGGCAAATGCGCCGGGCATCGGCGAGGACACGTGCCGCGTCTGCCGCGGCACCGGCAGGGTGGAAGGCCAGCCCTGCACCGTCTGCGGCGGGACCGGCCGGATACTGCAGGGAATCGGCGGCGGATAGTAAAAACGCCGCCGCACCGGCGCGCATCGATCGCTCAGGTCTGCATGACCAGCGACGTCAGTTGGGCTGCGCGCGCCACGTCCGTTTTCGTGTAGATCGACTTGATCTGCGCGCGGACCGTGCCGATCGACACGCCGCGCAGCGCCGCGCATTCCTGCGGCGAACGCCCGTCGCAGCACAGCAGCACCGCGAGATCGGCTTCCGCCGACGACAGCCCGTAGAACACCCGCAAGCGCTGCGCGCGCGCCGACGGCGCACGCAGGTCGGCGGCCGTCATCAGCGCCGCGACCCCGGGCCGTTCGCGCGCGAGGCGCGACTGTTCGGGAACGGGAATCAGCGCAAGCGGCAGCGGTTCGCCCGTCGCACGACGCAGCAACAGCCCGCCGCATGCGAATGCATGACGCCATTGCGCATCGTCGACGCAGCCTTCCGGTGCGAAACGGCCGCTCACGATCCGCAGCGCCGGTTCGGCGGCGATCAGCTGATCGGCCGCGCGGTTCGTATAGCGCAGTTCGCGCTGCGCGCCGAGCAGGAACACCGGCACCGGCACCGCATCGAGCGCCGATTCCGCGGCGGCCACGCGCGCTTCGAGCTCGCCGATGCGCGCGTGGATGCGCAGCGCGCGGCTGATGTGCGCGCCCATGATTTCGATGGTGCGACGCTGCTCATGGGACAGCCCTTGCGATTCGGGGCCGCTCTGTACGCTGAGAAAAGCGCCCGCGCCGTCGCCGCGATGAATGTACAGGCCCGAGATGCCGCCGAGCCCGAACGGCTGCATGAATTCCCGATAGAACACGCCATGTGTGCGCTGCCGCACCGACAGGTGCTTCACGTCCTCGAACCAGCGCCCGACGGGCCAGTCCGCGGCAACCGGCACGACCGGGTCGTACAGGTGGAACTCGGTGTTGTAGCGGTGGAGGCACGCGGCGACCCAGGACGGATCGTCGCCGGCCACCTGCTCGATCGCCGGCAGCCTGGCGGCATCGTCGAACGACAGCAGGATGGCCATGCGTACGCCGACCGACAGACGCAGCCCGTCCAGCACCGTTTCCCATCGTTGGTCGCCCAGCGCCGCAGCGTAGACGTCATCGATCCATGCCGACGGAACCCACCCGTTCATCTGCATCTGGCCACCCCGCGCCGTGCGTTTGTGTCGAACGCCGTTCGGGCATCTTACTCAATCGGCCTCATTGTTCAAATTGCCGATGCAGGTTTGATCGAAATACCACGTTCAATACCGTTTCTCGTCAGACGTAATGGCCGTTTTCGACATGGCGGCGTCATCCGTGTCGACGCAGCAGACGGCCTGCGCAGCGCCGATCGACGTGACGGCATCCGGATAAAGGGACGCGGCCGACGATGCGATGAAACGCGTTTCGCTGCCCGGCCCGACGATGCACTTACTTCATCGTCGCGAACCGCACTTCCATCTCGTCGATCTTCGCGAGCACCGTTTCGCTCAGCTTTCTGACGTGGCGCGGCACGTCGGGGGTCGACAGCAGCGCCTCGATACGCCCGCGCCAGTATCTCGGATGCCGGACGCGCCCCGCGCCCGACATCGACACATCGTCGACGTCCGTCTCGCTGTCCAGCAGCGCCACCATTCTCTGGATGTGAGAGAGCTCACGTTCCACATAGTCTCGTGCGAGCATATTGATTGAAATTCCCCGAAATACGACGTAAGGCCTTCCGTCATCAACGCGCCATCGTCCGCGGCGCCGACGACGCACCGCACACGTTGCGCATCAGCGTACGCGACGACCGTGTCAATCAAGTGTGCGAGCGCGCACAGAGATCGACGAAGGAACGACGGACCTGTTCGAGTGTTCTGGCGACATCCGGTCCCGGTGCCTCGTCGTCCATCGTAGGCGTACGGCCCGGCGACGGCATCCCCAAAAGTGGGGATGCCGGCCGATATGGGCCGGGTGATGACGTCCGGAAACGACGAGGCGCCGAAACGGCCGGCATGGGGTGGCCGGCCGGCGCTGCGCGGTGACGCTGCCGCGCGCTACCGGCGATAGGGCGGCGGCGCGAGTTCGAGCGGATCGGGGTTCAGGCGTACCCACGCCACCGCGAGCCGGCACAGTTGCGCCGGGTCGCCGGATTGCCGCTTGACGTCCTGCACGACGGCCTCCATGTCTGACAAATCGGCCGCCGGCAGCGACGTGCCGGTGCGCACGATCGCCGCGAACGCATCGGCCATCTTCCTGAAATCGGCGTCCCAGTTGCAGCCGCCGTTGTGGTCGAGTTCATGCGCGATGCGGCCCGAGATCCGGATGAGTTCGCCCTGCACCGTCGCCGCGTGCCCCGTTCCCGGCACCAGTTGCGTCCACAACGCCTGATGCTGTTGCTGCCAGGTTCCGGCCGCGACGACGATCGGCGACCGGCCGTCGTGCAGCCGACGACGCGGCGCCGGAGGCACGTCGAACAGCGTGTAGAGCCGGTCCAGCGCAGCGCTCGCCGCATCGACCTCCTGCGGGTTGTAGCGCTCGCGCATGAACTCGAAACGCTCCCCGATTTCGGCGACGCTGGCCTGCATTTGCGGCGTCTTCGCCGCACCTGCGTCGAGCAGCACGTCGGCGAGCGCCACCATGTGCTCGAGATCCGCGTTGCCGCAGGTGCGCAATGCGCGCTCGAGCGGGGTCTGTCCGTCCCGGTTCAATGCATCGACGCGCGCGCCGTGCTCGAGCAGCAGGCGCGCGGACGATGCATGACGCGAGTCGGCCGCCGCATGCAGGGGCGTGCCGATCGACGCACCGTCGTCGTGAACGTCCGCGCCGAGTTCGAGCAGCACGTCGAAGCGGCTGCGCCGGCATTGCACCCGCGCGTGCAATGCCGTGTTGCCGTACGCATCGGCCGCGCCGATATCCGCGCCGTGCGCGACGAGCCAGCGCGCGAGATCGTCGGGACACCGGTCGAACGACAGCGCGGTCCGCTTGCTCGGCCCGCCGCGTGCATTCACGTCGCAGGTGTCGAACACCGCCTGAAGCTTCGCAACGTCGCCTTCGTCGAGCAGCGCGTCGAAGTCCTTCGGCAGCAGCTTCTTTTTTGCTTTCGGCATGGCGGCTCTCCTGCCTTCGATCGCGTCCGTATCGTCGGCCATTCGTCAAAGTGATAACGCGGTTTTGCGTTCGTTGCCGGTGCGCGTGCAACCGGCCGCATCCGTCAGTCCAGCGGCTCCAGCGCCTCCAGCCCCTCCGGGCGGCCGGATGCGCCGCGGAGCTTCGTGATGTTCCAGCGTGCGGCGTCGTTCCAGTCGTAATCCATTCGATAGGAAAACCGGGCATTGGCGCGAAACAGCGCGGCGCGGAATTTCCTGCCGTCGTTCGCGAGCGCGTCGCGCAGTTGCGGCCCGATGCGCATGATCCCGCCGATCAAATCCCGATGCTCCATGGTCGAAACCAGCTCGACGCCGGTCGCCGTCGCATAGGACGCACGCACGCCGTACTGCGCGTCGCCCGGTGCGCTGAAGCACACGTAAACTTCGCGCCAGCCGGGAAAAGCGGATTGCATGTAGCCGATTACGTGCCGGGCGAGTTCGATCACCCGTTCTGTCGCGTCGTCGTTCATCGATCGTCCCCGGAATGAGATCGGAGAGGAGCGTAATCGGACACGGCGCGACGCGTCAATGGCCGCCGGCAAACCGGCGCGCGGTGCGGTCGCCGTATCCGGATCCGTCAGCGATCCCGAGCATCGCCGCACGCGGCCGGCATCGCGTCGCCTGTCGTCCCCTGCATGTCGATTGGCGCGCTTTGCGAGTGAAGTGGCGCGCAAAAGGCGGCATCATGGCGCATCCTCTCCGCCACGGAATCCCGTCCATGAATATCGATACCGACCTGCCCGTCATGGTGACCGGCGCAACCGGATACGTCGCGGGCTGGCTCGTGCAACGGCTGCTCGAGGCCGGCCTGACGGTCCATGCAGCCGTTCGCGACCCCGACAGCCCGGACAAGCTCAGGCATCTCCAGCGCATCGCGGCCGGCAAGCCCGGCACGATCCGCTACTTCCGCGCCGACCTGCTCGAACCCGGGTCGTACGAGGACGCGATGGCGGGTTGCGGGATCGTGTTCCATACCGCGTCGCCATTCACGGTCACCGTTCGCGATCCGCAGAAGGAGCTGGTCGATCCGGCGCTGCTCGGCACGCGCAACGTACTCGAGACGGCCAATCGCACACCGTCGGTGCGGCGCGTCGTGCTGACCAGCAGTTGCGCGGCGATCTACGGCGACAACGCCGATCTCGCCGCGACGCCCGACGGTAGGTTCACCGAAGCAATCTGGAACACCAGTTCGTCGCTGGCCCATCAACCCTATTCGTATTCGAAGACGGTCGCCGAGCGCGAAGCGTGGCGGATCGCCCGCCAGCAGCAACGCTGGGATCTCGTCACCATCAATCCGTCGCTCGTGATCGGGCCCGGCATCAATCCGTACGCGACGTCGGAAAGCTTCGAGATCGTGCGGCAGATGGGCAACGGCGCGATGAAGGCCGGCGTGCCGGATCTCGGCATCGGCGCGGTGGATGTCCGCGACGTGGCCGACGCGCATTTGCGCGCGGCGTTTCTGCCGAGCGCCAGTGGCCGCTACATCGTATCGGCGCACGACACGAACCTGCCGGCGATAGCCGCCACGCTGCTGGAACGGTATGGCGCCGACTATCCGATACCGCGACGCATCCTGCCGAAGTGGCTGGTGTGGCTGGTCGGCCCGCTCGCGAACAAGAGCGTGACGCGCCGCGTGATCGCGCGCAACGTCGGCCTGCCCTGGCGCGCGGACAACAGCCGCAGCCGCAACGAGCTGGGCATCCGCTATCGCCCGCTCGCCGAGTCGATGAACGACTTCTTTCAGCAGCTCGTCGAAACCGGGCAATTGCGGCGATGAACCGCTTCGCGATTTCGCCGGGCTGGCGGGTCGTGATGGTCGACCTCGGCCTGCGCGTCGACGAACTGCTGCGGCGCGCGCGGTTGCCCGCCGATCTGTTCGCGCGGCCGGAGAACGGGCTGACGACCCGCGAATACTTCCGCCTGTGGCGTGCGATGGAAGACATGACGAATGCGCCGGCCGTCGCGCTGCGCATCCTCGATCTGCTCTCCGTCGAAACCTTCGATCCGCCGCTGTTCGCCGCGTTGTGCAGCCCGAACCTGGAGATCGCGATCCGGCGCATCGGCCAGTTCAAGCCGCTGATCGGCCCGATCCGGTTGCACGTGTCGCACGAGGCCGACGCGCTCACCCTCGCCGTCGACTTCCTGGAGCGCGACGTGCCGCCGCCCGGCATGCTGGTCGCGGCCGAACTCGGCTTCTTCGTGAAACTCGCGCGCCTGGCGACCCGCACCGAGCTGCCGGCGCACGCCGTCACGCTGCCGTGCGACGTCGGCCTCGATCCCGGCTATGCGCACTTTTTCGGCGTGACGCCGCGGTACGGCGATGCGCCTTCCGTGAGCATCGCGCTGCAGGATGCGCGGCGTCCGTTCGTGACCGCGAACCATGCGATGTGGAAGATCTTCGAGCCCGACCTGCGCCGCCGCCTCGATGCGCTGTCGGCCGAGGCCGGCATCGTCGAGCGCGTGCGCGCGGCGCTACTCGAATTGATTCCGGGCGGGCTCGCCACCGCGGACGGCGTCGCGCAAACGCTTGCGATCAGCAAGCGGACCTTGCAGCGGCGACTCGGCGACGAAGGCGCGAACTTCAAAACCTTGCTGGCCGAAGTTCGCGAGAAGCTCGCGTGGCACTACCTCGATCGCTCGGCCCTGCCCTACGGTCAGATCGCCTTCCTGCTCGGCTACCAGGATCCGAATTCGTTCTTCCGTGCCTTCAATGAATGGACCGGGATGACGCCCGAAGCGGCCCGTTCGCGGACGGCGCGGTGATCGACGCAACGCGGCCCGTCCGCCCACGCGGCCATTCTGGGTCAGGCAGTGGCGCCGCTGCGATTCAGCCCGAAAATGAAATCGGCTTCGACCGATGCGCCCTTCGGCAATTGCAGCACGCCGACCGACGAACGCGTATGGACGCCGGCGTCGCCGAGCACCGCGTACAACACGTCCGACGCGCCGTCGGCCACCTCGCTCTGCATCGTGAAGCCGGGCGCGCTTCGCACGTACACGGTCATGCGCGGCACCGTCGCGATCGCATCGAGCGTGCCGCACTGCTTGCGGATCAGCGCCAGCGCGCGCAGTGCGGAAATGCCGGCCGCGCGGCGGCCGTCATTCAGTGAAACGGATTCGCCCACGATGCCGACGAAATGCACGACTTCCCCGATTCGCGGAACCTGGCCGGCGACGTAGGCGGTTCTTCCGTCGACCAGGACGGGCGTGTACTTTCCGCCGATCCTGATCGTTTCGTCTGGATCGAATCCGAATTCGGCTGCGACCTGTTTCAGTTTGTCATCCCTGTTCATCAGTGAATTCCCCAATCCCTCTGAAAAAAGATAAAGAATAATTGAGTCTCCAAAGCTTGTCCCGCATGAGAAGATCGGACGCAAACGATCCAGACAAACCACTTCTCAGGTGTTCGAAGCAGTCGTGCATTGCCATATCGGCAATGGAATTCGTAGTCGGAGCAATTTTCTTCGTCATTTCCGATTGAAACCGCTATCATGTATGGACACAACCTGAAGAGTGATATATGGCAACTTACAAGGAACTGAAAGCTCAAATGGATGCTTTGGCCGAGAAAGCCGAAGCAGCGCGTGCCGCTGAATTCCAGGCGATCGTCGACGACATCCGCACCAAAGTCGCGGAATACGGCATTACCGAAAAAGACATTTTCGGTACGCGCCGCGGTCGGCCGGCCAAACAGGCGGGCGCTCCCGTGCAGGCAAAGTATCGCGATCCGAAGTCCGGGGCGACCTGGTCGGGCCGCGGTCGCGCGCCCGCATGGATCAAGGATGCGAAGAATCGCAATCGATTCCTGATCCAGGAATAAGATTCCCGCATGGCCCGGCGCGTGATTCAACACGCTGGCCGGCAATTTGGGCATTGATTGGGGCATCGATACCGGCGGTATTTCAAAGCCGCTCCGGTTGACGAGGTTTTGCCCGATCGGCGTGTCGCGCATCGGTCAGTCCACCGATCGTGCCGCACGCCAATCCTTTCTTCAGCGTTCGTAATAGATGGCAAGCCAGACGGTTTGCACGTCGTCATGCGTCCATGCGACACGATGACGGCAATGCGGCTCGATCAGCACGTAATCTCCGGCGCGCATATCGAGCCGCGTCGCATTCTCTTCGAATTCAAGCACGGCCGCGCCGGACAGCAGCACAACCCATTCGGCCCGCGGGTCGTCATACCAGAACCCGTCCGGGCTCGCATGCCCCATCGATACGATTCGCTCGACGTTCACGCGCGGGCCCGTGACGAGCATGTCGATTCGCTCGTCGCCGCCGCGCCGCCCTTCGACGTCGAATAAATTACCGGTTTGAAGTTGCACGGCTTCGCCTCGTCATTGCTCTTCGGGTAAAGGATGCGGATTTAAAGGCAACGGGAAATATTCGCTGCAGCCTGGCGTCGCCCTGGTTTGCCCGTGCGTCGTTAAAAGCCGTGTCAAAAAGATGAAGAATGACGGCGACTTCACCGGCGCTCATTCGTTGCAGCGATAAAGCACGCATCGGCATTCCGTTGGCGACGCGCGTGCCATCCCGCGCGATTTTTCGGTAAAAGCCGGTCGACATCCTGCCGGCCGCTGCAACGTCGAGCCAGGGCAATCAGCCTCGAACGTTCGCCCGGCAATTCGGCATCCTGCTTGCAGGGCGTGCGTCGATCGATGCATTCTCCATTCGCTGGCCGGCATGAGCAAGCGTCGGGAAGTCCATTCATTCTTTATTTCGATTCGAGGTAGCGTTTGTTCCATCAGCGACAATATGGTCCGGGGCAAGTCGCCGTGGCTCTTCGATACCGTCAAGCTGATCGGCGCGATCTACCTGATCTACCTCGGCGCAAAGATGCTCATGGCGAAAGCCGGCGGCGTGCAAGCCGATACCGCCGTGGCGCCGCTGTCCGATCTCGCCGCGTTACGCACGGGCTTCCTGACCAATGCGCTGAATCCCAAAACCACGGTGTTCATCGTCAGCCTGTTCATGCAGGCAGTCCGGCCCGACACGCCGTTGATCGTGCAGATCGGCTACGGCGTGTTCATCGCGGCCGCCCATGCCGGCTGGTTCAGCCTCGTGGCGCTCTGTTTCTCGGCCACGGCGGTCCACGATCGCCTGCTGTCGCTACGGCACTGGATCGATCGCACGTTCGGATGCCTGCTGGTGGGCTTCGGCGTCGCGCTCGCCATCGCACACGGCGGGCGCTGACGCTTAATGGCGCGGCGGCCTCAGAACGCGCGCGCCGTCGCCCGTGCCTCGTCGATCGCGCGGCTCCGATCGACCTTCCCGTCCGCACCGAACAACGTGCGCTCGACGACGATCCCGGCGACGTCCGTCACGCCCACGAACTTGAGCCACGTTTCCATGTACGGGCGCTGCAGATCGAACTCGGCGGCCGGCGTAAACGACCCCGGCGACTGGTAGGCGAGCCCGCGAGCATAGACCACCGCCGCCTTTTTCCCCGCCAGCTTGCCGGTAAAACCCGCTGCGTCGAACGTGAACAACACATCCTTCTGCGAGATCACGTCGATCAGGTGCTTGAGCTTGTACGGAATGCTGAAATTCCACAGCGGCACGCCGAACAGGAACTTGTCCGCTTCGTGGAACGGCGCCGCGAGCCGTTCGATCTGCCGCCACGCCGCCGCCTGCTCCGGCGTCAACGCCGTGCCGCTCAGCCCGGCATATTTCGCGGCCAGCGCGGCGCCGTCGAATTCGGGCATCGGCAGATCCCAGATATCGAGCTTCCGAATCTCGTGATCGGGATGGGCATGCCGGTACGCGTCGAGAAATGCATCGCACACCTCGATGGACGCCGAATAGGCCTTGTTGGGTGAGCCTTCGATATAGAGAACGCGTGTCATGGCGCCGGTCCTTGCCAAGGGTGACGACGGCGCGCCCAATGCGCGCTCGCCCACCGCGCTTCACAGCCTATCCAGGCAGCCTATAATCCGGAAACGATATTAATTGATCGAATTAACCCGGATTGGTGATGAATGAATCCTCCTCTCGACACGTCGCTGCTTCATACCTTCGTGGCGGTTGCCGACGTGTGCAGCTTCACCCGCGCCGGGCGGCGGCTGAACCTCAGCCAGTCCGCGGTCAGCGCGCAGATCGTTCGCCTCGAGGAACAGGTCGGGCAGGCGCTGCTCGTGCGCAACACGCGCAGCGTCACGCTGACCGCGCATGGCGAGACGCTGCTCGGCTACGCGCGCGCGATGCTCAATCTGAGCGAGGAAGCTCGAGCCCGGCTGGGAACGGGTGACGCCGTCGACGTCAAACTGCGGATCGGTGTGTCGGAGGACTTTGCAGGCGGCTGGCTTGCGGACCTGATGCGCCGCCACGGCGCCGCGCGGCGCGGCCTGCGGATGGATCTGGCCGTCGACATCGGCGACAGCCTGTTTCGACGGCACGCCAACGGCGAATTCGATCTCGTGATCGGCAGCCGGTGCTCGCACTCGGGCCACGGCGCGACGTTGTCGCACGAGCCGCTCGTCTGGGCGTTCGCGCGCCACGAGCCGCTTCCGGAAGGCGACGTGCCGCTCGCGTGCTTCCCCGATCCGTGCCCGTACCGCGGCGCCGCCATCAAGGCGCTCGCGCTGGCCGGCATGCGCTACCGGATCGCGTGCGAAAGCCCGAGCGTGACAGGCATCCGGACCTTCGCACGGGCCGGCATCGCGATCGCGCCCGTGCCGCGCAGCGCGATCGACGACACGCTCCGCGAATTGGGCTTGCCCGAAGGTTTGCCGGCACTGCCGGAGATGGAATTCGTGATGATGCACGACGCGCGGATGCCGGCGGCCGCCGAATTCGCCGCGACGATTCTGGACGAAACGGCTGCCCGCACGGGCGCGGGCAAGCGCGGCCGCGAGCGTACCGGCGGGCGGGGCATCCATGACGCCCCCGCCCGGCTCGAATAGCTGGCGCGAACTACGTTCGAATCACCTCGAAACGCAACCCGGCATGGCGAACCAGACGCTCGATATAGCGTTCGTCGAACATCGTCGCGGGCGTCCAGAAACCGCCGCCGCGCCCGGTCTTCACGCCGTCGCGGCTGCAATCGAGCGCGAGACCGATCGCGGCCTGGCCGAGCATCTTGCCGGTGGAGCCGTAGCCGGGATCGCGATCGCCGGTGACTTTCACGCGCAAGGTTCGCCCGTCGTCGGCGCGGCCGAAGAAGCGCAAATCGTAGCGGCCAGCCTGTTGGGCGTCGATGCTCGGCCCCTCGCCCGGCTTCGGCAGCAGGAAGCGCTGCATCAGGCCGCGCACCGGCCCGATGAGGACACCGATCATGAACGCGCCGAGGCCCGCCACCATCGTCAGCGCGATCATGCGCCCCTTCAGGCCCGCGCCCGTCATCACGGCTTCGTCATAGGTAAAGCGGCTGCCGTACGCATCGCCAGCCAGCGCATTGGAGCGGTGGACGACGCGCTCGTTGATCGCCGCCATCACGAACGGCGCGATCCACGCATCGCAGTCGCGATCGAATTCGGCGGAGCGAACCGCATGCTGCCGTACCGTGAAACCATGCCGTTGCGGACACAACGAATAAGGATCGAGCAGTTCCCGACGCAATGCCGGATCGGCCGCCGCTTCGCGCACGACGTTGATCACGCTGGCCACGGTGCCGCCCGACGCACCGCCCTTCAGCGTTTTGACGCGCATCGTCACGTGAGCGGCCGGCGCGCCCCACTGCCGCCGCGCCTCTTGCTGCAGGAAGAACACACCCATGTCGGACGGCACCGAATCGAAGCCGCAGCAATGCACGATGCGCGCGCCCGATTGCCGGGCCGCGGGCTCGTACTTGTCGATCATCCGCCTGATCCACTGCGTCTCGCCGGTGAGGTCGCAGTAGTCGGTGCCGGTTTGCGCGCAGACCCTGACCAGCGGCTCTCCGTACAGCGCGTAGGGGCCGACGGTGGACACGACCACCCGCGTTTGCGCGCACAGCGCCCGAAGCTGCGTTTCGTCGGCTGCATCGGCGACGATGATCGGCACGGATTGCCCGGCCGCGCCGAGCGTATCCCTGACCTGCCTGAGCTTCGCGTCGGACCGGCCCGCGATCGCCCAGCGCAGCGTGTCGTCGGTACCGGCGGCCGACAGATAGTCGGACAGATAGCGTGCCAATATCTGCCCGACAAAGCTGGTGGCGCCAAATACGACGAGATCGTAGGTCGGTTGGGGCATGGACGACTCCTTCCGTGCGCGCAGGTCGCACGCATCCGTATCGTTAGCGTGGCTTTCCGGGTTCATCGAAGGCCCTTGAAGGCGTCGGCAGATTCAGGACCCGTTGCGCATCCTCGACCACGTCGAGACGCATGATCGTGGATGCGCCGAGCCCGTCGAGCAACTGGCTTCATCCGGGACCGGTCGTAGCCCCCGCCCTCGGGCACGTCGACCGTGTGCGGCCCGAATTCGACCTGTATAAAACGCCTGTCCATGTCCGTTGCCCCTCGTCGATGATCGACCGTGGCAGGCGAGATCCGAAGCCTGCCGATTCGCCGCCGTCAGCAAGCACTCTAAGCTTCAAGTCAACTTCAAGGTCAAGGCGACGAGTAGAGGAATATGTCGGACTGCGGCGGCGCGGCCCGATGGCCGCAGCCGTTTCGTCGCCCGATCATGGGGCTGGCGGGCGTGGCCGATCGAGCTCGCAAAGAAAATCGGGCACCGCTTCCCCGATCGACGCCAGATACGCGACCATCGCACCGGCCACTTTCCGCACCGCCGGACGCGCCGTCATCCGGTCACGCCACGCGAGCAGGTTGGGCGTCTCTCCGGTCATCGGCGCCCCCTTGCGCGCGCCAAACAACTGCGCCATGTAGAACGCGATATCGGCATAGGAATAGGTATCCGCCAGAAATGCGCGATCCGCGAGCACATGCTCCATGCGCCGATAGTATCGTGCCGCTTCGGCGCGCGCGGCCCGTGCCGCCGGATCGTCCGGCGTTGCTTCAAGCCCCATCAGCCGGACGATGTGCGGAAAATAGATCTCGTCGCTGCCATGTTCGAGCTGACGCGCAACGGCGCGTGCCGCCGGTTGCGCCGGCCACAACGCAGGTTCCGGCTGCAGGTCCTCGAAGTACTCGAAGATCTGCGTGGAATCGAAAATCTCCAGCGCGCCGTCGATCAGCACCGGCACCTGGCGCCTCGGGTTGATCCGCAATACATCCGGATGCGTGGGGTCGTAGCCGCGTTGCTGGCTGAACGGCGCCATCGCCAGCTCGAAATCGATGCCCTTCTCGTGCGCCGCAATCTCGACCTTGGCGCCGAACATGCTCAGCGGTCCTGAAATGATTTTCATGATGTGTCTTCGCTTCGACGGAACGGATCGGGGATGCCACAAAGCATAAGCGTGAAAACACGACACCCGATGTCATGTATTTGCGGTAACGTGCCGTGTATGAAAGCGAGCCGCCTGTTGTCGATCATGATGATGCTGCAAGCGCGCGGCCGGATGACCGCGCCGGCGCTGGCCGAAGCGCTGGAGGTGTCCGAGCGCACGATCCTGCGCGATATCGACCAATTGTCGACGGCCGGCGTGCCGATCTGGGGCGATCGCGGCCGCAATGGCGGCTTTCAGTTGCGCGACGGCTGGAGCACCGATCTCACGGGGCTCACCGAGCACGAGGCGCATGCGCTGATTCTCGCGGGCCTGCCCGGCCCGGCGAGCGAACTGGGCCTCGACGGCATGGCAACCTCGGCACGGCTGAAGATGATCGCCAGCCTGCCGCCGGGCGCGCGCGAACGGGCCGATCGCGTCGCCAGCCGGCTGCATGTCGATACCGTGGATTGGTACCGCGCGCAGGAAACGCCGGAATTTCTGCGCGAAGTCGCCGATGCGGTGTGGGGTGCGTACCGTATCGACGTGAAGTACCAAAGCTGGCGCGGCATGTCCCGGCGCGCGCTCGAGCCGCTCGGCCTCGTGCTCAAGGGCGGCGCCTGGTACCTGGTTGCCCGGGTGGCCGGCAAGGCCGGCGCGCTCACCTTCCGGCTGGCGAACATCCGCGAACTCGAAGCGACGCACCGCCGTTTCAGGCGCCCCGCGCGATTCGATCTCGCCGCGCACTGGCGTGACGCGATGAGCCGGTACGAGGCCGATCTCTATCGGCTGACCGCCCATATCGCCGTGTCGCCGCGCGCCGAAACCTGGCTGGCCAACGCGCGGATCGAAACCGCACCGGTATCGCCGGACGCGGGCAGCCCGGATGTCCCGGCGGGATGGAAAGCGCTCCTGATGCCGATCGAATCGATCGAGCACGGTGCACGCAAGCTATTGGGGTACGGCGCACAGGTGAGGATCCTCGGGCCGCAGGCGCTCAAGGATCGATTCATCGACGAGTTGTCGCAGTTGAAAGCGCTTTATCGATCCGGCGACGATTGACGCGCCGCGACCGGCCGCCGTCGACGGCGTTGGCTTATAGTGCCGATTCCCATTCGACGAGGAGAACAGTCATGAAACTGCAGGCCAGCGGTCCGTTCGAAGTGAAGCTGAATCCGGAACCCCTGAGTCACGTCGCGGAAAGCAGCGGGCTCGGCCGCATGTCGCTGGACAAGCAATTTCACGGCGATCTGGAAGCCGTCAGCCACGGAGAAATGCTCGCGTTTCGCAGCAGCGTTCAGGGTTCGGCCGGCTACGTGGCGATGGAAACCGTCGAAGGCGTGCTCGGTGGACGCAAGGGCAGCTTCGTCCTGCAGCACAGCTCCACGATGACGCGCGGGCAGCCGACGCAGTCGATCACGGTCGTGCCCGATTCCGGAACGGACGAACTGCTCGGGCTCTCCGGCGCGATGCTCATCGACATCGACAACGGCCAGCACGCGTACCGCTTCGACTACGCGTTGCCGGACGCGCCGCAATAAGCCCGCACGTCACGCGAGCGCCGCGTCGCGCAGACGGAACTGTGCGACCGCCGCGCTCAGCCGCGCGCCCTGTTCGTCGAGCGACAGCGCCGCGGCCGCCGCTTCCTCGACCAGCGCGGCATTGCGTTGCATCGTCTGCTCCATCTGGATCACCGCGGCATTCACCTGCTCGATGCCCGACGACTGCTCGTCGAATGCCTGGCTGGTTTCGCCCATGATCGCGTTCACACGCTCGACCGCCGCGACGAGTTCGGCCATCGCCGAGCCGGCCCGGTCGACGAGGCCGCTGCCGTCTTCCACGCGTCGCGCGGAATGGCCGATCAGGTCGCGAATTTCCTTCGCCGCGGCCGCACAGCGCTGTGCGAGCCCGCGCACCTCGGTCGCGACGACCGCGAACCCGCGCCCCTGCTCGCCCGCGCGCGCGGCTTCGACCGCGGCGTTCAACGCGAGGATGTTCGTCTGAAACGCAATGCTCTCGATCACGCCGACGATGCCGGAGATGCGCGTGGAGCTGTGCGAAATCTCCGACATCGTCTCGACGACGCGTTGCATCGCTTCGCCGCCGCGCGACGCGATGCCGGCCGCGCCCTCGACATACGTGCGCGCGTCGCGCGCGTTGTCCGCGTTCTGGCGCACGGCCGCCGTCAGTTGCTCGACGCTCGCGGCCGCCTGCTGCAACGACACGGCCTGCTGCTCGGTACGCGCGGACAGGTCGACGTTGCCGCTCGCGATCGTGCGCACGTCGCCGACGATCGTCTCGGTGCTCGCGCGCACCTGGCTTACGGTATCGACGAGGCCGTCCTGCATCCGCTTCAGCGCATTGAGCAGATACGCCATTTCATTCTCGCCCGGGACGACGACGGCGCCGGTCAGGTCGCCTTTCGAGATTTTTTCGAACTGCTCGACCGCGAGATTGATCGGCTCGATGATCGCCTTCGCGAGCACGCGCTGCGCCAGGAACCCGACGACGAGCGCCAGCACCGCGACCGCCCCCATCCCCCACACGATCCGGTGGAAATGTATGCCGGCCGCATCGTAGCGGGCCTTCTGGCGCGTGACCTGGAACGATTCGAGCGCGTCGATCGCCGTCTGGTAGGCGGCGAACAATGCAGGCGGCGCGGTGCGCTGCGTGTCGAGGAAGTTGAATGCGTCGTCGCCGTCGAGCTGCGACAGCGCCTTCAGGAACACGCGGTCGAGCAGCGCGCGCCGGCGGCTCTGCAGCGTGTCGAACAGCGCCTGCTCGCCGGCGTCGCGCACGTGCAGACGCGTGTACGCATCCAGTTCGTCGTTGCTCTGCTTGAGCAGCGAATGAAGTTGCGCGACTTCCTCTTTCGCGGGCTGGCCGGCGCTGATGATCTGCGCGACGTCGCTCATGCGTTCGCGCAGCACCAGCATCCGCTCGGAGCTGGTCTTCAGGTGCAGCAGCGACGCGGTGTCGTCGCGGTACATCGCCTCGAGCGAGCCGTTGCCGACGTAGAGGGCCGCGATGCAGGCGCCGACCACCAGCACGAGCAGCACGGTATAGCCGGCGATGGTCGCGACGAGTCCACCACGGATAGTGAGTTGTTTTCGCATGACGTTCCCTTGAGCCGGCCGGGCACGGCCAGCGGCGGAGTGAATTCCGGAACACGAACGACGCGCGCCGTGGCGCAATACCAGGCGCGGGGCTGCGAACGGGTTAACGGCGCGGGGAACGGGCGGCTTTTATCCGCACGCGACGCGAATCTTGACGATTGCGACAGAGGGAGGCGAAAGCAGCGCGGCTACTCGCCGTCGCCGAGCCTCGAACGAATCTCGTCGGCCGACGGGTCGCGCTGGTGCGTGGCGATCTGCCAAACGTTTCCCCACGCGTCCTTCACCATCGCCCGCCGGTCGCCGTACGGCATGTCGGCGGGCGCTTCCAGCGGAATCGCCTGCGCCGCGAGCGCCCGTCGATAGGTGGCATCGGTGTCCTGGACATACACGTACAGAAACGCCGGCATCGGATCGCGCAGGCCGTCTGCGCCGCTGATCATCACGACGGAGTCGCCGATCCGGATCTCGGCAGGCAAACCGGTACGGAATTCGCCTTCCGCGTCGAACACCGTGCGGATGAAGGCGATCAGGTTGCGCGGATCGGGCACGACGATCCGCGGCGTGACGGTATGCCATCCATCGGGCTGGAATGGGGCCATGACGTGCGACCTCCGACGAGATTTCAGGCTGGATTGTCCTCCTCGAACGGCAGCTTGCAAAGCGGGCATACGGTATCGACCACGCACGTTGACGTGCCTCACTTCAGGTGTCGGTTTCGTAAAACAGGCCGTATTCGCCGTTCGTTCGCCTGATGCGCGCGAAGCCGGATTCGCCCAGATGCATGCCGGCGATCAACAGCCCTTCCGAGCTGACGCGGTCGAGCAGCCGCGAACGCGTCTTCGCCGCTTGCGACGCGTCCTGATCGAATGCAATCGCGACGTCCGGCCGTTCGATCTGGATGTGCGGAAAATGCACGATATCGCCCCACACGAGCAGGCCCTGATCGCCGGATTCGAGCAGGTATCCGGTATGTCCGTCGGTATGCCCCGGTAGCGGTATGGCAGCAATGCCGGGGAGCACTTCGCCTTCATCGAACGTCCGGAGCGCGTCGCTGTAAGCGTCGAATACCTGACGCGCGATCCGGAAATTGCCGCGAGCGCGCTCGCTGGCGTGGCTCAGATTGCCGTCGTCCCGCCAGAATTCGACCTCGCGTCGATGCGCGACCAGTTCCGCATTCGGGAACGCAACGTATCCGTCGGCATTCACCAGCCCGCCGACATGATCGGGATGAGCGTGCGTGAGCAGAACGGTGTCGATAGCGACAGGATCGATGCCGGCCAGTCGTAAGTTGTCCTGCAGGCGGCCGCCCCATTGCCTGATGCCACCGGCCCCGGCGTCGATAAGAATCGTGCGGCCCGCGCCGCGCACCACGTAGCAGTTGATATGCACGGCGGACGGCTCCTGCTGCCCGGCCGCACGCTGCATCGCGGCAGCGTCGGTCACGTCAATATTCGACAGGAAATCGAGGCTGGCCGTGAGGTAGCCGTCGCTGATCGCGGTGATCGTGAAATCCCCGACGCGCTGGCCGGGAAACGTAACGTTGGACATCATGCTTCTCCGCGGTGGCTAGTTTCGGGCGTGAAGGTTCGGCGCGGCATGACCGAAGCAACGGATGCGCGCCTTCAGCCCCGTGCGACGAACGATGGCGCGATCCAGCGCTTCCATGAACGCGTTCATGACCGCGGGCGGCCGGAACGACGCCACGCGATACTGGATTTCCGCGAAAACGGGATGCCCGCACCCATGCCGAACCGCCACGTAAATGACGTGGACGTTCCCGACTTCTGCCTGAAGGACATCCGTACAGAGTTCGATGCAGTCGCCGGACAGTTCGGCGAGGCGCTCGTCAGGCGGCATGCGTTCCGCATCGATATGGAACGTCACGTTAGGCATCGCTGCTCTTCTTCGTCAGTTGCGCCGTCATCGGTGCGTACAGGTCGAGGCCGGCCGGCACGTCGTCGACGAGCGGGGCATCGCGCCGGGGGAGTACCGCAAGCCAGCGGCGCGCCGGACACTGCTCGAGTGCAACGGCCTGCATGGCCAGCGGTTTCAGGCCCAGTTCGATCAGCGAGTCGGGCCCGCTGGCGCTCAGCAGGAGCAGTTCGTCGGCATGGACCGCCGGCGCACGACCGATATCGCTGTAGAGGTTGCGGTGCCAGTCGGTGATGTGCTGCTGCCACCGCGCGAAATTGCCGCCGCCTTTGCGTCGATATTCATCGCCGGTCAGCACGTCGAGGCCGTCGATCGTGTGAATGGCCAGATAAACGGGGCAGCCGCCGCTGATCGCCCTGAAGCGCTGCGACGTATGAAAGCCGGTCACCGAGATGAGGGCCGGCAGCTTGTCGACGCTGTAGAAGTCGTTCCATTCGGCTTCGCTGGCTGCGTCGGCGAAACTGCATTCAACGGTATAGATCATCGGATCGTCCTTCGTGACGAATGAGCATCCTGTGCTTCGAATGCGGGATATTCAGTGCAGTGACGTAATGCTAATCTGCTGTTTTTCGCAGAGATATCGACTTAAAGTCAGCCTTCAGTGATATTTGATCAAGCTGACCGTCGAATGCACCCGACCGGCGAGACCCCGATGCGACGCAAGATCCCGAGCAATTCCGCGCTTCTGGCCTTCGAGGCGGCGGCCCGACACGGCAGCTTCGCCCGCGCCGCCGACGAGCTGGCGCGCACCGAGGGCGCCGTCAGTCGCCAGATCGGCCGGCTGGAGGCGTTCCTCGGCGTGACGCTGTTCGAGCGCGTCGGCAATCGCGTGCGGCTCGCCCCCAACGGCACGCGATACGCGGTGCAGGTGCGCGAGATTCTGGATCGGCTGGAACGGGACAGCCTGTATCTGATGGGGCAGCCCGTCGAAGGCGCGAGCATCGACATCGCCGCGATCCCGACCTTCGCGACCCGCTGGCTGATCCCGCGGCTGAAGCGCTTTCAGGAGCGCCATCCGAACGTCACCGTGCACATCGCCGAACGGATGGAGCCGTTCCTGCTGGCCGGCAGCGGATTCGACGCCGCCATTCATTTCGAACATCCGGCCTGGGCCGGCATGCATCGGCATCCGCTGCTGGAGGAGGTGCTCGTGCCCGTCTGCAGTCCGGCGCTCATCGAACGCGCCGGCGCGAATCCGTCGCTCGATGCGCTGCCGCGCCTTCACCGGCGGCAGAATCCGGACGCGTGGCAGCTCTATGCGCAGGAAACCGGCATCGCGCTGACCAATTCGGCGGTCGGCCCGCGATACGATCTCCATTCGATGCTGATCGAGGCCGCGCTGGCCGGCCTCGGTGTCGCGCTGGTGCCGCGCCTTTACATCGGGACAGAGCTTGCACAAGGGCGGCTGGTCGCACCCTGGCCGGACGGCAAAGCGATTACGAAAAACTTTTGCCTCGTGCTTCCCGAGCCGATCGAATTGAGCGCGGCGCCGGTGCGGGCGTTTGCGGAATGGTTGCTCGACGAGGCGCGGGACGCGGCGCGCTGATGCCGTGCCCGATGTTCATCGCTACACGAATCAGGAGGGCCTTTCACGCATGATGCAGACGGATATCGAGGCACCCGGGCCGGCCGGCCCGCTGAAAGGCACGCTATTGTCTCCCGCCGCGGACGATGTTCCGGTGGTGCTGATCGTGCCGGGATCGCAACGGAAAAACGAGCGATGACGAGCCTGATTCGATTCCGGGTTCGGCCGGTGTATCACGGTAGCGATCTGCTGGTCGAGGTACTCGACGACCATCGCGCAGCCGACTTTCCGGATATCGCCGCGATCCTGCGCGATGCGCTGCATTCCGTCCGGCTCACACATCCGGACGGCCTCGACGACCCGCAGGCCGCCTCGTCGCAGGACCGCTATTTCAGCTATTGGGCGTATGCGCGCGGTCACTATGAAATCGACGACGATATCTGGGGATGGTGCGTCACCGCGCCGGTCGACAATCGGGCCATCGTCGCGGACATCGAACAAGCGCTGCTGTCGACCGGAAAATTCGTCCGGGAAGCCGTGGATTTCGGCAAGTTCGCATAACGCAAACGGCCGCATCCGCCAGCACGTCGAACCGCTCCCCTCTCAGCTAATCCAGGTAGGGCTGTAATACGCCCCCGATCCAGTCCATGAACGCCCGCACGCGCGGCGAAAGATTGCGCCGATGCGCGACGACGAGCGACGCGGCAAGCGGCTCGGGACGCAAGGCCGGCAACACCTCCACGAGCGCGCCGCTCTCGATGTGATGCGCGAGCGCCGAATAGCCGGCCTGGATCAGCCCGATGCCCGCCAGCCCCGCTGCATGATAAGTCTGGACACTGTTGACCTGCATCGCGCTCGGCAACGGTAGCCACGCATAGCCGTCGCCGTCCGGGTATTCCCATCCGGGATGCCGCGCGCCGAGCGTCAGCGTGTAGTGGATCATCTTGTGCCCCTGGCTGTGCAGATCGCCGAGCGTGTGCGGCACGCCATGCCGGGCCAAATAGTCGGGGCTCGCCGCATTCGTCATGCGCAGCCTGCCGAGCGGTCGGGCAATCAGCGTCTCGTCGGCGATCGGGCCCAGCCGGATCACGCAATCGAACCCTTCCCGAACGAGATCGACACGCCGGTCGGTACTGGAAAGTTCCAACTCCAGATCCGGATGCGCGGCCATCAGTTGCGGCAGCGCCGGCACCACGACACTGCGCGCCAGTTCCGTGGGCATGTCCACGCGCAACCTGCCGCGCAACGATGTGCCGCGCCCCGAAAACATCGACTGCAATTCCTGCACTTCGGCGAGCAGGTCGGTTGCACGGGCATAGAACGCGCGGCCGTCCTCGGTGAGCTGCACGCGCCTCGTGGTCCGATGCAGGAGCGCGACGCCCATGTCCCGTTCGAGTCCGCGAACGACCATGGACACGCGTCCTTTCTGAATACCGAGGCTCTCGGCGGCACGCGTGAAGCTCGCCATTTCGGCGACACGGGCAAAAATCAACAGCGCGTCAAGGTTCTGCATTGTTCATCCGGAAAGTAACGGAACGTTCAATCTGCCGTCGTTTATAACCCGATCGCGGCTCGGTAGAGTGGTTTCCCACGTCGTCTGAACGACAACCCCAAACGAAAGGAAACCATCATGGATCAACTCAACCCGCCGGTAAAAACGGTCGTCGTCTACCACTCCGGCTACGGCCATACGCAACGTATGGCCGCCGCCGTCGCGGACGGCGCCGGCGCCGTACTCGTCGCGATCGATGCCGACGGAAACCTGGCCGACGACGCGTGGAACACGCTGGCCGACGCCGACGCGATCCTGTTCGGCTCGCCGACCTACATGGGCGGCCCGAGCTGGCAGTTCAAGAAGTTCGCGGATGCGTCGTCGAAGGTCTGGTTCGACAGCGGCTGGCAGAACAAGATCTTCGGCGGCTTCACCAATAGCGCCAGCATTAACGGCGACAAGCTCAATACGCTCGAATACTTCTTCCTGCTGGCCGGACAGCATGGCGGCATCTGGGTCAGCATGGACATCAAGCCGGCCAACCTGAAAGCGTCGACGCGCGACGACCTGAACCGCATGGGCGCCTACATCGCGCCGATGGCGCAGACGCCGGCCGATGCGTCGCCCGAGGAGATGTCGCCGGGCGATCTCGAAACGGCCCGCCGCTATGGCGCCCGCGTCGCGGCGATCGCCGCGCGGTTGCGGGCCGGCACATCGCGCGGCAACTGACATTCCGACGTGCGGGGCGCCACCGGCCGACGCCCCGCCTGGTGTCCGGCCGATTCTGAAGGGGGCTGCATTGAAATACAAGCAATTGGGCCGCACCGGCCTGTACGTCTCCGAGCTGTGCCTCGGCACGATGACCCTGGGCGGCAACGCGGATGCCGGCATGTGGGCGGCGATCGGCGCGGTCGGCCAGGACGACGCGAACCGTTTGATTGCCCGTGCGCTCGACGCAGGCATCAACTTCATCGATACCGCCGATATTTATTCCTTCGGCCAAGCCGAACGCGTGCTCGGGCAGGCGTTGCGAGACATCGGCGTCCCGCGCCACGAGATCGTGCTGGCGACGAAGACGGCCGGCGTGATGGGCGCGGGCCCCAACGACCAGGGCGCGTCGCGCGGTCACATCATGGATTCGGTGCAGAGAAGCCTGGAACGGCTCCAGGTCGACCATATCGACCTGTACCAGATTCACGCGAGCGACCCCGTCACGCCGATCGAGGAGACGCTGCGCGCGCTCGACGATCTCACGCGGCAGGGGCTGATCCGTTACGTCGGCGTGTCGAACTGGCGCGCGGGCAAGATCGGCAAGGCGCTCGGCCTGAGTGCCGCGCTTCACGCCACGCGCTTCGAGACGCTCCAGGCCTACTACTCGATCGCCGGGCGCGACGTGGAGCGCGAGCTGATTCCGCTCGCCGTCGACGAGCAGATGGGGCTGCTCGTCTGGTCGCCGCTCGCCGGCGGATTGCTGTCGGGCAAGTTCGGCCCCGGTGCGTCGACCGAAGCAGGTTCACGGCGCGGTCATTTCGATTTTCCGCCGGTCGATCCGGATCGGGTCTGGCCGTGCGTGGCGGAGATGCGCGCGATCGCCGGCGCGCATGGCGTCTCGGTCGCGCGGATCGCGCTCGCGTGGTTGCTCGCCAAGCCGGCAGTCACCAGCGTCATCATCGGCGCCAAGCGGATCGACCAGCTCGACGACAACCTTGGCGCGGTCGACGCCGTCCTGACCGACGAAGAACTGGCGCGTCTCGATGCCGTGAGCGCGTTGCCGCCCTGCTATCCCGGCTGGATGATCACGCGTCAGGAAGCGGGCAGGCTGCCCCGGCCGGTCACGCGCGCCGCGTCGCAATAGGACCGCGACGCTTCGTCGTCGCGTCGGCACGGGCGGTTGCGAAGCTGCCAGTATCAAGGCGGGTGCGCGGCATGCGCGCTTGCGTCCGCCAGCCCGGTTTCTCGTACAGCGTCCCGGCACGTCACGTCGCGCGCCGTGAAAATACCTCCTTGAACACGGGCATCGCCGAAAAGACGTTCGGCCATCCCGCGTAGAACGCCAGTTGCGTCAACGTCTCGGACGCTTCGTCCTGCGTGAGCCCGTTGTCCATCGCCCGGTTCAGGTGATACGGGATCTGCGCCACCTGGCCGTTGGCGACGAGCGCGCTCACCGTCACCAGGCTGCGGTCGCGCGGCGCGAGCCCCGGGCGAAGCCACAAGTCGCGAAACAGCGCGTCGGTCGTGTACTCGACCACGCCCGGTGCAGCGGCGCCAAAGTTCTCCGCGACCGTCCGTGCGCGCTGCGCCTCGGCCGCCTCGTTCAACGGCAGCAGCGTGACGTCCGCAGGCGCGAGCTGATCGGGCCCGATGCCGCGTTCGTCATAGGCGTGCTTGACGACGATCGACGCAGCGCTCGCGTTGGGCCATCCCGAGTAAAAGGCCAGATGCGCGATCATTTCCGATATTTCCGCGGGCTTCACGCCATGATCCAGCGCGAGGCGGACATGAAGCGGCATCTCCGCGGTCTGGCCGCGAGCGATCAGCACCGACAGCGTCACGATGCTGCGATCGCGCGGCGACAGGTGCGGCCGCTTCCACAGGCCGCCGAACACGGTTCGAGTCGTATATCGCTCGAAGGCCGGGGCAATGGCCTTCAACTCATTGGAAGGCAAGGATTCCTGCATGGTGTCGGTCCTTTGCATGGTGGTGCACGCGGCGGCAAGCAGCGCCAGGCCCGTCGCGGCGGCGAGCCGCGACACGCAACGCGTGCGATCGTCAGCGCGGGTCGTACTGCGCATCGGTGACGTGTTCGAGCCAGTCGACGTTGCGCCCATCGAGTGCTTCCTGAATCGCGATATGCGTCATCGAGGTGGTCGACGTCGCACCGTGCCAGTGCTTGTGTCCGGGCGGGCACCAGATCACGTCGCCCGCGCGGATCTCGACGCGCGGCTCGCCGTCGCATTGCGTCCAGCCGCAGCCGGCGGTCACGAGCAGGGTCTGGCCGAGCGGGTGCGTGTGCCACGCGGTGCGGGCGCCCGGCTCGAACGTGACGCTGGCGCACGATACGCGCGCCGGCGGCGGCGGTGCGTTCAGCGGGTCGATCCGGACCGTGCCGGTGAACCATTCGTCGGGGCCCTTGATCGAGGGCTGCGAGCCCGCGCGCTTCAGTTCCATGATGTCGTCCTCTATCGAAAAGGGTGCCGCATGGATCGCTCCAGCGGTCAGCCATTCCACTTTAATGATTCGCGATTCATGCGACTAGATGGCAAAATCGGCATGGACCTATGCTGGGGTGCATGAATCAATGGAAGACTTCAACGATCTGGTGGCGTTCATGGCCGTCGCGCGCGAGCGTAATTTCACCCGCGCGGCCGCGCAGCTTGGCGTGTCCCAGTCGGCGTTGAGCCGAACGGTGCGCGCGCTGGAAACGCGCATGGGCATTGCGTTGCTGACGCGCACGACGCGCAGCGTGTCGCCGACCGAGGCCGGCGAGCGGTTGCTGGAATCGCTCGCCCCGCGCTTTCAGGAAATCGAGGCGGAGCTGGAATCGCTGCGCGCGACGACGGACCAGCCGGCCGGCAACGTCCGCATCACCACGACCGACTATGCGGCGAACGAGTACGTGTGGCCGCGGCTGCAACCGCTGCTGCGTC
The DNA here is from genome assembly GCF_002959955.1 of Burkholderia sp. BE12. NCBI lineage: Bacteria > Pseudomonadati > Pseudomonadota > Betaproteobacteria > Burkholderiales > Burkholderiaceae > Burkholderia > Burkholderia sp. BE12. The sequence goes on along the minus strand of NZ_PREY01000001.1, from coordinate 65,470 downwards.
GGTATCCGGCGCTCAAGGTCGAGCTGGTGAACGACTATGGTCTGACCGACCTCGTCGCCGGCCGCTACGACATCGGCGTGCGGCTTGGCGACCAGGTCGCCAAGGACATGATCGCGCAGCGTATCGCGCCGGACATGACGATGTCGATCATTGGCTCTCCCGATTATCTAGCGTCCCGAGCCGCGGCGAAGACGCCCCAGGACCTGACCGGGCACAACTGCATCAATCTTCGGCTGCCGACCAGAAACGCGCTGCTGTCGTGGGAGTTGAGCAAGGGGCGCCGCGAATTGCAGGTCCGCGTCGAAGGGCAGTTGACGTTCAACAACGTCTATCAGATGGTCGACGCGGCGCTTGCCGGCTTCGGGCTCGCCTATGTGCCGAAGGACCTGGTCGCGCATCACGTCGAAGCCGGACGGCTCGGCTGGGTGCTGGAGGACTGGTTTCCGACGTTCGTCGGGCTCCACGTCTATTACCCGAGCCGGCGCAAATCGTCGCGGGCCGTGGAGCTCGTGGTCGACGCGCTCAGGGCCGGGTATCAACGCAACATGCGATCGGCCTGAGCCGTTACGCCGGTGTATCGGCAGCGTCCCGCCCGTTCTACCTGAAGTATCACGGCTATACCGCGTACTTCCCGCTGGGCACTCGCGCGTTATCGGAGGCTGGCGGGCGCCGCGGCGGCGGCTCCCGCGGCAGTCGAAGCGGACGACACGGCCATCGCTTGAACGACCCGCGCTGCGCGGCGCCGACCGCACCCCGCGGTCGTGACGGCCCCTCCACCGAATCACCCGGCTTCGTTCTCCCGCATCCTCGCGAACGCGTCGCGTAAATCCGCGCAGAACGCGTCGCCGATCATCGACAGCGGCTGCGACGCGGACGTCACCAGATAGAAGTGATCGGGCACGGCCGGCTCGAACGGCTTGACGGCCACGCGCGGGCCCGCGTACGCGGCCGTCACCGGATCGATCAGCGCAACGCCGGCGCCGTTCGCGACGAACGCGACGATCGTCCGCGACAGCTGCGCCTCGATCGACAACACGCGCGACACGCCGGCTTCGACGAACACGCGGTCGATCGCGCTGCGCGCCTCGAAACTCGGCGGAAACGAGATGAACGATTCGTCGCGCAGGTCGGCTGGCTGCACGACGCGCTTGCGCGCGAGCCGATGCCCGCGCGGCACGATGCAGCACATCGCGCTTTCCGCGAGCCGCTCGCCGCGCACGGCCGGATGCGGGACGGGCTCGGCGATCAACCCGACATCGCATTGCCCCGACGCGACCTTGTCGACGACGGTGGACGCACTGTGCGCGAGCAGCGTGATGTCGACGCCCGGATGCGCGTGCGAGAAACGCGTGACGAGCTCCGGCAGCAGGTCGAGCGCGACGGCGGGCGAGCCGGCCACGCGCAGCGTGCCGCGCCGCATCGCGCGGATCTGCTCGGCGGCCTGCGCAACACGGTCGAGGCCGACGAACGCGCGTTCGACCTCCTCGTACAGCACGCGCGCCTGCGCGGTCGGCGTGAAGCGCCCCTGCTGCCGCTCGAACAGCACGAAGCCGATCCGGTCCTCGAGATCGGCGATCAGCCGGCTCACCGCCGGCTGCGAGATATGGAGATCGCGCGCCGCGCGCGTGACGGTATGGCGCTGCATCACCGCGCGAAACGCTTCGATCTGACGAATCCTGAGCGAGGGCGTAGTCATAACATTGAATTATGGGTCGTTGATCAAGCTGTATTGGACAGCGCATTTTGCCTGTCCGAACATCGGCGCCACACCGTACTGAAAGCAAGGAGCCGCGCTCCCATGGGATATAACACGCAACCGCGTCACCCGCGACACCGGAGTCGCGCATGACCGTGCGCCGCTTCGACGTCGTCGTGGCCGGCGGAGGTCTCGTCGGCATGGCCCTCGCGTGGGGCATCGCGCGTCTCGGCCAACGCGTCGCGGTGTGCGACGGCGACGACATCGCGTTTCGCGCGGCGCGCGGCAATTTCGGGCTCGTGTGGGTGCAGGGCAAGGGCGGCCGCTGCCTGCCGTATGCGCGCTGGTCGTGCGAATCGTCGGCGCGCTGGCACGCATTCTCCGCGCAGTTGCAGCGCGAAACCGGCGTGGACTGTGCGTTCGAACGCCCGGGCGGCATCGAGCTGTTCGAACATCGCGCGGAACTCGACAGCGCGACCGACCTGCTCGAATCGCTGCGCCGGCGGGACGCCGCGCTGTCGTATGAAGTCCTCGATCCGGCGGCGCTGCGCCGGCGCATTCCATCGGCATCGCCGTCGCTGGCCGGCGCGCTGTGGTCGCCGAACGACGGTCACGCGAATCCGCTCCATACGCTGCGCGCCATGCTGCTGGCATTCCAGCAGTGCGGCGGCGTCTATCTGCCGCGCAGCGACGTCACGGAAATCCGCCCGCGCGCCGGGCGCTTCGAGATCGACACACGCCACGCGCGGCTCGAAGCCGGGCGCGTGGTGCTCGCGGCCGGCCTCGACAACGCACGGCTCGCGCCGATGGTCGACCTGCGCGCACCGATTTCGCCGTTGCGCGGCCAGATCATGGTCACCGAGCGCCTTGCGCCGTTTCTCGACTATCCGACGCTCGTCGTCCGGCAGACGCGGGAAGGCTCGGTGCTCCTCGGCGACTCGGCCGAAGACGTCGGCTTCGACGACGGACAGACGCGTCCCGCGATGGTCGACATCGCGCGCCGGGCCCGCACCGCATTCCCGGCCCTCGCGCATGCACGCATCGTCCGCGCGTGGGGGGCGCTGCGCATCATGACGCCCGACGGCCTGCCCATCTACGAGGCGTCGGCCACGCATCCCGGCGCGTTCATCGCGATCTGCCACAGCGGCGTGACGCTCGCGGCGACCCACGCCGATCTCGTCGCGCCGTGGATCGCCGGCCGCGCCGCGCCGGCCGACCTGTCCGCCTTTACCACCGCGCGCTTCGCCGCGCCCACGGAAGCCCGGCATGTTTGAATCCCTCATTCCCGCCGCCGCGATGCTCGAACGCGTGCGCATCCATATCGACGGCACGCCGTACGACGTACCCGCGCATGACAGCGTCGCGGCCGCGATGCTCGCCGCCGGTTCGGCCGCATGCCGCACGAGCGCCGTCAGCGGCGCGCCGCGCGGCCCGTTCTGCATGATGGGCGTGTGCTTCGACTGCCTCGTCGAAGTCGACGGCGTACCGAATGTGCAAGGCTGCATGACGCCCGTCGCCGACGGCATGCAGGTGCGCACGATGCACGGCAAGGCGAGGCTCGCATGACGCGCCGCCAGTGCGACCTGCTGATCGTCGGCGCCGGGCCGGCCGGGATGGCGGCGGCCACCGCCGCGCGTGCGACCGGCTTGTCGGTCGTCGTCGCGGACGAAGGCCGCGCACCCGGCGGCCAGATCTACCGCAACGTCGCCGATGCGCCGGCGCCGCTCGCGCAATGGCTCGGCGCCGACTACACGGCCGGCCGCCCGCTCGTCGACGGCCTGCTCGCCAGCGGCGCGCATTACCTGCCGCGCAGCGTCGTCTGGCAAATCGCGTTCGAGCCGGCGCCCGTCGCGATGCTCACGCAAAGCGGCCCGTCGCGCGGCACGCTCGAAATCGGCGCGCGCGCGGTGCTGATCGCGACCGGCGCGCAGGAGCGGTCGTGGCCGGTGCCCGGCTGGACGTTGCCCGGCGTGATGGGCATCGGCGCCGCGCAGACGCTGCTGAAAGCGTCGGGGCTCGCGCCATCGGCCGACGCCGTGCTCGCGGGCAGCGGCCCGCTTCTCTGGTTGTTCGCCGCGCAATTGCTGAATGCCGGCCGGCGCGTGCGCGCGCTGGTCGATACGACGCCGCGCGACGCGTGGCGCCGCGCGCTCCCGCATGCGCTGCCGGCGCTGCGCGGCGCCGACTATCTGCTCAAGGGCTGGCGCATGCTGCGCGCGGTGCGCCACGCCGGGATTCCGGTGTATCGAGGCGCGACCGACATCCGCATCGACGGCGCCGACCGCGCCGAACGCATTCGCTTTCGCGACGCGGAAGGCGTCGTGCAGATGCTCGACACGTCGCTCGTGCTGCTGCATCAGGGCGTCGTTCCGTCGACGCAGCTCGCCCGCTCGCTCGGCTGCGCACACGAATGGGACGATTCGTCGGCGTGCTGGCGGCCGCGCTGCGACGCACGCGGCCGCAGCAGCGTGCCGCACGTCTGGATCGCCGGCGACGGCGCGGGCATCGGCGGCGCGCGGGCTGCGGCACTCGCCGGCGAAGTGTCGGCGCTCGACATCGCCGTGCAACTCGGTGCGCTCGACGCGCAACGGCAGGCCGCGCGCGAACGCCCGGTGCTGCACGCGTTGCGCCGTCATCTCGCGGTGCGCCCGCTGCTCGACGCGCTCTACACGCCGTCCGCCGCGCTGCGCCGCCCCGACGACGACACGATCGTGTGCCGCTGCGAGGAAGTCACGGCCGGCGAAATCCGCCGGCTCGCGGCACTCGGCTGCCAGGGGCCGAACCAGATGAAGGCGTTCACGCGCTGCGGGATGGGTCCGTGCCAGGGGCGCTGGTGCGGCACGACGGTCGGCGAACTGATCGCCGACGTACAGCAGCGCAGCGTCGGCGACGTCGGTCACTACCGGATCCGCGCGCCGATCAAGCCGGTCACCGTCGGCGAGATGGCCGACGCCCTCGAACTGTCGAACGATTTTCAGCGCGGCGAATTCCCGAGCTGACGCGCACGCCCACTCTTCCCCACACGAACGGAGCCCGACCATGAAGACGCGCATCACGATTCTCCTTTCCGCCGCCGCGATGGCCTTCGCATCGCTGGCGTCCGCGAAGGAATGGACGACCATCCGCATCGGCGTCGACCCGACCTACCCGCCGTTCGAGTCGACCGCGACCGACGGCAGCGTGAAAGGCTTCGACATCGATCTCGGCAACGCGCTGTGCGCCAAGCTGAATGCGAAATGCGTGTGGGTATCGAGCAGTTTCGACGGGCTGATTCCCGGGTTGCAGGCGCGCAAGTTCGACGTGATCCTGTCGTCGATGGCCGCGACCGAACAGCGGCGCCAGCAGATCGACTTCACCGATCGCCTGTACCGCAACCAGACGCGGCTGATCGCGCGCAGCGGGTCGGGGCTGCTCCCGGACGCGGCCAAGCTCGCCGGCAAGCGCGTCGCGGTCGAACAGGGCACGGTCCAGGAAACCTATGCACGTGAAAAGTGGGCGGCCGCGAAGGTCGAGGTCGTGCCGTATCCGAGCTACGACCAGGCGTATGCGGATCTCGTCACCGGGCGCGTCGACGGCGTGCTGATGGATGCCGTGCAAGGCCAGCTCGGGTTCCTGGCGACGCCGCGCGGCAAGGGCTTCTCGTTCGCGGGCGGCGTGGTGTACGACGCGAAGATCATGGGCAACGGCGATGCGGCGGGCGTGCGCAAGGCCGACACCGACCTGCGCGACGCGCTGAACCGCGCCATCGCGCGAATTCGCAGCGACGGCACCTACGACGCGATCCAGTCGAAATACTTCGACTTCGACATGTACGGGAACTGACCGCACACGGGGCAGGAAAGCGAAACCCGGCAGCCATTCTTCCCGGGCGCCGCGATGCCTCTGATTGGGTGCACTCGCAACGACATCGACGTGGTGCGGTCTTGTGCCCGGCGGGATGACCGGCCGTGTCAGACGAAGCCCGCTTCGACCAGCGTGCAGCCGTGGGCCGTAATCTCGTGCCGCTGGCCCGAGCCGCCGACCACGCGGCTCCAGCTCTCGGACACGAGCACGGCGGCATCGCCGTCCGTGCGCAGCGCGTAATCGAATCCGCCGTACATGCCGGGCACCGCGAACCACATGCGCCCGGCCTGCGCGTCGAATTCGAGCAGCGGTTCGAGTTCGGGAAAACGCAGCGCGTCGACCCGCAGGTGCGCGATGCGGCCACCGATCATGTCGTGGAAATGACGCTGGATGGCGCGCAGCGTGCCGTCGGGCACGAAGCGTCGCGGCTGCGGCGTCAGCAGCGCGACCAGATGCCGATGCCCGCGCCGCGCGGCAATATCGATCGCACGCTCGCGTCGCGCATCACGCAGCATCCGCCATGCACCGAGCCGCAGCAGCTCAGTGACGACCTCCTCCGGCGCGCCGCCATACGCGGCCTGATGCAACGGCGCGTAAAGCGACGTGCCGCCCGGCCGCGTCGCGTTGACGAGCGCGGGCTGTTGCGCGATACGCTCGAGCAGGGTCGCCCATGCGCCGTCGCGCGCCGCATCGGCCAGCGCGTGCCGGCTCGCCAGTTGCGCGTCGTCAAGCACGTCGGCGCCCGTGATTCCGTCCCATGCGATGCTCAATCGGCTCTCCTCCGTCGCCCGGTGCGTCGCTCGCCGCGCACCGGATTGCCCGCCCATCATAAGCATTTCCCGACGGGCGGGCGCGGCAACGTTACCGCCCGTCGCCGAGCGACCCGAGGATCCGGTAGGCGACCTTCACGCGGTCCTCGATCGGCACGTTGCCGTTCGCGAGCATCACGATCGCGATCCGCTTCGCGGGAACGAACGCGACATACGTGCTGAAGCCGCCGGTCGAACCCGTCTTGTTGATCCAGGTCGCGGGGTTCGGCGCGAGCGGCGGCTGGATCGCGCTGGCCGGCACCGCATCGAACAGCATCTTCGGCGCATTGCCCGCGAGCAGCGTGGGCAGCGCGACCGGGTACGGATACTGTTCCCAGATCAAATCCTGGGTCAGCGGCCCCGCGCGGAAATAGCCGGTGTGCGTGCGTTCGATCGCGCGCTGCAGCCGCGGCGCCGTCTGGATCATCCCCATGTTCGCCTGCACGAAGCGCAGCAGGTCGGCCGCCGTGGTGCGCACGCCGTACGCCGGCTGCCAGAGCATGCCTTCCGTCATCCGGACCGGCTTGCCGTCCTTCGTGTAGCCCTGCGCATAGTCGGCCATGCGCGCGTCGGGCACGTCGATGTAGGTATGCGTCATCCCGAGCGCGGGAAAGAGGCGCTGCTCCATCAGCGTCGCGAAATCCTTGTGCATCGCCTTCGCGGTGAGCCAGCCGAGCATGCCGATCGCGACGTTCGAATACTTGCGGTGCGTGCCCGGCGCATATTCGGGCCGCCACGCGTCGAGATAGCGGATCAGGTCCGCGTCGTCGCGGATGCTGTCCGGCACCTGCAGCGGCGTCCCGCCGGGCGTGTGCGTGCCGAGCTGGAGCAGCGTCACGACGCCGAACGGCTTGCCCTGCAGCTCAGGCAGATATTTGGCCGCGGGGTCGGCGAGCGACAGTTCGCCGCCCTCCTGCGCGTCGGCGGCGAGCGTCGCGGTCAGCGTCTTGCTGACCGAACCGATTTCGAACAGCGTGTCGCCGGTCACCGGCTTGCCGGTTTGCTTCGACATCACGCCGTAGTCGAACACATAGGGCTTGCCGTCGGCGACGATGCCAACAGCCATGCCGGGGACCGCATACTGCTTCATCAGCGGCGCGATATGGCGGGTGACGGTGTCGTGGAGGGCGTCCTGCGTGACGGCGGCCGCACGGCCGGCCGCGGCGGTCGCGCATGCGGCGACGAACAGGGTCGCGGCGAAGCGTGTCGCATTGAATCGCATGAGTGCGGTTCCTTTCGATTTCTGATGGTTGCATGGACAACAGACCTGGCCGCGCCGCGCGGAGCGAGCGGCGGCCGGCCTGCCGAAGCAGGACTATCCGCTACCGCCCGGCCGCCAACAATCGACGATATGTTGCGCGAGCCGAAAGAAAAACTTATGCGATATGCGAAATGCCGGACGGGGGCGGCTCGCCCGCCGCGGCGCCGAGCGCGGCGATCCGGGCGACATCCTCGCGTGGCTCGGCAACCATTTCTTTCGCAGGGTCGTCTGGGCGTTCGAGTACGCGCAGCCGCTCGATTCGCTCGCCGAGTAACGCCCGCGCGTCGGCGGGCCGTGCGCGCATTAACCCGCCAACCGGTCGAGAAACGCCAGCATCGCCGCGTTGAACCGCGCGGGCCGCTGCAGCGGCGCGAAATGGCTCACGCCGGGCAGGATCGTCAGCGTCGCGCCCGGGATCGTCCGCGCGAGGTACGCCGCATGCTCGGGTCGGATGAATTCGTCGTGCTCACCTTGCACGATCGCAACCGGCACGGCAATCGCCGCGAGATCCTGCGCGGTGTAATTCGGTTGCGTGCGCATCATTTCGCTGACGGCAGCCACGAATGCGTCGAACTGGTCCGGTGTCGCGGACAGTTGCGCATAGTCCTTTCGATGTCGCGCGAAACAACGATCGATCAGCGGGCTCGGCACCATTTCCTTCGTGCCGCCCGGATCCATGTTGCACGCGAAGAAGAACACGCCGGCCGCGCGTTCCGGTGCGCGGGCGGCCAGCACGAGTGCGATGCATGCGCCGTCGCTCCAGCCGACGAAGCGTGCACGGTCGACCTGCAGCGCGTCGAGAACGGCCAGCACGTCCGAGGCCATGCGTTCGTACGAATAGGGTCTGTCGTCGCGCGTGCTGCGGCCGTGGCCGCGGCTGTCGATCACGATCGCGCGGTAGCCTGCCGTGAGCAGCGCCGGTACCTGGTTGCCCCAGTTGCCGCCGTGGCCGAGGCCGCCGTGCAGCAGCACGACCGCCGGCCCCCGGCCGAACGACGCGTGCCGGATGCGCGCGCCGTCGTGGTCGAGCCATCCTTCGGCATCGGCCGCGGGCAGCGGCGTGCCGCCGTGTGCGTCGAAGTGAACGAGTTCGTCGTCGTCGAGTTCCGCATTCATCGGTCAGCCGTCCTTGAGAGGGAGACGAGCTTGCGATTGTAATGCGTGCGGCCGACGCCGCCGTGGCCGCTCAGGCCTGCGTCGACACCAGCCCGCCCGACGGCGAGCCGCCGGATTTCTCGAGTGCCGCGGCGAGTTGCGAGATTGCCGTCGCGAGCGCGGCTGAAATCGCGCTGGCTTCCGCATTCAGCGACTGCTGTTCGACGGCCGCGGCCGGATCGTCCTTTGCGCGCTGCGCCGCAGCGGCCATTTGCCGCTCCACTGTCGCGAGCTGCTTCTGCAGCCGCTCGATCAGCGCCTTCAACTGGGCGACCGCCGGGTCTTCCGACGATGCGCCCGCAGCGCCGGCGGCGCCGGCCGAATCCTTCGTGCCGGTGGTGCCGGCCGTGCCGGTCGCACCCGTGGCGTCGGCCGTGCCCGTCGGGCTCGCGGCATCCGTGGCGGCGCCGGTGGACGACGTCGCGGCGGGCGGGTTCGCGGTCACGCCGCTGTCCGCGAGCGGGGATCTCGCGGTCGTGGAGAAATCGATCTGCATCGTGTCGGTCCGTGTGTCGGTAAACGAAATGACAGGGGCGAAAGTCGCCTTCCTATCGTTTTACGGCATTCGTCACACGAAACTTGAATATCGGGGTCGGGTGGATTGCCGGGCGATGACCGCAATTGATCGCGAAAGGGACGGATTGGCGGCATGACGGCGCTGGTAAAATCGCCGCTTCGCCGGCCGGGACGCGCATGTCGGATGCCTCTTCCAGGCCCGATCGCGTGATGCCGCCGGCTTCGACTCACGGCCTTTCGGGGCTCGGCATGCAACGTGTGCCGACGACGACGCGGCTTCCCGGGTCGCCTTTTCCGTTCGCCCGCGTGGATGCTCCGCTCACCGCTCGAGCGGCGAACGCCGCGCGGCACGCATTCACTTCATCACGCATTCGAGGAACACACGATGGCCCGCATCGGCGCCTTCTGCATCACGACGTGGCTCGCCGCCGCGATTCTCTACTTCGGCCAGCACTCCGTCGCGATGATCGTGCTCAGCGGTGTCGTGGTATTCGGCGGGTTCGATCTGCTGCGCCCGTAACTGCGCGGCCATGCCGCCCGGTGCGGCCGTACCGGGCACTTCTTTCCTCAGAATCCTCGTGTGCGCATGGCCGGCTTGCGTGAACGACAACACCTCGGCAAGCCGCGCGATGGTGTTTTCCGCCCGCTCATGGCTGATCGACGAGCCGTGGACTTCGTCGTCCAGCGCTTGCTTCAGCGCCCCGATCCGTATCCTCTGAAACGTCTCCAAGCTCCGTTCCCCGTTTGCATTCAGGCTCCGAAGCCGCGCGGCGGACAACCGCCAGTGACGTTCGCCGCCGCGCCGCATCACGCCAACCACCCGCTCAACATGTCGCGAACGTCGCCACCGCCTGGTCGACCGCCAGCGCGCGCTCGTTGAACACGACCGGCACACCGCCGAGCCCGAGCTTGCAGTTCGGCCGATCGAGTCGCCACCCGTCGATCCGCAACGCGACGCGCGATACCGGGGCGCCGTTCGCATGCGGCAGGTCGATCGTGATCCGCCGCTTCGCGCCCGGCATCAGGTTCAGATAGTTGTCGCTGTAGAACGCCGGCAGGATGCGCGCGCCGGTCGCCGGATCGAACACCTGCAGGTGCGTCATCAGCGCGATGGTAGCGCCGGCGTTGGCGACATCGACCGTGATGCGCGTCGTCACGTCGTCGACCTCGGCCGACGTCGCGCCGACGGCAACGGCCGCGCCCGGCATCGTGTCGAGCGACGTGTACGACGTGTCGCCGCCGTCGCGCTGCCGCCAGTAGACGTTCTCCGCGAGCGTATTGCCGCCCGAATCGGTCAGCGCGAGCGACACGATGCACACGTCGGACTTCGCGGCGGCCATCGCCGGCTTCAGGTTCGCCACCACGCGATACGACGCGCGGGCAACGCCGCCGACGTCGGCCGTGGCGCGGCTGCTCAACGTGCCGTCGAGGTTGTACACGCGCATCTCGACACGGCCGGTGACGGCCGCGCTCGTGTGATTCGCGATCGTCACGTCGGCGGTATTCGCGTCGAGGATCGCGTTGACGCGGCGGCAGCCGTGCCGCACCGCGAAAAACGACGAATGCTCCTCGAGATCGTGGCTGTACATTTGCCACACGAAGCTCGGCTGCGACGGGTTCGTCATCCACATGATCACGCCGGTGGCCGGCGACGTGATCTTCCCGGCCACCGGGCCGATCATCACGGCCGCATTCGCCTCGTAGATCGAGCGGATGCACTCGTAGTTCATCATCTGCGCCTTGCGCACGAAATCGGCGAGGTTGCGGATCGCGCCGTAGCGCAGCGCCGTCATCGCGATGTAGCCGGCGCCGCCCTGCTTGCCGACCTGATCGTAGTAGGCGCCGTTGCCGTTCATGTCGCGATCGGCCCAGAAATCGTCCGGGCAATCGTACGAGCCGGGCGGCAGCATCGACTCGACGAATTCGAGCGTCGGGATCGAGTGCGAGCCGACTTCGTTGTGGAACGCGACCGACGTCGTGCCGTAGCCGCGGCTGAACGCGGCCTGCGGCGACGCCCAGTTGTACGGGCCGCCGGACGAATAGCCGTTCACCGCGCCGGCGCCCGTATCGCCTGCCGAACTCGTGAGGCACAGGCGTTGCGGGTCCAGCTCGGCGACGAGCGCGTCGAGCCCCTTGACGAGGGCCGGCGGAGGCGCACCTTCGTTGCCGCCGCACCAGAGCAGGATCGACGGGCGATGGCGGTTGCGCGCGATCACGTCGCGAATGTCGTCGAGATCGCGCGGCACGTTGGCCGCGCCCGATCCGTCTCCTTCGGTCGAGAAGAAGAAGTCCTGCCAGACGAGGATCCCGTAACGGTCGCACGCATCGAAGAAATCGTCGCTCGTGCTCTGCCCGTTCCAGTTGCGGATCAGGTTGAGGTTCGCGTCGCGATGCAGCCGCACCTGGTTGAACAGCCGTTCGCGCGGAATGCGCTTCAACGCTTCGTCGAGCCCCCAGTTGCCGCCCATCACGAGAATCGGCAAGCCGTTGACCGTGATGCTCAACTGCGTGCCCTGGCCGATGTCGCGCGAGTAGTCGATGCGGCGCAGGCCGACGTTCAGCGTGCGTTCGTCCGACAACAGGCGTCCCACCTTGATCCCCACCGTCACCGCGTAAAGATCCGGCTCGCCGTACCCGTTCGGCCACCACAGGCGCGGCTGCCTGATCGACAGCGCCGCGATATCCGACGACGTGAGCGATAGCTTCGTCGTCGTACTCGATGCGGGAATCGCCATGTCGTGGCTGAACGTCGCGCCGTTGCCGATGCTGCCGACGAGCGTTGCGACGAGATCCTGGCCCGACCCGTTGTCGAGTTCCAGATCGAGCCGTAATTCCGCTCGCGACAGATCGGCGGAAAGCGTGTGCGCGACGTTGATCGCCGCGATCCGTACCGAGCCGGTCGTGAACCACGAAACGGGCTGCCAGATGCCGAGGTTGCGGTCGGGAATCGTCGGCAGCCAGTCCCAGCCGGCCGAGCAGAAGAACGTCGGGCCGTTCTTCAGCGTGACGCCGGTCGGACCGCCGTTGCGGCCGCCACGCGTGACGCCGCTCTGGTAGTTCGGCAGCAGCGGCCCTTCGGAGAAATCCAGCTTGACGACGCGCACGGCCAGATTGACCACACCGCCCGCCTGCGGGACCAGCCGCGAGATGTCGAACGCGCCCTGCTTGAACGCGCCTTCGAGCCGGCCGACGAGCGCGCCGTTCAGCCAGATCTCGGCGCAGTAATTGACCCCGTCGAAGTTCAGCCACAAGCGCTGCCCCGGTTGCCGGGGCGGTGCCGCGAACGTCGTCCGGTACCAGTAGTCGGTGTCCTTCAGCGTATCGGGAATGGTGTCCGTGACGATGCGGCCGTAGAACGGATCGGGATACTTGCCGTTGACGATCATGCTGTTCAGCACGGTGCCGGGCACCGTCGCGGGCGCCATGCCCGTCACGCCGGCAGCGCCCGACAGTTGCGCGCCGCCCGCGCCCGGCAGGCTGCTCGCGGGCGCGAACGTCCAGTTCCGCGTGAGCTGCTGCGTCGCCAGCAGGCTGTGTTCCGGGTCGGCCGGCACGCCGGGGACGGTGGGCGTGACCGTCGCCGGGCCGTCGGTGCTCGGCGTGACCGCTGCCCCCGACGGCGAATCCATGTCGCCATTGCAGCCGGCGAGCCAGCTCGTACCGACCAGCGCGGCACTGTAGGACAGAAACTTTCGGCGCTCTTTCGATTTCATGTAGTTGTCCTCCATGATTGCGTCGTCTCGACGGATGCGCGCAGCGCGGCGCCCTGCGCGCATCCCTGCATTTATCGCGCGCCGGCCTGGTGCAGCAGGCGCGTCGCAGTCGACGCGCCGCCGGCGGTCATCTGCGTATAGTCCGCATTCGGCCCGGACGGCGGCGTCAGGTTGTCGGCGGCCGCCCATTGCGTCGGCGTGGCGGACAGCGCGTAACGCATCGTTCCGCCGTTGGTGATCTTGCCGAGCGGCAGCCACGAGCCCGCGTAGTCCGCGCCGTTTACATTCAGCGACTGGATGTACGGGAACGCGGCGCGGCCGGTATCGTCCGCGGCAACCTGCTTGTCGCTTTCGAGTCGCAGCGTCTTGCCGTTGCCGAGCCACACCGTGATCCCGCTGAATTGCGGCGTCGACAACGCCAGACCGGCTTCCGACGGAATGACCGGGAACATGCCGAGCGTCGCCCACACGTACCAGCTCGACGTCGCGCCCATGTCGTCGTTGCCGGGCAGGCCGTCGCGGCCGGTGCCGAACGTCTGCGCCATGATGATCGGCAGGACGTACTGCGCGCCGCTCGGTTGCCCGGCCCAGTTGTAGCCCCACGGCGACTGGAACGACGGTTCGTTGCCGATATAGAGGCCGTTCGACGATTCGCCGCCGTTCAGGCTGCCGGAAGCCGGCACGGTCGAGTACGGGGTCGTGATCGAGAACAGTTCGTTCAGCCGCGCGACGGCCGCCTGCTTGCCGCCGATCGCGTCGATCAGCGCGGACCAGTCCTGCGCGAAGGTCCAGAAGTAGTTCGGCTCCGTCGATTCGTGGAACGAGCCCTGCACGAGCGTGCCCAGCGTCCCGGGCGCCGCACCGGCCGGCGGCGCATTGCGCGCGGCGATCACCTTGTTCGCGTAGTCGAAGATGTTGCGCCACCACGACGCGCGCGTGTACAGCGTGCCGATGTTGTCCGCCGTCACGCCGACCGACGGCGCGTTCAGCACGCTGGCGGGCAGTGCCTGCAGGAACGCGGCCGCCGAGCGGTCGCTCAGCACGCGCTCGATGGTCGCGGACGACGAATGGCCGTCGTCGCTCTGCGACAGGTAATGGGCCGTCAGGAAATTGGCGAGCCCCGGCGCGCTCGCGCGGTCGTTGCACGCGCTCGACGGATCGAATACCGACTGCTTCGTCAGACGCGCGGCCGACACCAGATCGAAATCGGTCGCGCCGAACTGGTAGGAACCGGCGATCACGTTCAGCGCGTTGTCGCCCGCCATCGGCGTCGAATCGTCGCTGCCGTCGACCCAGTGCGGAAACGCGCCGCATTGCAGCCCGTCGACGACGAGCGACTGCATCATGTCGCTCGCTTCGTGCGGCGCGAGCATGGCAAGCAGCTGCGCCTGCGAGCGATACGTATCCCACAGCGAGAAGCCCGTGTAGTGGTTGGCGCCGCCGCCTTGCGAGCCGTCCGGACGTTTGTACGCATAGTCCTTGACGTTCGCGGTGGCACGCTGCGGGACGGTGCCGGTCCGGTCGACCGAAGTCGGATAGCCGCCGTTCGCGTTCTTCGGCTGACGCATGCTGCGAAACTCGCCATTCGTGTCGCTGTAGAGCGTCGGCGCGCTGAACACGTGATACAGCGCCGTGTAGAACTTCGTGAGGTTCGCCTTCTGCGTGGCGTTCAGCGAACCCGGATCCTTCGCCTGATCGATCTGGATCGTGTTGAGCCGGTCGTTCCATGCTGCCGATGCCTTCGCACGCGCATCGTCGAACGTCAGTTTTTCGCCCTCGGCCGCCAGGTTGGCCTGCGCGTTCGACACGCTGACGGACGAGATGCCGACCTTCACGGTGACGGTCTTGTCAGCATCGGTCAGATCGAACTGCAGTGTCGCGGCGCCGTTGCTTGCGGTATTCACCGACGTACCCGTTTGCTTGCGCAGCGGCTTGTCGAAGGTCGCATAGAAATACACGGGAGCGTTCCAGATCGTGCCGTACGGCGTGCAGAACGCGGGTGCGATGGCCTGCCCGCTCATCGACCTGCCGTCGCTGGCAAGCGCGAGCGCCACGTTGTTCGCGGTGATGCTCGTGCTGCCCGAATCGCTGTTGCCGTTCAGCTTCGCATCGACCGAGAAAAAGCCCTTGTTCTTGTCCGTGTACGTGAAGCGCGCGAGGCCGGAGCGCGCGGTCGCGCTCAGTTCCGTCACGATGCCGTTCGCGAGGCGCACCTTGTAGTAGCCGGGTTGGGCCGCTTCGTCCGAATAGCTGTATCCGATGCCGGTCGGGCTGCCGCCCGGCGCGATGGCGTTCGCCCCGTCGGTGGGCAGCATCGCGACCGCGCCCTGCCCCGGGCAGCCGACGCCGCTCAGGTGCGTGACGCTGAAGAAATCGATCGTACCGTTCGACCCGCCCGACGACAGGTAGCCGCCCGAACCGTTGAAGTCGTAGCGCGGCGTGTTCGGCCCGAAATCGACCATCCCGAACGGCACCGTGGCGCCCGGGTTCACGTTGCCCGCGTAGCCGGAGTCGCCATTGACCTGCGTACCGATCAGCGGGTTGACGAACTGCGTCAGTTGCATGTTGGTACGCGTGGGTGTGGGCGTGGGCGTCGGCGTGGAGGGTTGGCCGGGCTGCGCCGGCTGCCCGGTTTGTCCTGGTTGCGATGGCCCCGATGTCGATGGCCCGTCCGTGCCGCCGTTGCCGGCGGTCGACGTACTGTTCACGTCGTCGCCGCCACATGCGGCGAGCGCGGCACACGTCAGTGCGGCGACGATCAAGAGTCGTGGATTTTTCATTTTTTCGTTTAGCACCATTAACTAAATGAGTCATCCGGCGTCGACGACGCGTGCTCGGTTCGTCAACGTGGGCCTCCTGTTCGGGATATCCGTCCTGCCTTCCCGGGCCTTACAGTGCCGTAACGATTGTTTATTCACCACGAGAAGTTTCCCGAATTTTCAGTTTGTTTAACTAAACAATCGAGAGTTAAGTGGCTTCTGGTACAAATTGCCGGCGTTTGTTGCGTTGCAACCAGACAAGAGAAGGATGGGGATCGGCGGGCACCCGGCGAATGCGGGTACCCTGTTCACTCACGGATGCGAAAAAACGGGCGAAGCGCGCGGCGGCGCGTCAGCGCGGCAACCTCCTCAACGACGACGGCCCGCCCGTCAGCGCGATCCGCTTGCCCGTATCGCGCAGCTTGCCGCCTTCGATCGCATACAGCGCAAGCTGCCGTTCGACGTTGAACTGCACGATCACGTGCCGGCTGTCGGCGGTAAACACGATGCCCTGCGCGGCTTCGCCGCCCGGCACTTCGCTCACCTTCACGGCCTGCCCGTCGCGGATTTCGAACAGCAGCACCTTGCCGAGCTTGTGGCGGCCCGGGTTGTCGGCCGTCAGGTTCGAGCCGTCCATCGCCTGCACGGCGATCCACTTGCCGTTCGGTGAAATCGCGACGCCTTCCGGCAGCGACGGCACCGTCAAATACTGGACCGTGCGGAACGGCACGCGCGATACGTCGATCAGCGCGACCGAATCGGCGTCGCCCGCGAGCGTGCCGGTGTAACCCGGCAGCCCGGCGAGCCCGACGTTGCTGACGACGGCCCAGCGGTTGTCGCTCGACACGTCGATCGTGTACGGCGCGACGCCCGTGCTCAGGCGCGTGCCGCTGTCGGTCACCTTGCCGTCGTCGACGTTCAGCACCGCGATGCCCTGCTCGTCGCGCAGCGACACGAGCGCATGCTTGCCGTCGTGCGTGAAGCTGATCCCGGCCAGCCGCTTCTTGCCGATTTTCAGGGTGCCGTCGAGCGTCACGTGCGTGCCGTCGATGCGAAGGATCGACACGCTGCCGTCGACGTTGGCGACGAGCGCGAGCCGACCCGAGCGGTCGATCGCGATCCCTTGCGGATGCGTGCCGAGCTCGACGCGCGTGATCGCGGGCGGCGCGGTGTCGAGATTCACGACCTGCAGGAACGTGTCGAGCACGAGCTGCTTCGCGGCCGCGTCATAGCGCGTCGGCGCGCCGACGAGCGCGAGCTTCGCGTCGGGCGTGATCGCGACCGCCTGCGGCGGCCCCTGGATGCCGTTCTCGACGTCGACCTGCAGCGCGACCTTCGGCGGGAACGTGCTGGCGTCGAGCAGCGTCAGCGTGTCGGCGGGCGGCGAAGGCAGATAGGTGTCGCGGCCCTCGACGCGCTGGTACTTGCCGTCGTTGCCGGACACGATCCAGTCGGCGGCGTGCACGGCAACGGCCGTCGTGGCGAGGGTCAGCGCGGCGAGCAGGCGCGCGCCGCGCAGGCGGAAGGGATTCGAATGCATGGCGGTCGGTTCTCCGGATCGGTTGCGGACGCAATGGATTGCCCGACCCTGCTGCCCGACGGGCCGGCGCCATCGCATGATGCCCGAAAGCGCGCGAGCCCGGCGTCTCGTATCCGTTTCCGTCAGGCCGTGCGGCCCGCGCCCGACGCCCACCGCCCGATGTCGTCGAGCGGATACACCGGCCGCGCGAGCCGCTCGTAGCGGAACAGCCCGAAGTCCGAACCCGTCACGCCGCGGCTGTCGCATTCGACCAGTGCGGATGCAATCGGCACGAACACCGGCCGGCAATACATCCGCGACTTCAGCAGCAGGAAGCGCGCACGGCGCGGATCGACGCCGACGCTCTCGAACACGCCGAGATCCCACGGCTCCTGCGTGCGCTCGGTGACGACGAGCGTGGCCGTGCCGATGTCGAGCACCGCCGCGCGGCCCATGTACGCACGCTGCCCGGTATACGTCGGCCCGGTGATCACGTATTCGCCGTCGGTGATCGCGCGCACGATGCCCGTCGCCCGAAACGGTTCGCGCCGCACGCCGCCGTGCGACGGCAGGCGGTTGCCGACCGGCACCGTGACGGTTGCGCCAACGCCCGCATCGATCAGCGCCGCCACGGCGTCGGGGTCGCACAACGGCCCGCTGACGATCCCGTCGAGCCCGTGCGCGAGCGCGGCTTCGAGCAGGTCCATCGTGTCGCACGGGCCGCCCGACATGCAGTTGTCGCCGTGATCGAGCATCAGCACCGGGCGGTCCGCGCCGCGGGCGAGCGCGGCGGCCTGCGCGACCGATTCGGCGAGCGGCGCGCTGCGATAGACGAATTCGTCGCGCGCGTCCCAGATCTGCCGCGCGATGCGCTCGGCCACGGCGTCGGCGCCGGCGCGGTCGCCGTCGGCCACCACGACCACGCTGATGCACGGCGCCGGAATATCCGCGAGCGAGAAGCCGGGCAACACCGACACCGCGAGCATCCCGTCCGCCTCCGCCGCGCGCGCGGCCTCCACCGCGCGCCGCATCGCGCCTTCGGCGCTCGCGCTGCGCAGCGTCGACGTCATCAGCGGCGGCTGCCGCCACGCGAGCACGGGCCGCGCGCGGCCATGAAGCCGGTCGAGCAGCAGCCGCGCCGCATGCTCGCCGGTCTCGTACATGTCGACGTGCGGATAGGTCTTGAAACTGACGATCACGTCCGCGTGATCAATCATCTTCTGCGTGACGTTCGCATGCAGGTCGAGCGCGACCGCGATCGGCGCGTCGGGCAGCGCCGCGCGTACGCGCGCGAGCAGGTCGCCCTCGCCGTCCGCGCTCTGCTCGGCGACCATCGCCCCATGCAGGTCGAGCATCACCGCGTCGCAGCCGGGCGCGGCCGCAACGATCGCATCGCAGATCGCCGCGTACGCATCGGCCGCGACCGGACCGCTCGGGTTCGCGGCCGCCGATACGGGCGTCACGATGTCGGCGCCTGCGCGCTCGGCCGCATCGATGAACGCGGCCATCGCGGTGCGCATCCCGCGATTCGCGCGATACGCATCGTCGCCCCAGTCGGGGCCGTTGCGGCCGAACGCGGCGAGCGGCGTCGGCACCGGCGAGAACGTGTTGGTCTCGTGGTTCATCCGGGCGATCAGGATCTTCATTGCGCACGGCCCTCCGCGATCCCGGCAGCGCCCAGCATCGCGTGCAGCAGCACGTTGCAGCCGGCTTCCAGATGGTCCGGATCGGCGTCCTCGATCTCGTTGTGGCTGATGCCATCCTTGCACGGCACGAAGATCATCGCGGTCGGCGCGACGCGCGCAAGATACACCGCATCGTGGCCCGCGCCGCTGATCACGTTCATCGACGACAGCCCGAGCGCACGCGCGCCGGCGCGGACCTGCTCGACCAGCGCCGGATCGAACGGCTGCGGCGGAAAGTACACGACCGGCTCGACGTCGATCCGCATGCCGGCCGCCGTGCCCAGGTCGGCGCATGCCGCACGCAATTGCGCATCCATCGTCGCCAGCGTCGCGTCGTCGGCCGCGCGCAGGTCGACGGTCAGCGTCACGCGGCCGGGAATCACGTTGCGCGAATTCGGGTGCACGTCGACCCAGCCGACCGTGCCGCGCCCGTGCGGCGGATGCGCCCGCGCGATACCGTTCACCGCGCGCACGAGATCGGCCGCGACCAGCAGCGCGTCGTGCCGGAGTTCCATCGGCGTCGGGCCCGCATGCGCCTCCATCCCGTGTACGGTCACGTCGTACCAGCGCTGTCCGAGCGCGCCCTCGACCACGCCGATCGTCGTGTCGTGCGCCTCCAGCACCGGCCCCTGCTCGATATGCGCCTCGAAATACGCGCCGACCGGATGCGCGTCGCGCCCGTCGCCCGCATAGCCGATCGCCGCCAGCGCATCGCGCACCGACACGCCGTCGCGGTCGCGTTGCGCGAGCGCATGGTCGAGCGTGAACGCGCCCGCGAACACGCCGGACCCCATCATCACCGGAACGAAGCGAGACCCTTCCTCGTTGGTCCAGACGGCCACCTCGAGCGGCGCGCGCGTGCGCACCCCCGCGTCGTCGAGCGTGCGCAGCACCTCGAGGCCGGCCAGCACGCCGTAGTTGCCGTCGAACTTGCCGCCGGTCGGCTGCGTGTCGATGTGGCTGCCCGTCGCCACGGCCGGCAGGTCACCCCGTTCGCCCGCGCGCCGCGCAAAGATATTGCCGATCGCATCGACGCGCACCGTGCAGCCGATTTCCTTCGCCCACGCGACGAACAGGTCGCGCGCATCGCGATCGAGTTCGGTGAGTGCGAGACGGCACACACCGCCCTTGTCGGTCGCGCCGATCCGCGCGAGACGCATCAGGCTGCTCCACAGCCGCGCGCCATCGACGCGCAAACCGGACGCCGCGACGCCCGGAGTCGAATCCTGTACTTGCATCGTTGCCATTCCTCGCATTGAAAGGGCACGGCGCTCATGCGACGCCGACGCCCAGGTACCGGTCCTTCACGTCGTGATCGGCCGCGAACGCCGCGTTGCTGCCTTCGTAGACGATCACACCCTGTTCGATCACGAAGTGGCGATCCGCGAGCTGCGTGCACACTTCGAGGTTCTGTTCGACGAGCAGGATCGCGACGCCGGCCGCCTTGATCCGCTTCAACTGCTCGACGATCTCCTCGACGATCACTGGCGCGAGCCCCTCGACCGGCTCGTCGAGCATCAGCAGCCGCGGATGATTCATCAGCGCGCGACCGATCGCGAGCATCTGCTGCTCGCCGCCCGACAACTGCGCGCCGCCGTTGCGGCGGCGCTCCTTCAGGCGCGGAAAGATCCGGTAGATATCGTCGAGCTGCCACGGCGAATCGCGACGCGCGCCGAGCCGCAGGTTTTCCTCGACCGACAGCAGCCGGAAAATCCCCCGATGCTCGGGCACGAAGCAGAGGCCGCGCGCGGCGATCCGGTGCGCCGGCTGCCCGGACACCGGACGGCCCGCGAACGTCACCGTGCCGCCGGTCGGCGCGACCACGCCCGCAATGGTCTTGAGCGTCGTCGACTTGCCCGCCCCGTTGCGGCCGAGGAGCGTCACCGTCTCGCCTTCGTTCACGTTCAGCGAAACGCCCTGCAGCACGTGGCTCTTGCCGTAGCAGGCATGCACCTCCTTCACGTCGAGCATCATGCGCGGCCTCCCGTGATCATGTTGCCGAGATAGGCGCTGCGCACGCGCGCGTCGCCGCGAATCGCGTCGGGCTTGCCCTCGACCAGCACGCGCCCCTGCTGCATCACCGTGATCGTGTCCGATATGTCCATCACGATGCCCATGTTGTGTTCGATCAGCACGACCGTGTAGTCGTCGCGCAGGCTGCGGATCAGCGTCTTCATGTCGTCGAGATCGTCGATGCCCATGCCCGACGTCGGCTCGTCGAGGAAGATCGCGCGCGGCCGTGCCGCCAGCGCCATGCCGACCTCGAGCCGGCGCTGCTGGCCATGCGACAGCACGCCGGACGCCGTGCCGGCGAAGCGCTGCAGGCCGAGCCGCTCGAGTACGTCGTCGACGATGTCGTCATGCGCAAGCGCGCCGCGAGGCGGCGTCCACGGATTCAGCGCCCGCCGCGATTCGACGCCCTGTGCGGCGACGCGCAGGTTCTCGCGCACGCTCAGGTTCGGAAACAGGCTCGTGACCTGGAACGAGCGCGCGATGCCGCGCCGCACGCGCTTGTGATCGGGTTCGTGCGACACGTCGTGACCGTCGAACAGGATGGAGCCCGACGTGATCGGCAACGTGCCCGTCAGCGTATGGAACAGCGTCGTCTTGCCCGCGCCGTTCGGGCCGATCACCGAATGCACGGTGCGCGGCATGATGCGTAGATCGACGCCGCCCAGCGCCGTGAACTTGCCGTAGCGCTTGACGATGCCGCGCGCTTCGAGAATCGCTTCGCTCATTGCCGCTCCTTGACCGTAGCCGCCGCGCGATCGCTACGCCGCAGCGACGCCACGACGCGTTCGCCCAGCCCCCACAACCCGCGCTGCATGAACAGGCTGACCGCGATCAGCACGAGGCCGAGCAGCAGCAGCCAGCGCGGCCACAGCGTCGACAGCCAGTCCGCGAACAGCACGTAGAACGCCGCGCCGAGCACCGACGCGAACAGGTTGCCCGTGCCGCCGATCACCGTCATCACGAGAATCATCTCGCTCGTGTGATAGTCGATGTTCGACAGCGGCGCGATGCCCGTCATCAATGCGTGCAGCGC
Source organism: Burkholderia sp. BE12 (assembly GCF_002959955.1). Lineage (NCBI taxonomy): Bacteria > Pseudomonadati > Pseudomonadota > Betaproteobacteria > Burkholderiales > Burkholderiaceae > Burkholderia > Burkholderia sp. BE12. Next base: position 43,468 of record NZ_PREY01000001.1, on the reverse strand, counting down.
CCCCGCCAGGCCCGTGACCGCGCCCGAGATCACGAACGCCGCGAGCTTGAAGCGCTTCACGTCGTAGCCGGCCGCCGCCGCGCGCGCCTCGTTGTCGCGAATCGCGAGCAGCGTCCGCCCGAACACCGAGCGCGAGACGCGCAGCAGCAGCCAGAACACCGCGACGAACAGCACCGCGACGAAGCCGTAGTAGCGCCACGGCGAATCGAGCGAGACGAGCGGATGCCCGAACGCGGCGAGCGCGGGACGCGGGATGTCGAGCAGCCCGTTGTCGCCGCCCGTCACATCCGGCGTCGTATACGCGAGAAAGTAGAACAACTGCCCGAACGCGAGCGTCAGCATCACGAAATACGTGCCGCGCTGCCGGATCGAGAACCAGCCGACGAGTGCGGCCGCGACGGCGCCGAGCACCGCGGCCGCGACCAGCGCGGCCGTCACGGATGGGACGCCGCGCGTCAACACCAGCCCCGCCGTGTAGCTGCCGAGCCCGAAGAAGATGCCCTGCCCGAACGACAACAGCCCCGTGTAACCGAGCAGCAGGTTGCAGCCGAGCGCGGCGAGCGCGAACACGAGCACCTCGGTCGCGAGCGAGCCCGAACTCAACACGAGCGGCAACACGCACGCGGCCACCACCGCGAGCCAGGCTTCCGGCCGCTGCAGCACGCCGCGCCACTGCGGACGTTGCGACGCCGCCGCGCCCGGCGGCAGCGGTTTCGACGAGTCGATCATGCGGCCCTCCCCAGCAAACCGTTCGGACGCAGCAGCAGCACGGCCGCCATCGCGACATAAATCATCAGCCGCGCGCCTTCCGGCCACAGCGTGCTCATCAGGCTCTGCACGATGCCGACCAGCAGGCCGCCCACGAGCGCGCCGAGAAAATTCCCCATCCCGCCGACGACGACCACGACGAACGCGACGCCGAGCGCCTCGATACCCATGAACGGATCGACGCCGCGGATCGGTGCGGCGAGTACGCCGGCCAGCGCGGCCGTCGCCGCGCCGAGCGCGAACACGAGGCTGAACACGCGCGTCACGTTGATGCCGAGCAGCGACACCATCTCCGTCGATTCGCTGCCCGCGCGCACCGTACTGCCGAGCCGCGTGCCTTCGAGCACCCACCACAGCAACGCGGCGAGGACGGCCGTGAACGCGATCACGAACAGCCGGTACTTCGGGTAGACGAAGCCGCCCCAGATCACGACGCCGTTCAGCGCGTCGGGCGGCGGCACGTTGTCGCCGAGCGGGCCCCATGCGAGGATCGCGCACTCCTGCAGCACGAGCGCGAGCCCGACCGTCGCGAGGATGTGAAATTCATGTTGCTGCGCGTACACATGACGCAGCACGAGCTTCTCGACGATCCATGCGAACGCGCCGACGACGAGCGGTACGATCGCGAGCGCCACCCAGAAATTCGCCGACCATTGCAACGCCTGGTAGCAGAGATACGCACCAAGCAGGTAGAACGCGCCGTGAGCGAAATTCACGAAGCGCAGCAGGCCGAACACGATCGACAGGCCGACGGCGAGCAGGAAATACAGCATGCCCACGCCGATGCCGTTGACGATCTGCAGCAGATAGACGTTCATGGCTTCCGTGTCGGAAAGGAAGATAACGGACGCCCGCGGCGCGCGATGCGCCGCGAACGCATGCACGGCGTCACGCGAGCTTGCAGCCCGTCTTGTCGACCGCCAGGAACGACTGGCCGGAGCTGACGATGTCCGCGTAGTCGTCCGCGTTCTTCATCCGGCTCTTCGGCTTGCCTTTCAGCAGGTAGTAGTTCTTCAGCACCTGGTGGTCGCCCTTGCGGATTTCCTCCGGACCCGTGAGGCCGTCGTACTTCATCCCTTCCATCGCGGCGACGACCTTCTTCGGATCGGCACTGCCGGCCTTCACCATCGCGTCGATCAGGATCTTCGAGCACATGTACGAACCCGCGAGGCTGTAGTTCGGGTTCGCCTTGAACGCGGCGTTCGCGCGCTTCACGAGATCGCGGTTCAGCGGCGAATCGATGCCGTGCCAGTACTGCGCGCCGAAATACACGCCGTCGCAGATATCCGGACCGAGCGCCTCGAACTGCTCGAGGCCCGATGCCCACGCGAGCAGGATCGTGCAGTTGCGCTTCATCCCGAAGCTGACGGCCTGGCGCAGCGTGTCCGACGATTGCGAGCCGAAGTTGAGGATCAGCAGCACGTCCGGCTGCGCGGCCGCCGCATTGGTCAGGTAGCCGCTGAATTCCTTTTCGGCGAGCGAGTGATAGCTGTTGCCGACGTGCTCGATGCCCTTCTCCTTGAAGAGCGCCTTCGCGGCCGACAGCAGGCCGTCGCCGAACACGTATTGCGGCGTGATCGTGTACCAGCGCTTCGCCTTCGGCAGCATCTGGATCAACGGGCGCACCGTCTGCTCGATCGCGCCGAACGTCGGCACCGACCAGCGGAAGGTCGCCGCGTTGCAATCCTTGCCGGTGATCTCGTCCGCCCCGGCCGTCGTGATGAACACGCCGCCCGCCTTCTGGACTTCCTTGCCCATCGCCAGCGATTCGGACGACAGGATGCCGCCCGCGAAGAAACGCACGCCCTTCTGCTGCGCGATTTCCTGCACGCGCCGCACGGCCGTCGCGGGCTTGCCCTCGGTGTCGAGCGCCGTATAGGCGAGCGGCGCGCCGAGCACCTTGCCGTATTGCTTGACGACCAGTTGCATGCCGAGATCGGCGTACTTGCCGTTGGCGGCGAACGGGCCGGACATCGGCACCGGGCAGGCAAGCTGGATGGGCGAGCCCTGCGCGAACGCGACGCGGGACGACATGCTGCCGAGCGCGCCCGGCACGGCCGACAGCGCGGCCAGTTTCAACAGTTCTCGGCGATTCAAGTTGATGCTCCTCATGATGGGGGACACACGCGATACGACCGACTGCCAAACCGTGCCCACGCCACTCCCGCATGCGCGCCGCCGGTTCATCCTATTTATCATGATAAATAGGATGAACCTGATGCTAGAGTTGATCAAAATTGGTGTCAATCAGGCAAAATTCCGTACCCGCGCCAGGACCGATCGTCGAAGATGACGCGGCGCGCGGTCAGAAAAAGGAGTCGTGAAGATGGTCATGGACCGACCCAGGGCGGGCCTCGCGGTCGAAATCAAGCAGCCGAAGCGGGCCGATCTCGTCGCCGAGGAGATCAAGCGGCTGATCACCGAGAAGGACCTGAAGCCGGGTGACCGCCTGCCGCGCGAAGCCGAGCTGCAGCAGCTCTATGCGGTGAGCAAGAGCACGATCCGGGAGGCGCTGAAGTCGCTCGAGGTGCAGGGCCTCATCAAGGTCACGACCGGGCCGTCGGGCGGCGGGATGATCGTCGAGGTGCCGCTCGACCGCACGCTTCAGCTCCTGCAGAACTACCTGTTCTTCAAGGACGTGACGATCGACGACATCTATACGGTGCGCAAGCTGCTCGAACCCGAGCTGGCCGCCGGCGCCGTGCCGCACCTGACGGAGCGCGACTTCGCGGCGCTGGAATCGAACATCGCGTGCTGCGACGGCGCGTCGGGCGTGCACGATCGCGGCCACATGCTGCGCCAGCGGCAGGAGGACACGACGTTCCACGACATCCTCGCGGCCGCGAATCCCAATCCGTTCCTGCGCTTCAGTTGCGAACTGATCAACGAGATGATCCGGCAGTTGATCGAGTTCCGGAACGATACGCCGCTCGTCGAGCACAAGCGCTTCGGCGAAGCGAACGTGTCGATCCACAAGGCGATCCTGCAGGCCGCGCGCGAGCGCGACGCCGAGCGCGTGCGTGCGCTGATGGTCGAGCACATGACCGAGGCTCCCAAGCATGTGAAGCGGATGAAAGGCAAGCTGCGTGGGCGGTTGATCCTCGATTCCGAGATCCGCAGGCGCGCGGCCGCCGCGCCCGTGGCGGGATCCGATGCGTCCGCAACGGATCCGGAAGAACGCTGAGCGGCGGCACACGCGGCGGGGGCACATTCGCCGCGCGCTTCGTCCGGGCGATCAGGTCGTCATCGCGCGCCGCCTTCCGTGTACCCGGTCGTACCCTTCGTTTCCAGATACTCGACGAGGCCGAACTCCGCATACTCGCGCCCGTTGCCCGAGCGCTTGTAGCCGCCGAACGGCGCGGCCGGGTTCCACGCCGGGTAGTTGATGTGGACGTTGCCGACGCGCAACCGTGCCGCGATCCGGCGCGCGCGCTCGAGATCCTTCGACTGCACGTAGGCCGCGAGCCCGTAGACCGAATCGTTCGCAAGCGCGACGGCCTCGTCCTCGGTCCGGTAGGTCATGATCGACAACACCGGCCCGAAGATTTCTTCCGTTGCGATCGTCATGCCCGGTGTCACGTTCGAAAACACCGTCGGCCGCACGTAGAACCCGTCCGCGTGCCCCGCCGGCCGGCCGGGGCCGCCGGCGACGAGCGTCGCGCCTTCTTCGATCCCGAGCCGGATGAAGTGCTGGATACGATCGAACTGCGTGCGGCTGACCACCGGCCCGATGCCGGTTTCCGTCGAACGCGGATCGCCGACGACGGTACGTTCCGCTTCCCGGCGCGCCGCCTGCTCGGCCCGCGCCAGATGATCGACGTGCACGAGCATGCGCGTCGGCGCATTGCACGACTGGCCGCTGTTGCTGAAGCAACTGCGCGTGCCGCGCGTGACGGCATCCTCGATGTCCGCGTCGGGCAGGATCAGGTTCGGGCTCTTGCTGCCGAGCTCCTGGTGCACGCGCTTCACGGTATCGGCGGCCGCCTTCGCGACTTCGACGCCGGCCCGCGTCGAGCCCGTGAACGACACCATGTCGACCTCCGGATGCCGCGATAGCGCGTCGCCCACTTCATGTCCATAGCCGTGCACGAGATTGAACACGCCGCGCGGCACGCCGGCTTCGTGCAGGATCTCCGCGAACAGGATCGCGCTGAACGGTGCGATCTCGCTCGGCTTGAGCACCATCGTGCAGCCAGCCGCGAGCGCCGGCGCGACCTTGCACACGATCTGGTTGATCGGCCAGTTCCACGGCGTGATCAGCGCGCACACGCCGATCGGCTCGTGCGACACCAGCAGCGAATCGGTCTGCGTGCTGAAGCGGAACGACTGCAGCGCGCGGATCGTCTGTTCGAGGTGCGCGGTGCCGACCGCGGCCTGCATCGCCCGCGCGAACGCGATCGGCGCCCCCATCTCCTGGCTGATCGTCTGCGCGACCTCCTCGTAGCGGCGCTGATAGATCTCGAGGACCCGCTTCAGCAACGCGACGCGCTCATCCACCGGCCAGCGCGAATAGGTATCGAAGGCCCGCTTCGCCGCGCCGACCGCGTGGTCGACATCGGCCGCGCCGCCGATCGCGAGCCGTGCATACGGCCGCGCGGTGGCCGGATCGATCACGTCGATCGATCTCGCATCGGCCGGATCGAGCCACTGGCCATCGACGTAGGACTGTTGTGACGTTCGCATCGAATGCTCCTGAAATGAAGGATGCCGCGCTCAGCGCGTCGCCCGTGCGTAGGTTTCGACGAGGATGTCGCGAATCTGCGCGACGAACCACACGATCTCGTCGCGCGACATCACGAGCGGCGGCGAGAATTGCACGATCGGCGTGCCTTCGTGATCGACGCCCGCGCGGCACAACAGCCCCGCGTCGAAGATCGCCGGCGCGAGCATCGTCGACACGAATGCCTGCGCACTGATACCGGCCGCCCAGCGGCCCGCGGCCTTGTCCGTCACAAGTTCGAGCGAGTAGTGATAGCCGTCGCCGCGCACGTCGCCGACGCACGGCAGCTCGAGCAGCCCGTCGAGCGTCCGGCGAAACACCGCTTCGTTGTCGCGAACGTTCGCGAGCACGCCTTCGCGCTCCATGATCGCGAGATTCGCGAGCGCGGCCGTGCACGCGACCGGATGGCCGCCGTAGGTCGCGCCGTGCAGGAACATCTGCTGCGGCCCGTCGAGCACGGTGTCGACGACCGCGTCGCTTGCGATCACGCCGCCGAGCGGCACGTAACCCGACGCGATGCCTTTCGCGAACGTGATGATGTCCGGCTTCAGCCCATAGCGTGCGGAGCCGAAATACTCGCCGAGCCGGCCGAAGCCGCAGATCACCTCGTCGGCCACGAGCAGCACGCCGTGCCGGTCGCAGAGGCCGCGCAGGCCAGCCGCGTAGCCGGCCGGCGGCGTCAGGCTGCCGCCCGCGTTCTGCAACGGCTCGACGACGATCGCGGCGACCGTGTCGGGCCCCTCCTGCACGATCAGCGATTCGATCTCGTCGAGCAGATGGCGCGTGAACTGCGCTTCCGTTTCGCCTGCCGGGCGGCCGTAGCGCTTCGTATTGCCGACGTGCCGCACACCCGACATCAGCGGCTCGAAATGCTTGCGGAAGTTCGTCATCCCGTTCAGCGCGAGCGCGCCGAACGACGTGCCGTGATACGCGACGCGCCGCGCGATGAACTTGCGCCGCTGCGGCTCGCCGCGCGACTGGTGATACTGGCGCACCAGCTTGATCGCCGATTCGTTCGACTCGGAACCGCTCGACGTGAAGAACACGCGGTTCAGTCCTTCCGGCGCGAGCGCCGCGAGCCGGTGCGCGAGCCGGATCGCCGGTTCGTGGCCGTATCCCCAGTTGGTCGCGAACGGCAGCCGCACCATCTGCTCGCGGATCGCATCGCCGATCTCCGCGCCGTGGCTGTAGCCGACCTGCACGCAGTACAGCCCGGCCAGCCCGTCGAAATAGCGCTTGCCGCTGCGGTCGACGAGCCAGCAGCCTTCGCCGCGGTCGAACACAGTCAGCGCGTTCTCGCGGTATGCATCGGCATGCGTGAAGTGCATCAGCAGATGGCGCTTGCCGAGCGCCTGCAGGTCCGCATCGAGATTGACGTCAACGGCGTTCATGGATCACTCCTCCTTCAGGGTTTCAAAACCGGCATCGCGCAGCCGGTCATTCAGTTCATCGACAACGTCGGCGCCGGGCGCGTGAAGCCGCGCGTGAGCCAGACGAGCTGGCAGAGCCCGAGCACGAGCCAGCCGATGCCGACGTAGAACGTCTGGCGCGACAGCCCAGACCAGAGCCACACGTTCATCGCGAAGCCGATCGCCGGCATCAGGCCGTATGCGATCCAGCCCGCGGCATGGCGATGCTCGGGCCGGCCCAGATAGCTGCGCATCACGCACAGATTCACGATCGCGAACGCGACGAGCGCGCCGAAGCTGATCATCGTCGACGCGAGATCGAGCGTGATGAACAGCGCGGACAGCGATACGACGCCGACCGCGAGCGTCGCTCGCACCGGCGTGCGCAGCCGCGCATGCAGATGACCGAACACGCATTCGGGCAGCACGCGGTCGCGACCCATCGCGAACAGCACGCGCGTCACGCTCGCCTGGCCGGCCATCGCGCTCGCGAAGCAGCCGGCCACGTACACCGCGACGAAGAACGCCGACAGCGTGCGGCCGCCGACCCGCCGCATCAGTTCGAGGCTGGCCGAATCGAGATCCTTGAACGCGTGCCAGTCGGGAAACACCCGTTGACCGACATACGCGATCAGCATGAACAGCAGGCCGCTCGCGAGCGTGCAGAGCAGAATCGCGCGCGGCACCGTGCGCCGCGGCTCGCGCGTTTCCTCCGACAGCGTGGTGACCGCATCGAAGCCGAGAAACGACAGGCACAGAATCGCGGAGCCGGCGAAGATCGCGCCCGCGTCGCCGGACGACGGCAACGCGACGGCCATCGACAGTCCTTCGCCGGCCGCGACGTACGTCGACGCGATGACGAAGACCGCGATAAACACGAGCTGGCTCGCGATCAGGATCAGGTTCACGCGATTGACGAGCCGGATGCCGACGAGGTTCAGCCCGGTGATCAGCGCGATGCTGCCGACGATCCACACGCCGGCCGGCACCGTCGGAAAGATCTGCTTCATGTAGATGCCGATCGCGAGGTAGCTGATCATCGGAATGAACAGGTAGTCCATCAGCAATGCCCAGCCGACCATGAAGCCGGCCGACGTGCCGAAGTTGCGGCTCGCGAACGTATAGGCCGACCCGGCGCTCGGCATCAGCCGTGCCATGTGCCCGTAGCTGCGTGCGGTAAACAGCATCGCGATCAACGTGACCGCATACGCGGCCGTCAGATGTCCGTTCGTCTCGCTCGTGACGAGGCCGTAGGTCGTGAACACCGTCATCGGCAGCATGTACGCGAGCCCGAAGATCACCAGCGTCGAGAGTCCGAGCAGGTGCGGCTTGCCGGCGTCCGTGTGGCCGCGCTCCACGTGCGCCCCGAACTCGTGCGTCGCGGCGACTGATACGGTTCGACCTGGCCTGTCGTTGTCCATGCTGTCCTCACGTGGGTGGCGTCCATGACTTCAACACGCGTGCGTCCGGCGCTGCCGGCGGGGCACGACTCGAGGAAAGTGTGGTGCGTCAAAAAATCGACGACGAATGAGAAAAGCGGACGTAATCGAGGGATATTTACGGACAGGTGGTCGCGCATCGTGCCATTTCACCTTGCATGCTGCTGTGCCGCACTGGCGTTTTGCGGACAATCCGGCTATGTTCGGTGCGACTCCGTCACCCCGTCGGCACCATGAGCAGCCGTTCCCAACGAAACCAGAGCCGGGCCGAGCGCAGCCTGCGTTCGGCGCTCGGCCTCGCGCGCCCGGCCGGGCGTCAGCAGGATATTCCCGCCACGGTCCATGCGATCGCGGTCGCGCTGGACGAGTGCCGCGTGCGGCACATCGACGGCGCCGCGCTGCTCGAAGGCACGGGGCTCGGCGCGGACGAAGTCGCGTCGCCGAACCTGCACGTGAATCGCGGCCAGGAGCAACGCTGCTTCCGCAACCTGCTGCGCTGCAGCGGCGTGCCGTCGATCGGGCTGTCGATCGGCGCGCGGCTGCATGTGTCGACGCTCGGCCTGGCCGGCTACGCGATGCTGATCAGCGGCTCCGTGATACAGGCGTTCCGCTGCATGGGCCAGTTTCCGCTGTTCATGGGGCTGTATTTCGACGTGCGGGTCGACGCGCACGCAGGCGGCATGAGCGTGACGATTGGCCGCTACAACGGCGAGCCCGATCTCGCCGTGTTCCAGGCCGACATGTGCCTGGCGAGCCTGCGCCTGATCGTGTCCGATCTCGTCGGCAAACCGGTATGGCCCGAGCAGGTTCGGCTCGCGCGCCCCACGCCGCTCAACGCGGCCGACTACGCGCGCCACTTCGGCTGCCCGGTCGTCTTCGATGCGGACGACAACCGGCTCGTGTTCACGTCGGTGAACGGCATGGAAGCGCCGCGTCTCGCAAACGAAGTCAGCTTCAATGCATTGCACGGCCAGTGCGAGGTGCTCGAACGGCAGTGGGCCGCATCGGTCGGCACGCGCTTCGCCGATCGCGCGAAGGAACTGATGGCGCGCGACCTCGCGCGCTTCAAGTCGATGACGGCGCTCGCCGACGCGCTCCACCTGACCGAACGCACGCTGCGCAGGCGGCTCGACAAGGACGGCATCACGTTCCAGTCGTTGCTCGACGACGTGCGTCGCGACGAAGCCGTGCGCTTGCTCGACGATCACGCGTTGACCGTCGCCGCGATCGCCGAGCGGCTCGGCTACAGCGAGCCGCGCAGCTTCCGTCATGCGTACCGGCGCTGGACCGGCAAGACGCCGCGCGCCGAGTCGGACGTCGACGCGTGAATCCGACGCACGGTATTCGGCGATCACGCGCGTCGCGGAAATCGACGTCGACCAATATCATCCGGCACACGACGTACGCGAGCGGACCGCGAGGACGATCGTGCGGCTGCCCACCGACATGAGCGGAACGAGCATGTCGCGACCGCGTCTTGACCCACTGATTCGGTCTTCGAATCAATTTTCACGCACCTCGCTCTTCGCTGTCGCGCGGCCGGGGACGCATCGCCGCGATCGTCCCCCACGGTAGACGCGATTAATCGATTGCTCTATACTCGCGTCAACTTCATCACAAAACGCATGATCTCGTGCGCAACGTGATGTCATTTCGCACTTCGTTGCGCATGCATCCGTTTCGCCACGTCAAAGGGGCCACCGGCCCCAGCGGTCGGCGTCAAGCCGCCCGCATCCATGCCGTCCTCACGGGACGGTGCCCTGCTCGAACGCGCCTCGCCGTTACGGCGCCGCCGGGCTGAACCTGACAATCAGACGAACGCGTCGTCGCGTTCACCCGACCGCCAGCCGCACCTCGGTGCAGCCGGCAGCACTGTTTCCGTCAGTTCAATCGCGGCCATGCCGGGATCACGAACTTCCATCGCGACGCCATTCGGCGTCATCGCGGCGTGCGCCTGCGCGCGTCGCACCGAATCGAGGAGGCGTATCTTCATGACTCGACGCACTGTCCAGCTGGTGGGCAGCCTGATGGCAATCATCGCAGTGGGATGGGCATTGGCGCGCGGCATCGGCGCCGAAACGTTCCATCAGCGCTCGGACGATCTCGCCTACTACGCAGGCCAGCACATGCTGCTGGTCGTCTATTCGATGACACTGGCCATCGCCGTGGGCGTGCCGGCCGGCGTGCTGCTGAGCCGGCCGCGATTCCAGCATCAAGCCGAGCGCTTCATGCAGATCTTCAACATCGGCAACACGATCCCCTCGCTCGCCGTGCTGGCCATCGCACTCGGCATCTTCGGCATCGGCAACGTGCCCGCGATCGTCGCGCTGTTCCTCGCGTCGCTCCTGCCCATCACTCGCAATGCGTACGAAGGCATGAAGAACGTGCCGGCCGCGCTGCGCGAAGCCGCCAAGGGCATCGGCATGACCGGCTGGCAGTCGCTGGTTCGCGTGGAACTGCCCAATGCGCTGCCGATCATCGTCGGCGGCGTGCGCACCGCGCTCGCGATCAACGTCGGGACGGCGCCGCTCGCGTACCTGATCGGCGCGGACAGTCTCGGCTCGCTGATCTTCCCCGGCATCTACCTCGACAACCAGCCGGTGCTGCTGCTCGGCGCGTCGCTCACCGCGATCCTCGCACTGGCGCTGGACGGCGTCGTCGCGGCCGGCAGCCGTCACTGGCTCGCACGCCACGGAGGTGCCGCATGATGCTTCGACGCATTCTTCGATCGCTCGCACGCCTGGGCGTCGCCGGCGCGCTGTGCGTCGCAGCCGGCACGCCGGCCTTCGCCGCGAAGCTCGTGCTGGGCGCGAAGAACTTCACCGAGCAATACGTGCTGGCGGAACTCACGTCGCAATACCTGCGCTCGCGCGGCTATGACGTCGAAGTCCGCGCCGGCCTCGGCAGTACGCTCGCACGCAGCGCACTGGAGAACGGCCAGTTCGACCTGATGTGGGATTACACGGGCACTGCGGCCCTCGTCTACAACAAGATCCAGGACAAGCTGTCGCCCGAGGAAATGTACCGGCGCGTCAAGGCGCTCGACGTGCCGCGCGGGCTCGTGTGGCTCGACGCGTCGCCGCTCAACGACACCTACGCGATCGGCCTGCCGAGCCAGCTCGCGCAGGCCACCGGCATCCGGACGGTGTCGCAGCTCGCCGAGCACCTGAAGAACGATCCGGCCGCGAAGCATTACGTATTCGGCATGGACGCGGAATTCGCGAACCGGCCCGACGGCCTGAAGCCGCTGCTCGCCGCGTACGGCATGCAGTTCAGCCGCGCCCAACTGAAACAGATGGATCCGGGGCTCGTCTATACGGCCCTGCACAACGACCAGTTGAAGATCGGCCTCGTCTACACGACCGACGGACGCGTGAAGGGCTTCGGCATCGTTCCGCTCGAGGACGACAGGCACTTCTTCCCGCCGTACAACGCGACGCCCGTGGTCCGCAAGGGCACGCTCGAGCGCAACCCGAAGCTCGCGACGCAGCTCAACGCGCTGTCGGCCGCGCTCGACAACGACGCGATGCAGGCGATGGCCAAGGCGGTCGATCTCGACGGCAAATCGCCGCGCGACGTCGCCGATGCATTCCTGCGCACCCATTCGCTACCTTGAAGGAGAACCGATGAACGTATTCGACTATCTCGCTTCGAGCTGGCCCGAGCTGCTGCAGCTCACGCTGCAGCACGTGTGGCTCGTCGCGATCGCCGTGGGCTGCGCGATCGTCGCCGGCGTACCGCTCGGTGTCCTGATCAATCGCCACGACTGGCTGGCGGGGCCGCTGCTCGGCCTCGCCACGCTCGTGCTCACGCTGCCGTCCATCGCGTTGTTCGGCCTGATGATCCCGTTCTTCTCGCGCTTCGGCCAGGGCATCGGCGCCGCGCCCGCGATCACGGCCGTGTTCCTCTACTCGCTGCTGCCGATCATGCGCAATACCTACCTCGCATTGCACAACGTGGATGCGGGGATCAGGGAAGCCGGCACCGGCATCGGCATGACGTCGTGGCAGCGCCTGCGCCTCGTCGAATTGCCGCTGGCGGTGCCCGTGATTCTCGCGGGCGTACGCACCGCGGTCGTGATGAACATCGGCGTGATGACGATCGCCGCCGTGATCGGCGCGGGCGGCCTCGGCACGCTGATCCTGCGTGCGATCGGGCAGAGCAGCATGATGAAACTGCTGGTGGGCGCGGTGCTCGTGAGCCTGCTCGCGATCGTCGCCGACCGGCTGCTGCAGATGCTGCAACGTGCATTGACACCGAAGGGAGTGCAGAAGACATGATCGAACTCGACAAACTGACCAAGACCTTCACGCGCAAGGACGGCCAGGCCGTGCGCGCGGTCGACTCCGTGAGCCTGTCGGTGCCCGAAGGGGAAATCTGCGTGTTCCTCGGCCCGTCGGGCTGCGGCAAGACCACCACGCTCAAGATGATCAACCGGCTCATCGCCGCGACATCGGGCCGCGTGCTCATCAACGGCGAGGATACGGCGCAGTTGAACGAAGTCGACCTGCGGCGCCACATCGGCTACGTGATCCAGCAGATCGGGCTGTTCCCGAACATGACGATCGAGGAAAACATCACCGTCGTGCCGCGCCTGCTCGGCTGGGACAAGAAGCGCTGTGCCGAACGCGCACGCGATCTGATGTCGATGGTCGCGCTCGATCCGAAGCTGTACCTGAAACGCTATCCGCGCGAGCTGTCGGGCGGCCAGCAGCAGCGCATCGGCGTGATTCGCGCGCTGGCCGCCGATCCGCCCGTGCTGCTGATGGACGAGCCGTTCGGCGCGGTCGATCCGATCAATCGCGAATCGATCCAGAACGAGTTCTTCCAGATGCAGCGGCAACTCAACAAGACCGTGATCATGGTGAGCCACGACATCGACGAAGCGATCAAGCTGGGCGATCGCATCGCCGTGTTCCGGCGCGGCCAGCTCGTTCAGTACGATCACCCCGACACGCTGCTCGCGCGCCCGCGCGACGAGTTCGTCGCGCAGTTCGTCGGCCAGGACAGCACGCTCAAGCGCCTGCTGCTCGTGAAGGCCGGCGACGCCGCCACGCAGCCCGAAACGGCGCGCGTCGATACGCCGCTCGCGCATGCGCTGGCGGTGATGGACGAAACCGACTGCCGCTACCTGACCGTGCTCGACGACGCGGGCCGGGCGCTCGGCTACGTGACGCGCCGCGCGGCACGCACCGACGGCGGCGTGTGCGGCGAACGCGTGACGCCGTACCCGGCCGGCGTCGCGGCGGACGACAACCTGCGCATCGTGCTGTCGAAGATGTACCAGTACAGCGTGTCGTGGATGCCGGTGCTCGACCCGGACGGTGCGTGGCTCGGCGAGATCACGCAGGATTCGATCGCCGCATACCTGAGCTCCGGCCGGTCGCGCCGGCAAACCGGTCAGCCGCCGGGCAGTCCGGTCGAGGTGGCGGCCGCGGTCGCCACGTCCTGAGTCGCACCCGGGCCGGTGCTGCCGGCGCTTCATCGCATCGGCTTCGGGAAGCGAATCGATGCCGCGCGTTGCCGAAAAAGAGGGGGCGTGTTTGTTCGGATCGCAAATCGAATGGAATCGAAACGGGCGGTCGGACGTCGCACGGTGCGACGCTGCTGCGCGAGCTGCGCGAGCTGCGCAAGCCGTCGGCCGCGCTACCGCGCATCGATGCGGCGTGGGTCGGGCACGACGTTCGGCTCGGCGACGGTCGGCCGACGCCGGCCGAATAGCATCGGCAAGTCGATGGCGCTCGCGCGCCGATCGGGAATCCCCATGGCGGCGTACCGAACCGGCGAGCGTCAGCGCAGCGGCGTGCGGATTTTTCCGTCGACCTTCAACGTGCGCCGGTCACGCGCGACCTCGTATTCGACCGTCTGCGCAGGCGCGACCGCGCCGTAGGATCGGCCATTCACATAGGCGACGCCGTCGCGCAACTCGACCCTGTCGCCGTTGACGGTCGCGGTGGCCCGGTCGCCCTGCAACACCGCGCCCGAACAGCCGGCGGTCGAGAAGCTGCGGACCGCCGCGCCCGGCATCGCGGCGTTCCCGCCGCCCCGATCCGCCGCGTGCGCGGCGCTGCACGGCGGCGCATCCATGGTGCCGGCCGCGTGCAGCGGCGCCGCCCCGATGCCGCCCCCCGCAAGCAACGCGATCGTCATCGGCAACAGCTTGTTCATGGTGATCTCCGTGGTGCGTGGTGCGTGGTCGTCGATCGATGATCGGTCGACGACCCTGCTCGCGGGTCGGCCCGTTCCGCCCAGTATGCGGCCACTTCTCCGCGCCCCGCCATCCGATTCGATACCGGTCGCCCCGTCCCGGTTCGTCCCCGCGCCTCGCCCGCTTGGCCGTCGCCTCCCCGAAGCACCGCCCCGAAACGACCGATCCCGCCTGAAAATCCGCGTTGCCAAAGTTGCGACCCGCAACTATTATTGATTGCGACACGCAACCTTTCGGGAGCCATCCATGGACCTCATCGATGCGCCGGCCAAGCCGCGCGACGCGACCATCCTCGAGCTGCGCGACTTCTCGCGCAAACTGGTGCGCGAGCTCGGCTTCATGCGGGCGACGCTGGCCGACAGCGACTGGGCGCCGTCGGCCGTGCACGCGATCCTCGAGATCGGGATGGCGCCCGGCATCAACGCGAAGGATCTCGGCGCCATCCTGCGGCTCGACAAATCGAACACGAGCCGGCAACTCGCGCGGCTCGAAGCGGCCGGTGTCGTGGAGCGGCGCGTGTCGAGCGAGGATGCGCGTGCGATCGAGCTGTACCTGACCGCCGAAGGCAAAAAGCTCCGGAAACGAATCGACACGTTCGCGACCGACCAGGTGTCGAATGCGCTGCGCCGCATGATTCCGGCCGATCAGCAGGCGCTGTTGCGTTCGCTCGCGCTGTACGCCGATGCGCTCGCGCAGGACAACGCGGCCAGGGTGCCCGTCGCGCCCGCCGACGCGCCGTCGATTCGCGAGGGCTACCAGCCGGGCTGCATCGGCGACATCGCGAGCCTGCATGCGCGCTTCTACGCGGAACACTGGGGTTTCGGCGCCTTCTTCGAACAGCGCGTGGCGACCGAGCTGGCCGCCTTCGCGGGCGCGCTGCCGGCCGACGGCAAGGCGCTCTGGCTGTGCCAGGAAGACGGCCGGACGCTCGCGTCGCTCGCGATCGACGGCGATCCGGCGACGGGCGTCGCGCACCTGCGCTGGTTCATCGTCAACGACGCGTTGCGCGGCTCGGGCGTCGGACGTCAGCTGATGACGCTGGCGATGCGTTTCGTCGACGATCACCGGTTTCGCGAGACCTATCTGTGGACCTTCAAGGGGCTCGACGCCGCACGCCATCTGTACGAATCGTTCGGCTTTGCGCTGACGAGCGAGTGCGCGGGTACGCATTGGGGAACCGAGGTGGTCGAGCAGCGCTTCAGCCGCCCAGGACCGGGCGGCTGATTTTCGACGAAACCTGTCATGCGGCTTCGGCGCCTGGATGTTTCGGCTGCGGAACCGGCTGCGGGTGCAGTTGAAGACCGGGCGCCGAGCGGTGCGGCGCGCCGCGCCTGCGGCAGTCCAGGCCGGCGGCACGCGCGGCGCCCCGCATCAGAACCGGTGAATGATCCCCGCACCGAATCCGAACTGGTTGCCCGTCGATGACGGTACTGTATTGAACCCGTCGCCCAGCGTCGCGGTCGCGTCGACGATGGTGCCCGCGCCGCTCGTGCCGAGCGTCTTGCCCTTCGCGTGCTGATACGCTTCGAGCAGGTACAGCCCGGTTCGCTTCGACAGCGAGTAGTACTGCGACAGGTTGAACTGATGATACTGCGCGCTATCGGCAATGCCGTTCGACTCCGTGGCACGCGTGTACGCATAGCCCGCGCCGAAATCCCAGACCGCCGACGGCTTCCAGTGCAGCACGGCGCCCGCCGTGTTGAAGATCGCCGTATTGAAGAACTTCGACGACGCCCCCGGAATGTATTCGGTGTTGGTGTACGTGGCCGTCGCGTCCCAGGCATCGCTGAACCGGTAGCCGAGTCCCACCGCGAACCGCTGCTGCGCCTTCGCGGTCTGGTAGCCGTTCGTGACCGCCGATACGCCGATCTGCGCGCCGCCGTTCGACGTGGTCGAATTCGCGCCCCATGCACCGCCGGCCGTATTCGAGTTGTTCACGCGCTCGAACGCAACACCGATACCGAGCGGGCCGGCCGCATACTGGATGCCGGTCGCCCACGTCGAACCCGCGTTCGTGCTGCCGGCCACGCCGCCGAGCGAATAGGAACCGCTCAGCGTCACGCCGTACCATTTCGGCGACGTGTACTCGATCGTATTGTTCGCGCGGTAAATGGTGTCGAGCCCGTCGACGTCGCCCGGATGCGCACCGTAGTAGCCGGTGATCCACGTGGTCGGGCTGAACGGCGACATCGTCTGGTAGTACGACGCATATTGCCGGCCCGCGGTCAGCGTGCCGTAGCTTGCATTCGTCAACCCGACCCATGCCTGCCGCCCGAACATCGCATCGGTGTACTGCGCGGCACCCGTTGCCGAATTGAAGCCCGATTCGAGCGTGAAAATCGCCTTCGTGCCACCGCCGAGATCTTCGCTACCCTTCAGCCCGAAACGGCTGCCGGCCCAGACGCCCTGGTTCATCCTGACGACCGACTTGCCGCCGCCCGTCGAGCCGACCGTCGTCGCGTTGCTCTGGTAGCCGATACCGTTGTCGACGATCCCGTACAGCGTGACGCTGCTCTGCGCGAACGCCGGTGCGACCACCGCCATCGCAACGCCGGACGTCAGCGCTACCCGCCATGCCTGCTTTTTCATCGATTCGTCTCCTTCCTTGTCTGGTTCAGTCAGTGAGTTGTTGTGATGCCGGCCTGCCGTCCGTCAGGGACGATACGCATGCCAGCCGTTGCCGTCCGTACAGACGAGCTGCGAACCCTTGGCCTGGCATTGCGCCTCGTAGCCCGGCGCATACAGCCATTCGCCGGCCCAATGCAGGTCGACATACGGGTCGGCCTTCGGCGTGTCGGCAACGAAATTGGCCGCGTCGTCGGTGCTGCCGCTGCCCGTGTAGCGCGCGGCGGCCGGGTACGGAAACACCGGGCGCGTACGCGTCGTGTTGCCGTTCGCATCGACGATGGATGCGACGATCCGGCCGGGCGTCGCGCCCGTTTCGGTCCATGCCATCAGCGGCGTGAGGACGTCGAACACGTTCGGCCCCTGCCCGCCACCGCAGTGCGCGACACCCGGGAACAGGTAGAAGCGCGCGAAGCGATCGACCTGCGCATCGCCCATGTAGTGCTTCATCGCTTCGTAGTACTCGATGCTCGAACGCGGCGAGATGTGCTGATCCTCCAGGCCGTGCCACAGCAGCAGCTTGCCGCCGCGGCCGGCGAAGCGGCCGAGGTCCGGATCGGTTGCGGCCAGGTAGTTCGACACCGGCACAGTCTTCACGAACGCGTCGAGCGTGAACTTCAGGTCGCCGATCGTCGCGGACGGATACGACGCGTTGTAGTAGTCGAGATAGCGCAGGAACGGCAGCACGAAGCTGATCGTGCCGCTCGGGGCCGTGGCGGTTGCCGGCACGAACAGGCTCCAGTTCAGCTCTGAGCCCCATTCGCGCGACACGAGCGGTTCGAGACGCGTGCCGTTCGCCGCGGTCGCGCCGTCGTGAATCCGGCGCACGACGTCGGCTTCCTGCGGCGTCAGGCACGTCGCGGTCGATTGCCCGGCCGCGCACACCAGCGTCGCGGGATCGAACCGGCAGGCGCGCGGGTTGTCGATCACGCCGTCAACCACGCCATCGAGCCCGTCGCACGCCTTCAGCACCGCGGCATGCAGCATCGGCAGCTTGCCGGCGAGCAGGATCGCGTTGCCTGTCTTCGGATCCGTGTTGACCGCGGCCGGCCATGCGTGATGGAACGTGTTCTGCACGATCAGGTCGTTCGCGGGCGCGCCGGCCGCGATGCCGTCGAAATCGTCGGGGAAGCGCTGCGCTTCCATCAGCGCTTCGCGGCCGCCGTCCGAGCAGCCGTCGAAATACGCATGGCGCACGGGCCGCGCATAGAACTTGCCGATGATCGCCTTGGCCACCTGCGCGGTGGCATGCTCGGCGCGATACGCGAAGTCGAGCTTCGCCTTCGGGTCGAGCGCCCACGAGCCGTCGTTGCCGCCTTCATGGCCCATGTCGGTCGCGGCCATCGCGATCGTCCCGTTGGTCACCGGCACGCAAGTGGACGCCATCGGCGCATTGACCGACAGGTTGCCGCATAGTCCGCCGCAGCCCGTCTGCAGGTAGCGTTGCGTCCAGCCCTGCGTCGGCAGTTGCAGTTCGAACAGCGACGCGCCCGGACCGATCGTGCCTTTCACGTCGCACATGGGCGCTGGCAGCGTGTTGTTGCCGACGACCGTGCCGGCGGGCAGCAGCACCGCCGACGTGATCGTGACGATGCCGTCGGTCACGCCGCTCAGGTCGAGCGCCGCGACGGCAGGGCACGACATCGCGGGCATCACCGCCGGAAGATTCGCGAGGCCGCCGGCGGCGCTTGCCGCGTTCGGCCAGCCGGCCAATGCCGTACACAACCCCATCATGCCGATCACCAGTATCCGGACCAGCGCATCGCGCCGGACGCCCGCCGCGCGATGCCATACGCGCACGCTCCACCCTGCCCTGCCGTTCGTCTGCATTTTTGTCTCCTGTCGTTCTGTTTGGCATGCCGCGTCGCTTTCGACAGACGATGCGGCGACGTCACGAAAATCCTGCGATACATCCGGCGAACCGAATCGGTACGGCATGCGCCGATTCATCAGCATAACTAAGCTCACTGACAGACCGCATTGCGAAGAATGCCGAATCCCATCCGATCCGTTTATCGATTCCGATGCGGCGCTGCGATTGCGCCGCACTCCGGCCCTACGCCGGCTCCATCCCGCATTCACGCTTCACGCGATCGGCCTGCGGCGACGCCAGATACGCGAGAAACGCCGCGGCGGCAGCACGATCGTGCGCCGTCTGGCACACCGCGGCGGTGAACACCGTGACGGCCTGAACCGCCTCAGGCAGCACATCGACGACTTCGATGCCCGGCACATGCATCAGTTCGCTCAACTGCTGAAAGCCGAGATCGACCTCGCCGGAGGCGATCAGCGTACCGACCGGCACGCCAGGCGGCGCCTGGACGACACGCGGCGCGATCATGTCCGCGATGCCCCAGTACGCGAACAGGCGATGCAGGTGCGTACCGCTCGGCCCCGTCGAATAGCCGATCCGCCCTGCCTGCAGGATCGCGTCGCGAAGACCGGTTTCGGTGGCGATGTCCGGCCGCGCCGCGCCCGCCGCCACCGCGACCGCCATACCCGAGCACGCGAGCGCCACGCGGCTGCCCGCATCGACACGGCCATCGGCCACGAGCCGCTCGATCGCATCCGACGCGAGCACCACGAAATCGAACGGCTCGCCGGCCTGCACACGCCGCGCCGCGTCGACACCGCCGACTGACGTGACCGATACCCGGCATCCCGTTTCGTCCGCATACGCAACTGCCAGTCGCGCGAGCACCGGCCGCGTCGCCATCGACGAAATTCCGGTGACGGCAGCCGCCGCCTGGAGGGTCTGCACCATCGTCGCCACCCGCATCAGTCGACGTAGCGCAGGCCGGCCTGGCGCAGCGGCTCGCGCATGTCGTACATGTCGAGGCCGAGCACGCCGGACGCGAGCTTCGCGCGCTTCGCCGCTTCGTTCGTCTCGCGCGCGATCGCCTTGTCGAGCACGTCGGCGGCACGCGCCGCAGGCACCGCGACCACGCCATCGTCGTCCGCGACGATCACGTCGCCGGGATTGACGAGCGCGCCCGCGCACACGACCGGCACGTTCACCGAGCCGAGCGTGGCCTTGATCGTGCCTTTCGCGGAGATCGCCTTGCTCCAGACCGGAAACTGCATCGCTTCGAGCACCGCGACGTCGCGCACGCCGGCATCGATGATCAGCGCGTGCGCGCCGCGTGCCTTGAAGCTCGTCGCGAGCAGATCGCCGAAATAGCCGTCGGTGCAGTCCGCCGTGATCGCCGCGACGACCACGTCGCCCGGCCGGATCTGCTCGGCCGCGACGTGCATCATCCAGTTGTCGCCCGGATGCAGCAGCACGGTGACGGCCGTGCCGGACGCCAGCGCACGCGGATAGATCGGCCGCATGTACGGCTTGAGCAGGCCCGTGCGGCCCATCGCCTCGTGCACCGTCGCCGAGCCGAGCGCACCGAGCCGCGCCGCGACGCCCGGGTCCGCACGGTGGATCGTGCGGTAAACCACGCCGAGTTCATTCATGATCAAAGCCCCTTCGCTTTCAGTTGCGCATCCAGACGCGGATACACGCGTCGCGCATTGCCTTCGTAGATCTTGTGCCGCGCCTGCGCATCGAGCGACGACGCTTCGATATAGCGCTTCGTGTCGTCGTAGTAATGGCCGGTCTCGGGATCGATCCCGCGCACCGCGCCGATCATCTCGCTCGCGAACAGGATGTTGTCCACCGGAATCACGCCGGTCAGCAAGTCGATGCCGGGCTGGTGATACACGCACGTATCGAAGAACACGTTGTTCAGCAGGTGATCCTTCAGCAGCGGCTTCTTCAGTTCCTGCGCCAGCCCGCGAAAACGTCCCCAGTGATACGGCACCGCGCCGCCGCCATGCGGAATCACGAAGCGCAGCGTCGGGAAATCGCGGAACAGGTCGGAGGTCAGGCACTGCATGAAGGCCGTCGTATCGGCGTTCAAGTAGTGCGCGCCCGTCGTGTGGAAGCACGCGTTGCAGCTCGTGCTTACGTGGATCATCGCGGGAATGTCGTACTCGACCATCTTCTCGTAGATCGGGTACCAGTAGCGGTCCGACAGCGGCGGACTGGTCCAGTGGCCGCCGGACGGATCGGGGTTCAGGTTGAGCGCGACATTGCCGTATTCCTCGACGCAGCGGACGAGCTCCGGAATGCAGGTCGCGACATCGACGCCCGGGCTCTGCGGCAGCATCGCGGCCGGCACGAAATGGTCGGGAAACAGCCGCTGCACGCGATGGCAGAGTTCGTTGCAGACGGCCGCCCACGTGCTCGACACCGCGAAATCGCCGATGTGATGCGCCATGAAGCTCGCGCGCGGGCTGAAGATCGTCAGGTCGAGGCCGCGCTCGCGCATCAGCCGAAGCTGGTTGAGCTCGATCGATTCGCGCAGCTCGTCGTCGCCGATGTTCAGCTCGGCAACCTTCGGCCGCTCCGACGGGCTGTCGATCGCCGCGACCTGGCGATTGCGCCAGGCCTCCAGCGCCTTCGGCGCGGTCGTGTAGTGGCCGTGAATATCGATGATCATGCATGCTCCTGCGTGTAATGACGTGTCCGGCCGCCTGTCGACAGCCGCGCTCCGTCGGCGCGGCCGCGTCAGTGCGCCGGGTTTTCCAGTTCCTGCGGTTCGGGCGCGCTCGCGCGCTGCGACGTCATGATCGCGATCGCGGCCAACGTGGCCGGCACCGCGAGCATCGACAGGATCGCGCCGAACTTCCAGCCCAGCCCGAGCAGCGCGCCGCCGATCGCCGAGCCGAAGATGCTGCCGAAGCGCCCCATCCCGAGCATCCAGCTCACGCCAGTCGCCCGTGCGACGGTCGGGTAGCGGCCCGGCGCATACGCGTTCAGCCCCGTCTGCGCGCCGCTCATGCAGAAGCCAGCCGCGAACACCAGCAGCGCGAGCGACGACGACAGCGCACCGGCCCAGGCGAGCACGGCCACGCACAGCCCGCCGCCCAGATACGCGACGCCGATCACCGGCGCCGGCCGCACCTTGTCCATCAGCCAGCCGACACCGAGCGCGCCGATCGTGCCGCCGATCTGGAACATCGCGGTCACGTTCGCGGCCGTGCTGACGGACAGGCCCGCGTCCTTGATCAGCGTCGGCAGCCAGCCCGTCAGCAGGTAGATCACGAGCAGGCCCATGAAATACGTGATCCACAGCGACACGGTGACGAACCCGTAGCCTTGCGAGAACAGCACGCCGATCGGCTTGCGCGTCGGCAGCGGGGGCTCGTTCGACACGAACGTCTCGTTGCCGCTGAACTGCCCGCCGCATACGCGGTTCAGCAACGCGGCGATGCGCTGCGACGGCGCGCCGCGCACGGCCAGCAGCCGTGCCGATTCGGGCAGCAGCCACAGCTGCAGCGGAATCAGCAGCAGCGGCAGCACGCCGCCGAACAGCAGCACCGAGCGCCAGCCGTGCTCCGGAATCAGCCAGCCGGCGACGAAGCCGATCAGCGCCGAGCCGAGGTTGAAGCCCGTGAACATCACGGTGATCATCCGCGCGCGCATCCGCTTCGGCGCGTACTCCGACAGCAGCGTCGTCGTGTTCGGCATCGCCGCGCCGAGGCCGATGCCCGTCAGCAGCCGCAGCATCGCCATCTCGAACGGCGAGTGCGCCTGTGCGGTCACGATCGTGAACACCCCGAACAGGAACACCGACGCGATCAGCACACGCTTGCGCCCGAACCGGTCCGCGCTCGGGCCCGCCACCAGTGCGCCGATCACGAGGCCGATCGGCGCCGCGCTCATCACGAGGCCGAACTGGGGCCGCGAGATCGCCCAGTCATGGATGATCGACGGCGCAACGAAGCCCATGATCGCAACGTCCATCCCGTCGGCGATCACGACGAGGCAGCACAGCACGACCAGCAGCCACTGATAGCGCGTCACCGGCCGGTCGTCGATGAACGACTTGATGTCGATTGTCTTTCCGCTTCCCATCATGTCTCTCCTGTCTCCTTGACGACGATCCTTCATATCGATTCGTCATCCTATTTATATGCGTCGATATCTCGCTGAACTGGCCTGCATGATCGCGCGCGATGCGATGCGCGCGATCGTCGTCCGTCAAGCGTTTTCCTGCTTCTCCGCGCCATCCCAGCCGAGCGGCCCCGCGCTCTTGCCCGCGACGGAATACAGCGCGCCGGGCGCGTTTCTCGTCCGCTGGAAATCCTCCAGCGATTCGCCGCGCATCGCCGCGTAGATATGCAGGTTCGATACGCCCGTTACCGCGCCGAGCTTTTCGAGCAGGAAGAAGATCACGCCGTAGCGCAGCAGCCCCGGCCAGTCGCGCCGGCGGATCAGGTCGCGCTCCTGCGCACTGAGGCCGGCCGCGTCGAAGCTCGCCTCTGGATCGCTCAGGAACTGCGCACGATGCGCGGGTTCGATCATCCGGTGCAGATAGTCGTTGATCCGGTATGCGTCGACGGCCTTCGCGATCGTGAACGGATAGGTTCCCGGCAACTGCTCGACGCCGGCGAGCTCGGCCGCGATCCGCTGCCGGTGCCGTTCGGCCGCCGCCGTGTCGATGTCGGTGTCCGCCGGCTCGTAGACGGCCGTCGCGATGCCCGTCATCGATGGCAGGTAATAGCCGCGATGCCGGCATACCACGCCGGCCGGCAACGCGCCGCGCATCGTGAGCCACATCACCACCTCGGCCCCCTCGTAACCGCCGAGCGTCGCGTATTCGGCGAGCGGCATGCCGGCAAGGCGTTCGGGATCGCGTTCGAGCAGATCGAGAAAGCGTGCGTCCCATTCGGGGTTATTGAAGCCCGAGCGCTCGCCATGTACCTGGTGCGACAGCCCGCCGGTCGCGACGATCGCGACGCGCAAATCTTCCGGATAGCTTTCGATCGCGCGCCGCAGCGCCTGCCCGAGCCGGTAGAAGCGGCGTGCAGACGGCACCGGCAACTGCAGCACACCCATCTGCAGCGGCACGAGCCGCACCGGCCAGTCGGGCCGGTGCGGGCACAGCACCGACAGCGGCGAGAAGCAGCCGTGATCGAGCGGCTTGTTCTGGAAGAACGACATGTCGAACTCGTCGGCCATCAGCGACTGGCCGACATGCGCGGCAAACGCCGGATGGCCGGCGATCGGCGGCAGGTCGCGCACGCCACCGCCTTCGTCGGCCGGGCGCCACTGCGGCCCGACGCCGAGCGCGAACGCCGAGTAGTGGTCGAAGAAGAACGACGTCACATGGTCGTTGTAGATGAACAGCAGCACATCGGGGCGCTTGTCGGCGAGCCACGCGGCCAGCGGCGCGAAGTTCTCGAAGATCGGTGCCCATACCGGATCGTCGCGCTTGTTCTTGTCGAACGCGAACCCGATCGTGGGCGTGTGGGAGGCCGCGATGCCTCCGATAATCCGTGCCATGCCAGTGCTCCTTCGTGATGCTCGAATGCGGTCCGGCCCACCCGGCCGGCCGCGACAGATTGAATGCGTGCCGCGCCCGCTGCCTCCGCGGCTGCCTACGCGCGGCCGTTCGGCTGCTGCGCGAGGCTGCGCTTGACGACCAGCGCGAGCGGGACGGCAAACACAAAGTGCGACATGAACCCGCCGATGATCACGTTCGGGTCGAAGTAGTTCGGATGGTTGCTCGACGCGATCATGATCAGCGCGTGCATCACGATCCACGCGACGATCGCGAAGAACAGCGCGACGAACGTCGCTTCGAAACCGCGCCGGCGGAACCACGGCCAGATCGCAGCGAACACGATGCCCCATGCGATCGCGAACGCAAAGTGAATCGCGGTGCCGATGAAGTACGACCCGATGCCGAGCGCGTCCTGCACGGCCTTGCCGAACACGAGCCCCGTCGCGTTGCGCGGGATGCCGGCAAGCGGCATCAGGTGCTGCGCGCCGACCCACACGAGTGCCTCGTAGACCCAGATCAGCACCGCGCCCGTCAGGCCGCCGCGAATGCCCGCGCGCACCGTGGCCGCAACGGCGGCACGACCCGGCGATGCGTCAGCCTGCGTGCCGCCCACCGGTTTGCCGGCTCCCAACGTATGCTGCCGTCCCATTGCGCTGCCTCGCTCGTCAAATGGGCACCGCGCTCGGCGGAACGCCCGGGGGTAATCGGACAAACAATGAATCAGATGGCGGCCCGACACGCCGGAAACTGCGTCGATGCGGCTGCCGGGATCGAAATTACGCAAGGGGCCGCCGGACCCAGTAGCCAGGGAAAACCCTGAAATTCCGTCGAAATGGCCGGACCTTCAAGCATTCCGGAACAACGCCATTCACCTGACGGATGGCCTGGAAGCCCGCCGGATATGGCGCTCGCGCCCGGCCGCACGCCGCTCCGCGAGCGTCATCGTCGGTCCTGACGAATCGAACCCGATAAATAAAACAGATAGCTGAATAAGCACGACGCAAGCTGCGGCACCCCCGTTCCGGTAAAGTCGAGCGACCTGCCGCCGGCGCGCCGCGCGCCGGCCGGCATTCAACGCGGCCCATCTGCACCTGACCGACCCATGGACAACAGCGACCTTCCGAACCTCGCCGGCCTGTACGCGGTGCAGCGCGTGTCCGAAGCGGGCAGCGTGAGCCGCGCGGCCGCGACCTTGTTTCGCGCGCAGTCTGCTGTCACGCGCGCCGTGCAGGAAATCGAAACGGCGCTCGGCGAGCCGCTGTTCGACCGGAAACCATCCGGCATGCTTGCGACACCGGTCGGGCGCGCAGTGCTCAAGCGCGGTGAGCGCGTGTTCGCCGAACTCGGCGAGCTGGCGAACTGGTGCGTGCTACGCCAGTCGCGACGGCGCGCATCGGCCGAGGGCGGGCTACCCGCGTATCTGCTCAACACGCGACGGCTTCAGCTGTTCTCGACGCTCGCGCGGCACCGGCACATGCCGAGCGCGGCGCGCACGCTCGGCGTCACGCAGCCGGCCGTCAGCAGCGCGATCCGGATCCTCGAGAGCGGCGCGGGGTTCGCGCTGTTCCATCGCCATCCGCGCGGCCTGCTGCTGACGACCGACGGCGAGACGTTCCTGCTGCACGTGCGGCGCGCGCTGAACGAATTGCGGCACGTCGCCGACGACGTCGCCGCGCTGCACGGCAGCATCCAGGGCACCGTGACTGTCGGCGCGCTGCCGCTCGGCCGCACGCTGATCCTGCCCGAAGCCGTCGCGCGCGTCGTCACGCGCTTTCCGAAGGTGCGCGTGATCACCGACGAAAGCGCGTATGAAGCGCTCGTCGCCGGCGTGCGCGCGGGCGATATCGACTTCATCCTCGGCGCGCTGCGCGCCAGCGACCCGACGAGCGATCTCGAGAACGAACGCCTGATGTCGGAGAACCTCGTCGTGCTCGCGCGGCGCGATCATCCGCTCGCCGGCGTGCGCAACCTCGGCATCAAGAGCCTCGCCGCGGCGCAATGGATCCTGCCGCGCAGCCATGCCCCCGCGCGCGGCCTGTTCGACGCGCTGTTCCGTCGCCTGAAGCTCAAGCCGCCGATGCCGACGGTCGAATCGGCTGACCTTGCCGTAATCCGCGGCCTGCTGCTGCACACCGACATGCTCGCGGTACTGTCCGCGCAGCAGCTGCATTACGAGTGCGACTCGGGGCTGCTGGCCGTCCTCGACGTCGCGCCGATGCGCGAGACGACGCGCGATATCGGCCTGATGACGCGCACCGGCAGCCCGCCGTCGCCGGCCGCGCGTGCGCTGATCGACGCGATCCGGATCGTCGCGACCGAAGTCGCGCGCTCGCCGCACGCAACCGTCGCGCGATAAAGAAAGCGCATGACCGGAGCGGCGGGTTCACATTGCATGGGCGCCGGCCGTCAGCCGACAATATCCAGCACCGGCCGATCGGCGCGGCGTCGATTCTCGATAGCGTCATCAACGACCCGGATACCGACGTTGCGAGCGCGACACGGCTTTTGCCCGACCCAGGTTCTGAAGGAGCGACACGCATGAACGAATCGACGCTCGCGTTCATCGGATTCGGCGAGGCCGGCGGCCTGCTCGGCGGTGCGCTGGCCGCGCGGAATCTGCGCGTGACGATGTACGACCGGCAACTCGACGACGCGCGCGCCGCGCCGGCGATGCGCGACAAGGCCGCACGCCTGAACGTGCAGGCCGCGCCGAGCGTCGCCGACGCGATCCGCGATGCGCGGTGGATCGTCTCCGCCGTCACCGCATCGTCCGATGCCGACGTCGCCGCAGCCGTGGCCGCGTGCATCCGGCCGGGCCAGACCTTCATCGACATCAACTCGGTGTCGCCCGCGCTGAAGCTGCACGGCCAGCGGCTGATCGAAGCCGCCGGCGGCCGCTATGTCGAATCGGCCGTGATGGCGCCCGTGCCGCCTGACGGGCTCGCGGTGCCGATGCTGCTGGGCGGCCCGCAGGCCGAAGCGGTCGCGCACGAACTGAAAGCGCTCGGCTTCAACGCGCGGGCCGTATCGCCCCGGGTCGGCGTCGCGTCGGCGGCCAAGATGTGCCGCAGCGTGATGATCAAGGGCATCGAGGCGCTGACCGTCGAATGCCTGGGCGCCGCCCGCGCGTACGGGGCCGATGCGCTCGTGCTCGCATCGTTGCGGCAGACCTTCGACCGGTTCGCGACGTCGCCCGACCTGCCCGGCTACCTGATCGGCCGCGTTGCCGAGCACGGCCGCCGGCGCGCGGCGGAAATGCGCGAAGTAGCCGAAACGCTACGCGAAGGCGGCATCGCACCGGAGATGAGCGACGCGTGCGCGCGCGTGCAGGATCGGTTCGTCGACAGGATGGCCGAACGTGGCCTCGACTATGCCGCACTGCTGCCGTTCGACTGGGCGCAGGTGCTCGACCTGCTGGACGACCGGCGGCGCTAAGCACCGGCAGTGGCGCGTGGAGGCCGCAACGCCTGCGATCGAAGCCGATCGCGCGACCTGACCTATCGCAGCGCCTGCGCCTGCTCCGCCGAAAACGCGTCTGCCACGAACCGGATCACGTCGTCGAGCGACGACGTGCACACCGCGTCCGCGGCAAGCGAGCGAAACGCCCCGTCCGGCCCGAAGCAGACGAGCGGCTTGCGCCAGCGCTGCGCGAGCGCAATTTCCTCGGCCGTGCCGTGCCCGCCCGGCAGCGCGACGATCAGGTCGCTGCTCAGCACGTTCACATAGTTGCGGTTGATCGTGTCCGGAGCCGCGCCCGGTTCCCGGCGCGGCAGCGGCGTGAGGACCGGAATGTCGACGAACGGATGCGGATAGCCGTCGAGCGGCACGAAGCCCGCGACCGGATCGGCCTGCGTCGGCAGGATGCCGATCGATCGGCCAGCCCGACCGGGCACGCCGGCGAACGCGCGCGCGACCGCCAGCATCACGCCCTGCCCGCCGCCCGTCAGCAGGTTGAACCCGGCCTGCGCGAGCCACGCGCCGAGCGGCTCCGAAAACGCGAGCCACGGCTCCTTGCCCGAGCCCATCACGCCGATCGTCCTGTTGTTCCGTTGCATCGTGGTTTCCGGTGAAATCGTGGCGGCGCAGGCGCGCATCGCGCTCATTCGAGCTCGACGCCCTTGAGTTCGGGGATCAGGAACAGCGTCGCGACCATGTCGAGCACGTAGAGGCCGGCGAGCAGCGCGATGGCCGTCTGGAACGAGTAGCGCGCGGCGAGCGCGCCGACCGCGACAGGACCAAAGCCGCCGACCGCGCGGCCGATGTTCCACAGTACGTTCTGCGCGGTCGCGCGTGCGGCCGTCGGATAGCCTTCCGACATCAGCGTCCCGTAGCCGCCGACCATCCCGTTGACGAACATGCCCATCAGCGCGCCGGCCCACAGCATCGCCGTCGGGTCCGACAGCCGTGCATACGCGACGACCGTCACGACCGAGCCGAGCTGGTACAGCAGGAACGTCGGCTTGCGGCCGATGCGGTCGGCCAGTTGGCCGAACACCCAGACGCCGATCATCATCCCGACGACGGTCGCCGCCGTCCACAGTCCCGATTTCGTCAGCGAGAAGCCCATCTGCTTCGACAGGAAGGTCGGCAGCCAGATCACGATTCCGTAGTAGCCGAAATTCTGGACCGAACACAGGATCACGATGCCGAGGCTCGTGCGCGCGGTGCGGCCGTCGGCGACGAGCATGCGGAAGGCGTTGGACTTCGGCTGCGCCGCGCGCTGCACGAACGCTTCGGGCTCGTGCAGCTTGTTGCGCATCGCCCAGGCGAGCAGCGCCGGCAACACGCCGACCACGAACATGCCGCGCCAGCCGATGTGAAGCAACAGAAACGGCGTCAGCAGCGCGGCCAGCAGCACGCCGGCCTGCCAGCCGAGCGCGACGTAGCACGACACGCGCGCGCGCTTGCCGGCCGGCCACGCTTCGGCCGCGAGCGCCATGCCGATCCCGAACTCGCCGCCGAGGCCGATGCCCGCGATGGTGCGATAGACGAGCAGATCCTGGAAGCCTTGCGCGAATGCGCACAGGCCGGTGAAGATCGCGAACAGCAGGATCGTCCAGGTCAGCACGCGCACGCGCCCGTAGCGGTCGCTCAGCGCGCCGAATACGATGCCGCCCGCGACCGCGCCGATCAGCGTCCACGTGACCAGCGCGCCGCCCTGCCCGGGTGTGAGGTGCAGCGCCGCCGTGATCGCCGGCAGCATGAAGCCGAGGATCAGCAGGTCGAAGCCGTCCATCGCATAGCCGATCGCCGATCCGGCCAGCGCTTTCCACGCGTACGCCCCGACCTGCTCCACGCGCGGGGCCGACGGGCCGCCGAGCGCCGAAGATTTCATGTTTGCTGCCATGGTGTCCTGCCACGAATGTCCGGCGACATTCTAAGGCCTGTGCCGGCGAACGACCGAGGCGCGCGCGTCGGCCCGCGCTGGCCGGACGGCTGGCGAGCAACGCGTGGAAAGGAGAAAGGGAAACGGGGATCCGGTGCGGCGGCAAGGCCGGCGATGTCGCGATCAGGCCGGACACCGGATGCAAGACTGCAGGCTGGCGGGGGATTGCCGGCCGAGCCGCCGGCGCGAACCAAACGGCGCCGGATGGCCCTGCGGCGCGGGCTTCAGCCCTGATCGTCCCCCGGCCACCAGGTTTTGGCCTCGCGGTCGACGGCGAGCGCTTCGAGATCCTTGCCGTCGAGCCATTTCGGCCGCGGGCCGCGCCCCGACCATGAGCGGCCGGTCGACGGATCGTAGTACTTGGCAGGCGCCTTGCGCTTGCGCTGAACGATGTAGCCGAGCGCGCTCAGCACTTCCTGCTGCGAAATTCCCAACAACTCGACCTGTTCCTTGAAGGCCGCGAGCGCGGCTTGCTTCTCCTTCTGCTTCGCCTCTGACAGCTTGATGTTCAGGTCCCGAAGTTGTGCTTCGAGTTCCTGCAGGGCCTGGGTCATGTATTCATCCTCTTTGGGCATGTTTTTGCAAAAAGCTCCGATGGCCGAACCTACCACGAAGTTCCGCCGATCGGGGCTGTCAAATAGGTGAATCGTCCACCTGAGCCGGCATGATTTGCGCGATGCGCACTAAACGACGTCGTGCGTCACTGACAGACAGGACCAGGCCGGCAATGGGCGGCACGCCGCGTACGCATGCACCGGGCGGACGGCGGCGGCAGGTGATCGCCGCACCAGGCACGGGTGCGGCATGGCGCGAATGATAGCAGTGCGCGGCGTCGCGATGCAGAAGTCGCCGGCCGGCGTCGATGCGGGCCCGACGGTTCAGCTGTCCGCGCCGTCGGCTTCCCACGCGATCCGGTCGAACAGCGCGCGCAGCTTCGCGCCGCGTGCCGCATTCAGCGCGGTCGCATGCGCGACGCGTCCGGCCAGATGCGCACGGAAATCCGGATGCGCGTCGCGATTCTGCGACGCCGGGCCACGCCGGATGCAGTTGGTCAGGATGGCCTTCAGGTGATCGAACGCGTCGCGCGCCAGGTTCGGATGACGATTGACGACCACGCCGGCCAGTTGCTGGCGCGTGCCGCGCCGCATCACGCGCGTCTTGCGCAAGTGCAGCGCGAAGCCTTCCTCGAGTGCGATCGCGGCGACCCGGACTTGCAACCGCTCGAGGTCGCGCGCGAGCGCGCCGCCGCCGGAAAACGCGAGATCGTCCGCATAGCGCGTGTAGGTCGCATCGAGCGAACGCGCGAGCGCGGCCAGCCGCATGTCGAACCGGAACGCGCACAGGTTCGCGAGCGCCGGCGACGTCGGCGCACCCTGCGGCAGATGCCGTTCGCGGTAGCGCTGGCGGCCGATCCAGTCGAACCGGTCGCGCAGGTCCGGCGCGAGCAGCCGCGCCGACGGCACGCGATTGGTGCACAGCCCGGTGAGCGCACGCGCGACTTCGGCCGGATACCCGAGCGTCGCGAACAACGCATGCACGCGCGCGGCGCGCACCGACACGAAGAAATCCGCGAGATCGAAGCGCACGACCACATCGCGATCCGCATGCGGCGCCGCGAACGACACGATCCCGTGCCCCTTGCGAAAACCGTGTACCGCGCCGTGCGGCGCAATGCGATCGAGCAGCCCGTGCAGGATGCGGCGCTGCGCTTCGCGCAGCCGCCCCTTCGGGATTTCGACGAGGCGGCACCCGCCGCTGCGCTTGTCGACCGCGACGTACGTGTAGTGATGCAGCGGCGTCGCGCTGCCGCGCGCATCGACGCGCCAGTGATCGGACAGCCAGTCGAGTTCCGGCGCGCTCACGCCGAGCCAGCCGGCGAGATCGCCGGGCGTTGGCCATTGCGGCACGTCGCAGCCGGCGAGCGGCGCCGGCAACGGTCGCTGGACCAGCGGCCGCCGCACGATGCGGATCACCGCCGGCCGACGGTCGCCATACCATGCGCGCACGAACGCGGGCGCCTCGGCCAGGACCGCCGCGAGCACGTCGGTATCGGTATCGGCCCAGTTCGTGCCGAAGCGCGCGAGCGCGAGGTTCGCGCATTCGTGCGTCCACGGCGACGCTTCGCCGAGCACGGCGGCCAGCCGGGCGACGACGCCGTCGCGTTCGGGCGGACCGGCGAGCATCGCCTCGGCAATCGTGCGGGTGGTGTCGCGCAGGGATGAGTGCATGGGAAAAGGGAGGCGGGACGATGAGTCAACGTGGCTGGTGCTGCGAGAGCCGTCGTTGCGCAACGCGCAACTTGCGCGCTTGCGACGCATCGGCGTATCGATCTGATCCACGGGGTAGCCCCGTAGTCCTGGAACATCGGCTGCCTGTTCCGGGCGTGTGCTTGACCCACCGCCCCGCGTCGGCGACTTTAACGGCCGGCGACGCCAGGTGTCAAATCGAGCCGGACGATGCGCGATGCGCGCCGGCGCCGCGATGCGGTCGCTCGTTTGCCCGACGCTCCCGACCGAATCGGGAACCCGCGCAGTGTATCGCCTTTCGATGCAGGTACGGCATTGCGCCATCCCGATCCATGCGGAGGCACCGGCCATCGCCGACTGAAGCGGCAAACGGTCCGCTCAGCGCTGACCCATCTCGCTTCCCTACATGTTGCCCGCCAGATGAAACCGCGACGCCGGATGCCACAGCCTGACCGACGTGGCGACCTGCTCGCCGACCCACGTGCGGCGTCGCAGCAGCAAGCACGGCTCACCGATTTCCATCACGAGATGCCGACGCACCTGCGCATTGGGCTTCTCCGCGTAGATCCGGAACTCCGCACGCTGGATCGGCGCCAGGCGCACCATGTAATGATTCGGCGTCTCGATCGTGAAGTCCTGCTCCAGATACGCGGGAAACAAGGCCGGATTGACGTAGCGATCCTCGAACTGGATCGGTTCGTCCTCCTCGTAATGCACGATGCGCGAATGAAACACGGGCCCGGTGCGCAGCCCGAGCGCATCGATCGCGTCCGGGTCGACGCTGCGCTCGATCAGCAGCACGCGCGCACTGTGCCGATGGCCGCGCTCCGCGATCTCGTCCGCGATGTTGCGGATCTCCAGCACCGTCGACTCGTAATGCCGGCGCTCGACGAACGTGCCGGCCCCTTGAATGCGCGTCAGCACGCGCTCGGCCGTCAGTTCGCGCAGCGCGCGCGACACCGTCATCCGGGCCACGCCGAATTCCTTGACCAGTTCGGCCTCGGTCGGGATCGCGCCGCCGGGCTTCCAGTCGCCCTTCGCGATCCGCTCGACGACGTAGCGCTTGATCTGCTGATAGGCCGGCAATGCCCGCGCCGGCACGGTGTCGGCCGACGCCTTCGCCGGCCGCGCGGAAAGTTTGCGTTCCGTTTCGCTCATGCGCCCTCGACCGAATGAATGTTGGGAGATCGGCCCGTCCTCGATCGTCGTCACTGCAACGACGGCGGCACACCGGCGACGATGCCGGTCGCGATCGCGATATCGTCCGCGAGCGGCCGGTCGTCGTGATACGCCGGCACGCGTGCGCGCACATGCCGCCACAGCGCGTCGGTCGCCGCGGCCCGCCCCGTTTCGTCCGGCTGCAGGTCGCACGCCTGCGCGGCGGCCAGCAGCTCGATCGCGAGCACGCGCGTCGTATTCTCGATGATGTCGAGCGCCTTCAGCGCGGCCGGCGTCGCATGACACAGGTGATCTTCCTGCAGCCCCGACGTGATGCCGCCGTCGAGGCTCGCCGGCGCGGCAAGCCGCTGATTCTGCGCGACCAGCGCGACCGCCGTGTACTGCGCGATCATGAACCCCGAACAACTGCCTCCCGGCGCGGCAAGAAACGCCGGCAGCCCGCTGACGAGCGGATTCACGAGCCGGTCGAGACGCCGCTCGGCGATCGCCGCGACCTGAGCCATCGCCGCCGCGAGGCTGTCCATCGCGAGCGCGATGCCCGCGCCGACCGCGTGCGCCTGCGAATGCACGGCCGGCGCCTCTCGCGTGCCGGCCACGATCGGATTGTCGGTGACGGACGCGAGTTCGCGGTCGACGACCTCTGCCGTGACGTCGAACACGTCGCGCGCCGCGCCATGCACGTGCGGAATCGTGCGCAGGCTGAGCGGATCCTGCGTATGCCGGCCGCTCGCCGCGGCAAGCATGCCGCTGTCCGCCAGCAGTGCACGCAAACGGGCGCCGACCTGCCCGATACCGGGCGAAATCCGCAGCGCGAGCGAAGCCGGATCGAATGCGGCGAGTTGCCCGCCGAGGTTCTCGAAGCTCATCGCCGCGATCCAGTCGGCCCAGTCGAGCAGCCGTTCGGCGCGGGCCAGCGCAAACGCCGCCAGCCCCGTGACGCACGGCGTCCCGTTGACCAGGCTCAGCCCTTCCTTCGCGCCGAGGACCAGCGGTTCGCGGCCGATGCGCCGCAGTGCCTCGTCGCCGCGCAGGCGTTCGCCGCGATGGCGCGCATGGCCGTGCCCGATGCAGACGAGCGCGACGTGCGCCATGTGGGTCAGATACCCGACCGAGCCGTGCGCCGGCACTTCGGGGAGGCAATCGTGCTCGAGCAGCGCGACGAGCTGTTCGACGACGTCGGCGCGGACGCCCGAATGCCCGTGCGCATAGTTGTTGATCGCGGCCGCGATGATCGCGCGCGTTTCGGCTGCACCGAGCGGCATGCCGACGCCCACCGCGTGACTCATCAGGATGTTGTGCGACAGCGTGCTCTGCTGTGCCGGCGACACGATCACGTCGCATAGCGCGCCGACGCCGGTATTGACGCCGTATGCGCGAATCCCGCGCGCGACGATCTCGTCGACGAGTTCGCGAGCGGCGACGACGCGCACGCGCGCATCGTCGGCCAACGCCAGCGGCTCGCCGGCCGCCACGGCCGCGACCTGTCGCCAGTCGAGCGGCCGCGCCCCACGGAATACGGTCATGGCAGCCTCAGTTCGCGGTGCGGTCGTGATGGCTCGACACGAATTGCCGGAAGCGCTCGGAGGTCTGCCCGCCGAACACTTCGTCGGGCGTTCCGTCCGTATCGACCTCACCCTGATGCAGGAACATCACGCGATTCGACACGTGGCGTGCAAACCCCATTTCATGCGTGACGACCAGCATCGTGCGCCCTTCCTCCGCCAGCGAGCGCATCACGCGCAGCACCTCGCCGACCAGCTCGGGATCGAGCGCCGACGTCGGTTCGTCGAACAGCATCACCTTGGGATGCATCGCCAGCGCGCGGGCAATGGCGACACGTTGCTGCTGGCCGCCCGACAGGTGCGCGGGATAGTAGCCGCGCTTGTCGGCGAGGCCGACGCGTGCGAGCAGCGCCTCGGCCTCCTCCACCGCTTCCGCGCGACTGCGCTTCTGCACGCGCAGCGGCCCCTCGACGAGGTTGTCGAGCACCGTCATGTGGGACCACAGGTTGAAGTTCTGAAACACCATGCCGAGCTGCGAGCGGATCCGGTCGACCTGGCGCCGGTCGCTCGGATGCAGCTTGCCGTCGCGTGCACGCTTCATCGCCAGTTCTTCGCCTGCGAGCGCGACGGAGCCGTCGTCGGGCGTCTCGAGCAGGTTCAGGCAGCGCAGGAACGTGCTCTTGCCCGATCCGCTCGCGCCGAGGATCGAGATGACGTCACCCTCGTGCGCATCGAGCGAAATGCCCTTCAACACATGATGATCGCCGAACGACTTGTGGATATTTCTGACCGACAGCGCAACGGGAGCAGGGGTGTTCATCGGATTCTCTTCAAAAGGACGGGGACGCTCAGGATGCGGCGCGCTGAGGATTGCGCGTCGCCGCGGCGGGCGCACCGGACGGCTTCGGCGCACGCAGGTGCCCGGAGAGCCGCCATTCGAGCGCGCCGAGCAGACGCACGACGATGAAGTTCAGGCCTAGGTAGATGATGGCCGCGCAGACGAACACCTCGGTCGTCCGGTAGGTTTGCTGGATGATCTGCTGCGCGACGCCCGTCACTTCCCACACCGTGACGAGGCTCGCCAGCGCGGTCGACTTGACGAGCAGCACGGCCTCGGTCGAGTACGCCGGCAGGCACTGGCGCAGCGCGATCGGGCCGATCACGCGCCGCAGCAGCGAGAAGCCCGACAGGCCGATGGAATACCCGGCCTCGATCTGCCCGACCGGTACGGCCATCAACCCGCCGCGCAGGATTTCGGCCGTGTAGCCGGCGGTGCACAGCGCAAGCGACAGCACCGCGCATACGTACGGCTCGCGCAGCACCGGCCACATGAAGCTCTCGCGGATCACGCCGAACTGGCCGAGCCCGTAATACACGAGGAACATCTGGATCAGCAGCGGCGAGCCGCGAAACACGAGGATGTAGGCACGCGCGAAGCGGTTCGGCAGCCAGCGCGGCGACACGCGCATCGTGACGATCACGAGCGACAGCAGGCCGCCGAGCACGAGCGATGCGAAGAACAGACCGAGCGTGGTCGGCACGGCCGCGAGCAGCTGGCGCAGCGTATCGAGGAGAAAAGCGAAATCGATGGACATGCTCGTTCTCCGTCAGTTGCGCGCGAAATTGCGGCGGAACGACCGGCCGACGATCGCTTCCGCCCGGTTGAACACGCGGTTCGACAAGCCCGTCATCAGCAGATACAACGCGCCGCCCGCGACGAAGAACACGAAGTACTGGTGAGTCGAACTGGCTGCGATCTGGCTCGTGCGGAGCAGCTCGGCAAGACCCGTGACCGAGATCAGTGCGGAATCCTTGAGACTCAGTTGCCACACGTTGCCGATACCGGGCAGCGCGAAGCGCAGCACCTGCGGAACCAGGATGCGCCGCAGCACCATGCCGCGCGGCATGCCGATCGCGCGCGCCGCTTCGAGCTCGCCTTTCGACACGGCGAGCACCGCCGCGCGATATACCTCGGCCTGATAGGCGCCCGAGATCATCCCGACCGCGAGCGCGCCGATCACGAACGGCGGCACGCCGATGAAACCTTCCGCGCCGAACCACTGGCCGACGGTCGTCACGAGCGTCGAACCGCCGAAGTAGAACAGATAGATGACGAGCAGTTCGGGCACGCCGCGAAATACCGTCGTATACAGATCGCCGAGCAGGCGGGCGGTGCGGTAGCGCGACAGCTTCGCAGCCGCGATCGCCGCGCCGATCACCGCGCCGACCGCGAGCGCGGCAAGCGTCAGCGCGACCGTCATCAGGGCGGCGAGCAGCAGCACACCGCCCCAGCCTTCGGATCCGAAGCCGAGCATTTCAAGAATCGCCATGCGTGCCTCCCGGCATGCGTTGAGTGAATCCGCTGGATGCGTGCCGCCGCGCGTCGTCAGGCGACTTACGCGGCGGCGCCCGAACGCGCGCTTACGGCGTGACGTCGGTCTTGAACCACTTGTCGGCGAGCTTCTTCACGGTGCCGTCCGCGAGCGCCGCGGCGATCGCCGTATCGAACTTCGTCTTCAGGTCGGCATCCTGCTTGCGAAACGCGAGCCCCTCGCCCGGCCCCCAGATCGGGCCGCCGAGCTTCGGCCCCGCGAGCACGATCGATGCGTTGTCCTTCTTCGCGTTGTTCGCCGCGTAGTACGTGACGTCGTCGAACGATGCATCGATGCGCCCGGCGACCAGATCGAGATCGCGTTCGGGCGACGTCTTGTACACGCGAATCGACGCGATGTCCTTGAAGCTGTCGTTGATGAATTTCGTGTAGACGGTGCCCGACTGGATACCGATCGTCTTGCCCTTCAATTGCTTGCGCAGCGTGTCGACGGTGGGCTTGTCCGCGTTGGCGTCACCCGTGAGCTTGACGATCGGCGCGCCGGGCGCGGCCTTCGGCAGGATCTTCGTATCGGTGACGGCGAACGTCGCCGGCGTCGCCGCGTACGGACGCGAGAACAGCAGGATCTTTTCACGCTCCGGCGTGATGGAAATCGCATCCATCAGGACATCGAACTTGCCGGCCTGCAGGCCGGGAATCATCCCGTCCCAGTCCTGCGCGACCATGTTGCACTGCACCTTGACGCGCTCGCACACGTTGGCGAGCAGTTCCGGCTCGAAACCGCCCAGCTTGCCGCCCGGCAGCGTGAGGTTCCACGGCGCGTAGCCGCCTTCCAGCGCGACCGTCACCGTCTTCCATTCCTTTGCCTGCACCGGTGCCGCAAGCGTTGCCGCCGCGGCCGCGATGACGCCGATCGCCCTGATTGCCCACTTGATGCGCTTGCCGTTCACGAGATTTCTCCTTGCGTTGAAGTTCGCCATCCCTTCGGTGCAGCAAGCCGCCTCAGGAATTTGTCTATACAAGCATGCAAGAAGAAAAACAGCGAGACAAGCGGCGATCAATAAAAACCGGGTAAACGCGGGAAATCCCCTAATTTCAGGGGTCCGGCGTGCATCGTTACGGGGAATTCCGGCACACGTTTGGTGCAATTCGAGCGGCCGAATCTCAAGGATGACTAGACAAATTTCGAATTCGATCGCCGGACGGGTTGGTCGTTCGGCGTCTCTCACACGCGTCGATTTCCGCCGGCTCGTCCGGGACGGACATCTGCGGTCGGCCGCGGTGCGCCGTCCGGGGCCGGTTTTGACGACAGCTTGCCGGTACGGGCCGGCGCCTGGCGGCCCGACTCAGCGTTCGAGCAGCCGCCCCAGCCGCATCATCGTGACGTTCACGCCGAGATGGCGCATCGACGGCTGCACGATCACGCAGTTGTCGTACGGCGTGACGATTGCGTCGTCGCCGTCGCGGGCGATCTCGGTGCCTGCCTTCGCGATCACTTCGAGCCCGGTGAACGGCTGCGAGAACCGGAAATCCATCGAACGCGCGACGACCGGCTCCGTGATTTCGATGAACTTCTGCCGGACCGGCGCGGCTTGCGTCAGGAACGCCGCGACATCGTCGCGCGCGACGACGCCTGCCTGCAGCAGGAAGCGCGCGGCGCTGTCGAGCGCAACGTCGCGCGCGCTCGCGGCGAAGTGCTGCCCCGTCTCGATCAGCAGCGCGTTCTTCGCGCTCGCCGGATCGCCGAAGCCGCCGTAGTCGCGCAGCCGCGTGCCGTTCGCATGGCCGCGATCGACGATCACGTGCTCCGGCGTGCCGAGCGCGGCCGCCAGCGCGATCGCCTTCTCGAGCGGCCCCGTCATCATCAGCGGCGCGGATGCTTCGTGCATCGAATGAATGTCGAGCAGCAGGTCGACCGTGTCGAGCAGCGGCCGCATCGCCCGCGCACGCGCCAGCTCGCGGCTGTCGCGCGTGCCGTCGAGCGCGGCCGGCGTCCACACGCGGTTCATGTCTTCGTCGAGGTAGCGCGTCGCGTCGGCGTTCTCCGCGCTGAAGTGCTCGTACGCGCCGACGTTGCCGAAGCCGAGCGACAGCCGGCCCGCGACCGGCCGCAGGCCGGCCGCCAGCAGCGCGTCCACGGCGATCGCGCCGCTGACTTCGTTGCCGTGCGTCAGCGCGAGGATCATCACGTGCTTGCCGGGCTTGCCGCTGTCGAACGTGTGCAGATAGTCGATGCCCGTATTGCCCGCGTGCCAGCGCGAGATGTCGGGAAAGGCCACTTCGATCGGATAGGCCGGCAGCGCGGCGCGGATGGCTTCAAGCGTGGTCATGTCGGAAGGATTCGTCAGGGTTCGGAAAAGGCGCGGCCGGCGCGG
Organism: Burkholderia sp. BE12; assembly: GCF_002959955.1. Taxonomy (NCBI): domain Bacteria; kingdom Pseudomonadati; phylum Pseudomonadota; class Betaproteobacteria; order Burkholderiales; family Burkholderiaceae; genus Burkholderia; species Burkholderia sp. BE12. The sequence continues at coordinate 3,939 of NZ_PREY01000001.1, read as the reverse complement.
GCCGGTCACGCCGGAATCGGGTACGTGCGTGGCGCATCACGCCTCGGTCGCGCGCGTCGTCGTCGCGGCACCGGCCGCCGCGCCGCGCATCCGGCGGCCGAGCGAAATCACCGACGTGATGCCGAGCACGGCCGTCGCCATCACGTAGAAACTCGGCGCCAGCTTGTTGTGCGTCGCGTCGATCAGCCAGGTCACGATCAGCGGTGCGAAGCCGCCGAACAGCGTCACCGAGAAGTTGTACGACAGCGCGAGGCCCGTGCCGCGCGTGCTGGTCGGGAAGATGTCCGCGAGCAGCGCCGGCAGCGGCGCAAGGCTCACCGCGATCAGCAAGCCGACCAGCGCCTGCACCGCGAGCAGCGTTTCGACGCTCGGATAGCGGTTCAGGATCACGAACAGCGGCCACGTCGTCACGCCGACGAGGATCAGCGCGATCAGCATCACGCGAATGCGGCCGAACCGATCCGACAGGTGCCCGACGACGGGCGCCGCGATCATCAGCATCGCCCCCGTGACGACCGCGCCGAGATACGACGACGTGGCCGGGATATGCAGCTGCTTCACCGCATACGTCGGCATGTACAGCTTGTGCACGTAGTTGAACGCCGTGGCCGTCGCGACCACGCCCGCGCCGAGCAGCATGTTCGCGCGATCGCGCACGAACACGTCGCGCAGCGGCGACTTCGCGCGCCCGGCCTCGCCGAGCCGGCGGAAATCGGCCGGTTCGTCGATGTTGCGGCGGATGTACAGCCCGACCGGGCCGATCAGCAGCCCGACCGCGAATGCGACGCGCCAGCCCCAGGCATGCAGTTGATCGGCCGTCAGCAGCAGGCTCAGCAGCGCGGACACGCCGGCTGCGAGCACCGTCGCGAGCCCTTGCGTCGACATCTGCCAGCTCGCGAAGAAGCCGCGCCGCTTCGCGTCGGCCTGCTCGACCATGAACGCGGTCGCCGCGCCGAATTCGCCGCCCGTCGAGAAGCCCTGCAGCATCCGCGCGACGATGATCAGCAGCGGCGACGCGATGCCGATTTGCGCATACGTCGGTGCGAACGCAATCATCGCGGTGCCGAGCATCATCAGCCCGATCGAGATCGTTAGCGAGGCCTTGCGGCCCGCGCGGTCCGCATAGCTGCCGAGCACGATCGAACCGAGCGGGCGCGTGACGAACGAGATGCCGAACGTGCCGACCGACAGCAACAGCGAGGTGGCCGCGTCGTGCGTCGGGAAAAACAGCTGACCGATGACGATCGCGAAATAGCCGTAGATCAGCAGGTCGTAGAACTCCAGCGCGTTGCCGATGCTCGCGGCGCAGATCTCGCGCCACGGATTGTGCGGGGCCGGCTGCGCGGCGTGCGGGTTGCGGGTCATGCCTGTGCTCCTCCATTGATGCTGGCCGTCAGGATTGTGAAAGACGGCGCGCGGCGGTTGCCGGCGGCCGTTCGGGCCAGTCAAGCGCGGAGTGTAGGCACCGCGGCGCGTGCGTTCGTGCCGTTTCGGCACGCAATCGTGCTGATCGGCGCATCGCGCGCCGCGCGAGCCGCCGGCGGGTTCAACCGGCTGGCGCCCCGCCGTCGTCGCGGGACGGCGCGGTGCGCCAGATCGCGTCGAGGACCGGATGCGATTCGTTCCGGCGCCGGTACAGCGCGACGTCGAAGCCGATCTGCCAGTCGGCGCCGCCGACGATCGCGAGTTCGCCGCGCCGCACGTCGTCCGCGACGAGCCGCTGCGGCAGCCACGCGAGGCCGAGCCCGCGCCGCGCCATCGCGAGGATTGCTTCGTACGAATCGGCCTGGTACACGGGCCGCAGCGTCGGACGGTTCGGCATTTCGGCGAGATGGCGCGCGAGCACCGCGCGCAGCGTCAGCGTGCGGGCGAACGCGAGCCACGGCACCGGCGCCTGCCCGGCCGGCAGCCGGTAGCGCGCGCTGCCGCGCGCATCGAGTGCGCTGACGGGCACCAGCACCTCGCGTGCGACGGACAGCCAGTCGAAGCGGTCGCGATCGATCAGCAGCCGCGTGTGCGGGCTCGAATAGACGATCAGCATATCGGCCTCGCCGGCCGTCAACTGCAGGATCGCTTCCTCCGCACTGCCGGTCGACACGGTCGCCGTGAAAAAGCCTGCGCGCGCAACCGTCTCGTCGTACCAGTCGGGGAAGAAGGTCGCCGACAGCGTGCGGCCGGTCGCGATCCGGAGGGTGTTTTCCAGCACCGGCGACGCCTCCTGCAATTGCGTGCGTGCACCGTGCAGAATGTCGAGCGCGTTCGACGCGGCGTCGAGGAACACGGTGCCGGCCGCGGTCAACTCGAGCGGCTTCGTGCGTGCAATCAGACGCGTGCCGACCCATTCCTCGAGCGAGCGAATGCGGCGGCCGAACGCCGGATGCGTGACGAAGCGGTTTTCCGCTGCGCGCGTGAAGCTGCGCGTGCGCGCGAGTTCGACGAAGTCTTCGAGCCATTTCAGTTGCATAGCCGGGCTCCTGAGTGGGCGTTGAACGGCTGTACGATCCTCGGCGGATCGGCTCGTCGATGTCGGCGGGACGCCGCGAGCCGCCCGGGGTGTCGATCCTACGGCGACTGCGGCGCATCGCGCAGCACGGCCCGCAGCGCCGTATCGAACGGCGTCGCGTAATCGATCCCGAGCGAGCGCACGCGCGCGGCGTCCAGATGGCAGTCGTACGGGCGCGGCGTCGCGTCGGTCGGCTGGTCGATCGGCGCGAGCGACGCGGCGATGCCGAGCGCGGCGGCGATTCGCCGCGCGATGTCGTACTTCGTCATCGGCTCCTCGCTCGACCAATGGCGAATGCCCGTCACCGATTCACCCGCGAGATGGCGCAACGTCAGGTCACGGATGACCTGCGCGACGTCGGGCGTATAGGTCGGGTAACGGATCGCCCATGCGTCCATGCCGACCGCGTCGGCGCCCGGCCGCGCCGACGCGACGACGGCCGGCACGAGGCTCGTGACGGCCGACTCGCTCCAGTCGGCGACCGGGCCGAAGAGCAACGGCAGGCGCAGCACGCACGACAGCGGCGACGCGGCGAGGAGCGCGGCCTCGCCTTCCAGTTTGGTGCGGCCGTAGATGTTCAGCGGATTCGGGACGGCATCTTCGCCGTAGGGCGCGGCCCGGCCGTCGAAGACGTAGTCGGTCGAAATGCCGAGCGTCCATGCGCCGTATCGCGCGGCGAGCGCGCCGATGCGGGCCGGTGCGGTGACGTTGATTGCGCGGGCCGCGGCCGGGTCGCGTTCGCAGACGTCGGGGCGGCGTTCGGCGGCGCAGAGAATCACCGCTGCCGGTCGGCAGGTTTCAAAAACGCGTTCGAGGGATGGCTGGTCGAGGACATCCAGTTCGGCAATGCTTTCGGATGGCAATGCGAGCAATTTGGCGCCGGCGGTTTGCGGGTTCCGGATGGTGGCGAGCAGGGTCAGCGACGATTCGCGCGCCAGCGAGGCGGCAACCGCGCGGCCCAGCAGGCCCGAAGCGCCGATGAGGAGGATGGTTTTGCGTACCGGGGATTGGTTTGGCATGGGTGGCGATAAATCACGGAAACGTATGGATTATCGGGCCTATTGGATCGCATGAACGGCTCGCATCCGATCGAACCTATCCGAATGTTTGTGTGTGAGGCATAAACTGATGGCCAAGGAGCCACTTTATGCCACGCAAACGCAAGGAAGAAGTGACGATTGAACCGGGCAAGGGCTTGAACCTGGACCCGGAACTAATCAAGCAACTGGTACCCGGCACGCTGGATCGGGCGACGATCAACGAGCAGCTTGCGGCGCTCAAGAAGGCAATCTTCGAACGCGCGCTGGGTGGTGAACTGACCCACCACCTCGGCTACGAGAAGGGCGATGCCAAGCCGGCAGGCCGCACGAACCATCGCAACGGCACCAGCCGCAAGCGCATCGCGACCGACGATGACCTGCTCGACGTCGAGATTC